>JAFYCC010000056.1 GCA_017539885.1 Oscillospiraceae bacterium
CTGCGCTCATTTTGTGCCGCAGTACATGCGGCTGCCTTTTCGTGCCTCTTTTCGGGCTGTCCCGATTACTACTCAGTTTCAAACTTGTCCTCATAAATACCGTTTGACTGATTACTACATGTACTTCATGTAGAAATACTTGTTCAGTCTGGGATCTGATGTGTTAGTAGACAGACGGTCTCAATAAGCGTTGACTTTTCCAAGGGCAATTCCTTGACCTCATGCCCCTGAATCGGAACCGGGAAAGTAAACACGATATTCCGGATCCAGCAGCCGTCTTCCCGCTTTTCCGGATACAGATCGATCCGCTCAATGATTGCCCGCAGGAGCTCCTTCTTACCAGGCTCGTCCATCTCGCCGTACAGTTCATCGAATGCCAGTAAGAGTTGATACACATTCTCGCCGGATATCTGCTCACTCCGAATCGTCTGGATCCGTTCCCGGATGTCTTCTATGTAAGTTTTTCCAGGCGAATCATTCTTGCTTCCTCCGTCAAACTGCGATTTGTATCTGTAAACTGAGCAGTTATAATCTCTTCTCCATATGCCTTCCCTGAGGTTCATAATCCACTGCGATATGTTGGTCAGCTTGTTCGGCTTTCCGACAAAGAAGAACGACCGTCTCCGCAGAACTGTAATAGTGAAACATATCCACTATAATCGCTCCTCACGCTTTTTCGCTTTTGATCAGGCCGTCGATGAACTCAGCCATTGGATCGAACACAGTTCCGTTGAGCCGGTTGGAGCCATTGAACATCACGGCAGCACAGAGGTCCTCCGTCAGTGAGAGCGTCCAATAGGCGATGAAGCCTTCATTGCCTCCGGTGTGGCAGACCTGGTCCGGGATGTGGTCGTCCCGGGCTATGCACAGGCCGTAACCGTCCATGACCGGCGTCACCATGCGCTTTGCGGTCTCCTTTTTGAGCAGGCCTCCCTTCCGAACGCTTCTGGAAAGCGCGATACCGAGTTTCGTCAGTTCTGTCGGCGTTGTCCACATTCCCGCCGCTGCATGCTCCGGGTAATAATGATAGCCGTGCGCGGGATCTTCCCTGTATGCGTACCTGCCGGCAAAGGCGGCGTTTGCGACCAGTTCCTCATCCAGCGGCTGGAAATAGCCGGTTCGTATCAGTCCCAGAGGCTCGGCGATCTCCTTCTGAAAGGCGTCTCGCAGAGTAATTCCCGTGAAGCGTGTAAAGGCCAGCTCCGCCAGCGTGATACCGCCGCCGGAATACATGCACTGCTTTCCGTAGGGCTTGATCCTGCGGATCTTCGGCGTGTTGCCTCGCCCGGCAATAACGTCCTCCAGCGTGAGCGGCGCGTGATCCGCCCGGTAGCCCGGAAACCCGTGGACGTTGATGCCCGCTGTGTGACTTAACAGTGCAGAAAAGGACAACGGCCCTTTGACAAAGTCCGAAACGACGCCCGAAATGTCCGCGTCCAGATCAATGATCCCCTTGTCCACATACCGCAGCACCGTCATGGCAAACATGGGCTTCGAAATGGAGGCGGCCTGGAACAGCATATCCGGGTTCACCGGGAAGTCCTGCCCGAAGCGTCCGCTGCCGGAGCAGAAAGTCTCGAGTTCTTCCCCTTTGGCAAGGGCCAGGCTCACGCCGTATCCTTTTCTTCCCTGTATTTTCAATAATTGATTCACGTCCACGCCGTGAAACAGCTTGTTCATAAAATAATCTCCTGTTTCTGAATCCCTGTAGTGCTCATTGTTTCCCTGTGCCGCGGGAATTCTATTCGGTTTTCTTCCCCATCACCCCATACAGCGTCAGTGTACCGTCGCTTAGTGCCAGGTCCGCATCGAGATCTTTAATTCCGAAGGTCTTCTCTCCCAACGGATAGAGCCGCAGCTCAAGCGCCCTCCCGTCGTCATTTGCCTGTGCATACAGCTC
Organism: Oscillospiraceae bacterium; assembly: GCA_017539885.1. The sequence continues at coordinate 1,901 of JAFYCC010000056.1, forward strand.
ACCGTCTTGCAGGAAGATCTCTTCGATGCGGAAGTCACTGATAGCATAGTCGTATTTTCCGCAGAGTGCGGCCCAGCCGCTCTTGTCCGGGTTCTGAATGGCGAGTTCCTCGATGCTGCGGACTCTCCCCGGTTCTTTGTCCCTCGTGATTGCTTTCAAGCCCCTGGAAAAGGACTGCCAGGCCCGCTCATCCCGCACGTCGCGGCAGCGGAGGCGGATCAAAACACGGTCTGCGTCCACAAAGCGCTCGTACCAGTTGGAATAACCGGGCCAGCCGCCGCTGTGGCAGACGATCAGGCCGAAATCAGGATCATCCAGCACGTCCCAGCCGAAGCCGTAGCCGTAATCGGGATCATCGTCCTCGTCCTTGTCGATGCCGATTTCCCCGTTGTTGAGTCGTCCGGGGGTGGCCATCAGCATCTGTTCCTCCTTCGTAAGCACCTTTTCCGCACGCAGTGCCCGGTCCCATTGTAACAGGTCAAAGATGTTGGAGTGCACCAGCCCGTCCCCGTTCGCGCCGTCGCAGGTAACGGCCGCGCTATCCCCCGGCAGCCCGTCCGGGAGCTCATAGCGATCCGAGCCCAGCGGTAGCGACAGTCCCCAGGCGAGATTCGGGATCGCAACCTTGTCCTTCCGGCGGTGGTAGACGCGCGTCGCGTGCATCCCGGCGGGCTCAAAGATGTTGTCCCGCAGGAAATCTTCAAAAGGCACGCCCGCAACGGTCTCCACGATCTGCGCCAGCAAACAGTAGCCGGTGTTGGAGTATTCAAACTGCTCGCCCGGGGCGAAGGACGCCTCCTCACCGCACTCGCAGAGGAAGCGGACGATGACCGCGTTATTCGGGATCGTCTTTTCCTCCTTGGCAATCTTGTCCACCCAGTCCATGTAATCGGGTAGGCCGCCGGTGTGGTTCAGCAAATGCCGTACTGTCACGCCCTTGTAGGGGATTTCCGGGAAGAATTTCGTGATCTCGTCCTCGAGAGACAGCAGCCCTCTGCGCCGCAGCAGCATCACCGCCGCCGCAGTGAACTGCTTGCTGACGGACGCAAGGTCAAAGAGACAGTCCTCGCGAAGCGGAACCTTGTCCTCCAAATCGCTGAAACCGACTGCGCCTTTCGACACGATCTCGCCGTGCTCGGCGTAAAGCCAGGTTCCGTTGAAACCGCCCTTTTCAAAGGCGTTCAGGGCGAGGGTATCCAGAATTGTTTTCTTATCCATGCGCGTCCTCCTGTTTTATAGCCTCAAAACCGCGGGCATTTTCTGTCATTTGGCCTGTCTCATTCAATCATTTGAAAATGCTTCAAAGCTGCCTCTATAGCCTTTACCTTTTCCTCCGGACATCCTGGTTGTTTAGAATCCGGAGATTTCGCCTTATTATAATTCTCCCGCTCGATGATCCCGTGTTTCCGTTTTACCTGGGCAACATTCAGGTGTGATACATGGAAACCGTACTTCTCCTGCACCCAATTCTGGATCTGCTCGTATGTAGCCCCTTGCTGAAATCTGGACATGTCCATGTCCTCAAGAGAGAACTCTACTCTGACATTCTGACTCGAGATGTTTCCCTTGGAAAGTAAAACAACCGTCTCGACGTGTGCCGTATGCGTGAACATATCTACTGCAACGCCATGTCGGGGCAGATAACCGAGAGCGGAGAACTGCTTAAGATCGCGGGCAAGTGTGGCTGGATCGCAGGAAACGTAGACCACCCGGGATGGGAACATGGCAGCTATCGTGTCTATAAGGTCAGGGGTCAGTCCCTTGCGCGGAGGATCGACGACGATGGCGTCAGGCTTCACACCCTCGTACTGAAGCGTTTTTGCGGCCTCGGCAGCATCTGCACAGAGAAAACGTGCGTTTTCAATGCTGTTTCGTGCAGCGTTGGCGCGGGCATCTTCCACGGCCTCGGGAACCAGTTCCGCACCGATAACCTGCTTTGCTCCGCGCGCGAGGCAGAGACTGATCGTTCCTGTCCCGCAGTAGAGGTCGAGCACCGTCCCGATGCCATCCGGCGATGCATATTCCAGCACCTTGGCATAAAGCTTTTCCGCCTGCGGGGGGTTGACCTGGAAGAAGGAGAGTGGAGAGAGTTCGAAGCGCAGGCCGCAGAGTTCTTCCGTGATTGATTCGCTGCCCCAGAGTATATGGAAATCGCCCGCGAGCACGGTGTTGCCGCGCGTCTTGTTTACGCACAGCACGATGCTTGTCAGAGCAGGGCATGCCGAACGCAGAGCTCTGACGAGATCAGCCGTTGCCGCTGCGCCGAATCCCCGCGCCGTAACGATGCAGGCCATAGCCTCGCCTGTACGGAAGGCGCAGCGCGTGTAGATGTGGCGAACCTGTCCCTTGCCACTGGCTTCGTCATAGGGCTCGATTGCATTCGCCCGCATCCAGTCGAGCACGGCGCGCGCGGAATCTGCGGCGAGAGGCGTCTGCAGCAGACATCGCTCCGCGGGAATGACTTCATGGCTGCGCTGCCGGAAAAAACCAGCGACGGGGCCGTTCTCACCGGCAGCGACCGAGAGAATGGACTTGTTGCGGTAGCCCTCCGTTTTTTCAGCGCCAAGGATTTCTGAAATCTGGAAATCCAGACCGCCTATGCGCCGAAGCGCCTCATTCACCCGGGAAAGCTTGCATTCCAGCTCTGCGTCATAAGCGGCGTGCAGCAGGGCGCAGCCGCCGCACCTGCCATAGACGGGACAAGCCGGCTCCTGACGCGCGGAAGAGGAGAATAGAAGCTTTTCTCCGCGCGCCCATGCCGCGGAGGCTGTCACGCGTACGAGCTTGAGATCCCATATCTCACCCGGCAGCGCGCCTTTGACGAAGACGGCACGTCCGCCGATGCGGCACACGCCTGAGCCGTCCGATGCCCAATTCTCGATCCGGGCTTTGAAGCGTTCGTTTTTGACAAATCTGACGTTACAATTATCCATATTACCATCGTACCACAACCGAAATGTTTTTTCACTTTCTTTTTTTGGATTCTGTGTTACAATTTCTATGCAAGAGTTCGAGATACTCTAAAAAATCATAATTCAGAGGAGTAATCCATGGATCTGCCAAAAAAGGACTGCAGACGATCCTTCTGGTTCTGCTGATCGCCGCGCTGCTGTATATCACGGGGAGCCAGTATATCGCCAGACGTCCGCCGAAAACCGCGGAGACGACCCCGATGCTGGATTACCGGACACCTGAGCCCGAGACGCCGACGCCGGATCTGCTTTCGGACATCGGGCCTGACGGGGATGCGACGCCGGACAGACCGGACGAACAGCCGACGCCGGAGACGCCTTCGCCGACGCCGAGCGGGGAGACCGTGCGCGCACGGCTGGCGGTCGCGGGCGATATCGTGCCGCATGACGGCCTGAACGCCGAGGCCAGGCGCGCAGACGGAAGCTATGACTATAAGGACGTGTTCCGCGGCGCGGCTGCCTATATCGAGGATGCGGACTATGCGGTCGCTACGCTCGAGACCACATTCGCCGGTACGGCGGAATACACGGGCTATCCGCTGTTCAAGTCGCCGGACGGTCTCGCGGTGAGCTTGAAAAACCTGGGGTTTGATCTCATCAACACCGGAAGCAATCACTGCATGGACAGCTTCAAGGGCGGCCTAGTCCGCACGCTGGACGTACTCGACGAGAACGGCATCGCACACGTGGGAACCTACCGCACGCAGGAGGAGCGCGACGCCTCGAACGGCATCGCATTCGCGAAGATAAACGGCATAAAGATCGCGTTCCTTTCATTCACCTATGGCACAAACGGCATACCCGTGGACGAGTTCCCCTATGTGACGAACGTGTTCTACAAGGACTATATGACAACGCTGCGGGAAATCGACTATGAGCGTATCGACGCGGATATGGCAGCTGCCCGGGAGAGCGGCGCCGACGTGATCGCCGTTTTCATGCACTGGGGCGCTGAGTACCAGACAACTCCGAACCGCGATCAGTACGCGATGGCAGACCACCTCTTCGAGCAGGGGGCGGATCTCATCCTCGGCGGGCACACGCACGTGCCTGAGCCTATGGAGCTGCGGAAGGTAACCGACCTGAACGGCCGCGAGAAGACCGGCTATATCTGTTTTTGCCTCGGCAATCTTGTCTCCTGTCAGGTGGATCTCTATACGAATCTAACCGCCGTGGTGAACATCGATCTGGAAAAGGATCTCGGCAGCGGCGAGACGGTAATCAAGAACGTAAAGTACGTCCCGCTTTTCATGATGAATCTGTACGACTACGGAATCACGGACGCCGGATGGCGTTATCGGCTGCTCGATCTCCGGGCGGCCTCGGATGCCTATAAGAACGGAAGCTCGGACTATATGACAGAGCCGATGTACAGAAGCATGCAGGAAGGGCTGGAGAATCTTCGCAGCTTCATGGGAGCGGAATTTGACGTTCGAGGAGAGTAGGCTCGCAGTTTCTAGAGAAATATCGCGCATCGGGATCATCGAAGAAAGGGCCGGAAGAACAGATCGGGACTTCCGGCCCTTTCCGTGCCCGGTATGACGGTTTCTGCGGTGCTGCAGCAGCTCGAAGGCACGGGCGCGGACAGCGGCGGAGCCGTCGGCGACTCGGCGCCGCAAGATTGAAAAAAGTGTTTCCTTTTTTAATGGAAGTGTGGTAGGATTACATAATAAGGCTGTATATAGTAGATTGGCGGTGATTCCATGGAACGATACGGTTATATACATGATGAACTGGACCTGAAGATACTGATCCTTTATATTCTGCGCCGGCTGCCGGCACCCATCGATCGCGAGAGGCTCGGCGAGCTGGTTCTGCAGGATGAGGGAGTAAGCTATTTCGACTACATTCAGTGCCTGTCGGAACTGACTGACAGCGGACACAGCGAGCACGTCGAGGGAGGCTACATCGCAACAGAGAAGGGTGACCGCAATGCCGCGGCGGTCGAAAGCAGCCTGCCTTATACCGCGAGAGTCCGCGTCGACCGTGCAATGGAACCCATTATCCGCGCCATGAACCGGCTCGCGATGATCCATACCGCGCACAGTCCGGTGAAAAGCGGGGGCGTACGCGTTGAACTGTCCATGGGCGACGGCGTCGGAGAGCTCGTCTCCCTGGCGCTGCTTGCGGCGGACGAGGCGCAGGCCGAGGCTATGGAGAAAAACTTTCGCCGGAAGGCGGAGCAGATCTATAACGATCTGATCGAAGAACTATCCTGAGCAGAGGAGAGAGGAAAATGAGCATCCGCATTCCGGAAGGATATAAAAGCATACTCGGCGTCTACGATACGCAGACGGCGATCGGCCTGCTGCACAGACTGTTCGAGGACAACCTTTCTGCCGCGCTGAACATCTACCGCGTGTCAGCGCCTCTGTTCGTGGAGGAGAATACGGGACTGAACGACAATCTAAACGGCGTCGAGAGGCCGGTCAGCTTTTCCATCCCCTTTACGGGAACGGAGGCGCAGGTCGTCCAGTCTCTGGCCAAGTGGAAGCGCATGGCGCTCCACCGCTATAAATTCTACCCGGGAAAAGGCATCTACACAGACATGAATGCCATACGGCGCGACGAGGAGTCGCTGGACAATCTGCACTCGGTGTATGTCGACCAGTGGGACTGGGAGAAGGTCATCACTGAACGCGACCGCAATCTCGACTACCTGAAGAGTACGGTGATCGACATCGTCCGGGCGGTCTGCGACACGCAGGATACCCTGCAGGCCATCTATCCCAAGCTGCTCCAGGTGCCGAAGGTAGACCGGAACGTAAAGTTCGTCACGGCGCAGGAACTGGAGGACCGCTGGCCGGACAAGACCCCGCATGAGCGGGAGGACCTGATCACCAGGGAGCACGGCACCGTGTTCCTGATGGGCATCGGCGGGCGCCTGCGTTCCGGACAGAAGCATGACGGCCGCAGCCCGGATTACGACGACTGGACCATGAACGGCGACATCCTGCTGCGAAACGATCTGCTGGACAGCGCCTTCGAGATCAGCTCCATGGGCATCCGCGTCGACCCCGAGTCGCTGGACAGGCAGCTGCGCGAGAGCGGCTGCGACGACCGGCGGGGGCTGCTCTATCACCGTATGCTGCTTGCCGGCGAGCTGCCGCTGACCATCGGCGGCGGCATCGGACAGTCCCGGCTGAGCATGATCCTGCTCGGCAAGGCGCATATCGGCGAGGTGCAGGCCTCCGTGTGGGACGCGGAAACGATCAAAGCGTGTGCGGACGCGGACATCATGCTGCTGTGATGTCAGACGCGTCGCGATTTCCTTAAAAATTCTTTTTGACTTTGCAAATCTGATGAGATTCGTATGCAATCTCAAGTTATGCTGACTCGCGCGGAACAAAAGCGTGTTCCGCGCGTCATAAGGCTGCGCAACCAGCGCATGGAGAGTGTAATATGTACAGAAAACCGATTCGAATCCTGACTCTTTTCCTCGCGGCTGTCCTTCTGATCGCCGCGTTCGGCGGCTGCGGAAAAAAATCCGGCGGCGGGGAAGATCCCAATAAGGGCGGAAACACTGAAAACCCCGACACTCCGGAGTTCGTGTATCTGCCTGACTATGTGCAGCCGCAGGGCAACGTCGGCCGCATCAACCAGTGCTTCGGCGTCGGTGACAAGATCTATTTCACCAGCGCGCTGCCCACGGGCAAGGTCCAGGAACTCTATCCGGACGATGAAGAGAAGGATCCCTGGTATTTCAGCATTGACGGCGACGCGATCCACGCCGAGAAGATCAATAACGGCGGCGTGGGGATCTACGTGGACGATGTGGTCTACCCAGCCGCTACGACTGCGCCTGTCCCGGTATCGGCGCCGGAGGAAGAGCCGTCCGAGCCCTCTGCCGAGGAACTGAGCGAGTTCGAGGCTGAGAAGCAGGCCGCGATCGAACAATACATCAAGTATGATGAGGACGGGCAGCTCATCGTTCCGGACGGTTATCAGTTCTGGGAGTACGACAAGACCGAGCAGGTGCTCATGCGCATGAACATCGACGGCACCGGAGTGGCACGCCTGGAGAACTACGCGCTGCCGACGCCTTCCGAGGATATGGAAAGCGACGGGAACCTCAACACCATGATGGGCGACCGCGAGGGACGCCTGTGGGTGAACGAACAGGTTTATGCCTATACCTACGACAAGGACACCGGCGAATATATCGACGGCGGAGAGCAGAGCTATCTGCGCCAGCTTGACGAGACCGGCGCGGAAGTCCGGCGTGTGAATCTCGATGCCGTGAAGGCGGCCAGCGAGAACGAATGGTTCTATGTGCAGACCATTGCGATCGACGGTCAGGACAACGTCTACATCCTGAGCGACGGCGTCATCTATGTCATCGATATGGAGGGGACCGTCCAGTTCAAACTCAAGAGCGACGACTGGATCAACTCCATGATGTCGCTTGCGGACGGCCGCGTAGCCGCGGTTATGTACGAGAACGACGGTCAGAAGCTCAAGACGATCGACCCGGCAAAGAAGGCGTGGGGAGACAGTTATAAGGCGCCGAACAATATGTACAACTGCCTGCCCGGCAGCGGCGATTATGATCTCTACTTCAACGACGGCATGTGCCTGTACGGCTATGACGTCGAGAAGGGCGAGAGCGAGCAGCTTATCAACTGGATCAATGCGGATATCAACGGCGACTATGTCCGGGGCATCGTGCCGCTTGCAGACGGCCGTGTGGTCGTGATGCTCTACAACTGGGGTTTCGGAGGCAGCGGCGATAACGACACCGAGATGGCGATCCTTTCGAAAAAGCCCTATTCCGCGATCGGCAACAAGACCGTGCTGACGCTGGCCTGCCTTTACGACTATGAGATCCGTGACCGGGTCATCAGCTTCAACAAGAGCAACGACAGCGTACGCATAGAAGTCAAGAACTACTCCATCTTCAATAACTATGAAAGCGAAGACGAGGCAGACCAGAACGCAGGTCTCACCAAGCTGAACACGGAGATCATCTCCGGAACGGTTCCGGATCTCCTCGTGCTCGACAATCTGCCCGCACAGCAGTATATGGCAAAAGGACTGCTGGAGGATCTCTATCCCTACATTGACGCTGACAGCGAGATCAGCAGGGAAGGGCTCATCACAAGCGTTCTGGACGCGGTGGCTTTCAACGGGAAGCTCTACCAGACGGTGAGGAACTTCTACGTGAACACCATTATCAGCCCGAAGAGCGTCGTGGGGGATATTTCCGGCTGGACGCTTGCCGAGATGCGGCAGTTCCAGAGCCGGATGCCTGCTGAGAGCGCCATTTTCCGGGATATGACGAAGGCCAACGCGCTGCAGATGCTTCTGATGTACAACGGCAGCGATTTCATCGACTGGTCGACAGGCAAGTGCAGTTTCAACAGCCAGGGATTCATCGACCTGCTCGAGTACTGCAATTCGTTCCCGACAGAAATAGACTGGGAGCACTATGAATACCAGTATGTACCGGAAATCGTGCGTCTGCGCGAAGGCACCATGCTCGGACTCCAGATCGGCCTTACCGACATGACGGAGTTCCTTGCCTACAAGACGATGTTCGACGGCGAGCTCGCCGCGGTCGGCTTCCCCTGCGAGAGCCGGGAGGGCAACCTGCTCACGGTCAACGGGGGCCTCGCCATCAGCAGCAGGTGCCGCGACAAGGAAGCCGCCTGGCAGTTCGTGCGGCAGGATTTCCTGCCCGGGAACGGAGAATCCGACCGCTACAGCTATGGTCTGTCCATCAACCGCGCGGACATGAATCAGCTGATCGAGCGTTTCACGAAAAAGGAATATGTAAAGGACGAGACCGGAAAGCCTGTCCTGCAGCCCATCACCACCTGGTGGGTCGATGACGGCGAGGAAGGGCACGAGATCAAGATCATGCCCGCCGAGCAGGAAGATATCGATCAGTTTATGGCCATCATCGAGTCCGCCAGACCTGTCAGCGGCTATGACCAGGACGTCTTCAAACTCGTCAGTACGGAGGCGGAGGCCTTCTTCACCGGGCAGAAAAGCGCCCGTGACGTAGCGAACATCGTACAGAGCAAGATGCAGACCTACGTCAACGAACACATGTAAATCCATTCTGATTCGCACCGGGGCATGCCCCGGTGCGGGGAGCAAAGCGTGAAAGCAAAAAGCAGCGAAAAATGGAAACGCTTCGTCCACCGGCTGGTCAGCCCGGCTCGGTGGCGTGAAAGACTGGGAGGCGCGGCCTTTTTGGGGCCGAGCCTTCTGGGCGTTGCAGTGTTTTTCATCGTGCCTTTCTGCGTCGTCGTTTTCTATTCGCTGATTGACAATCCCATCCAGCGTGAGTTCGTAGGGATACAGAACTTCACCGCGCTTTTCAAAAACGCGGCATTTCGGCAGGCAGCGAAGAATACGCTGACTTTTTCGGCGATCGCCGTGCCGCTGGCCGTCATACTGAGCATGATCCTTGCACTGATGCTCGAGTGCCGCATACCGCTCAAGAGCCAGCTTCGCACTTTCTTTCTGAGCCCTCTGATGGTGCCAGTGGCGTCCGTCGTCCTGATCTGGCAGGTGCTGTTTCATTACAACGGAGCGCTCAACGCGATCCTCGGCTTCGTCGGGGACGCTCGCATCGACTGGTTCAACTCGCAGTACGGCATGCTGCCGGTCATCCTGCTCTATCTATGGAAAAACCTCGGTTACAACATGATCCTCTTTATGGCCGCGCTTGCGAACATCCCGCGTGATCTGCTTGAGGTGGCTACGATCGAGGGCGCATCGGCGGCTTACCGCTTTTTTGCCATTAAGCTCCGCTATCTGTCGCCGACAGTGCTGTTCGTGACGATCTTCTCCATGATCAACTCCTTCAAGGTGTTCCGGGAGGTCTATCTGCTTACCGGCGACTATCCATACGAGTCGCTGTATATGCTCCAGCACTATATGAACAATATGTTTGAGCGGCTGGACTATCAGAAACTCTCCGCTGCGGCTGTCGTTATGGCCATCGCGCTCGTGATCATTATCGCCGTGCTCTTCATCGTCGAGAACCGGTTCGGAAAGGACGTGGAGGGCTGATGCAGAAAAAACACATTTTGGCGCGTGTCCTGCTGACCATCATCGCCCTCGCTTTCGCGGTGGCTTTCCTGCTCCCGACGGTGCTGACGATCACCAACTCCTTCATGACGCAGAGCGAAATCAGCGCCAACTACGGCGTCATCTTCTCGAGCGGGAACAAAGAGGGATCCAAGACCTATATGTCCGAGCGCGTGAACCTCAAGTTCATCCCGGACAAGGTCAGCTTCAGCCAGTATCTGACCGTCCTCATCAAGAGCCCGGCTTATCTGCTCAAGTTCTGGAACAGCGTCATCCTTGTACTGCCGATCGTCGTGTTCCAGATCGCGATCGCGGCGCTGGCCGCCTACGGCTTCACGCGCTACCGCGGCCCCATCCGCGAGGCTATCTTTTTCTTCTACGTCATATTGATGCTCATGCCCTATCAGGTGACGCTCGTACCGAACTATCTGGTGAGCAAATGGCTGCATCTGCTTGATACGCGCTGGGCGATCATTCTGCCGGGCGTGTTCGCGCCGTTCAGCGTTTTCCTGCTTACAAAGTTCATGCGGCGCATCCCGGCATCCCTGATCGAAGCGGCCAAGCTCGACGGAGCAGGGGAGTGGCAGATTTTCACGCGCATCTGCCTGCCGCAGTGCCGAAGCGCTCTGTATTCAATCGCACTGCTGGTGTTTATCGACTACTGGAATATGGTCGAGCAGCCCATCATTCTCCTCTCGAACACCGAGCTGCATCCTTTGAGCGTGTTTCTTTCCAAAATCAATTCCGGCGAGATCGGCCTTGCCTTCGCCGCCGCGACCATCTATATGGTTCCGACCCTTCTGCTGTTCCTCCACGGCGAGGAATACCTGGTGGAGGGCATTACGTATTCGGGCTCCGTTAAGGGCTGAGAGGTGTCTTTACTATGACTGAACAGAAGACGAAAAAGAGAGGATGGGTCAAAAACGCCATCATTATCTTCCTCGCTATTATGCTCGTGCTGGTGTTTTTCTCCAACACGATCATGAACCGATCCCTTCCGGAGGTGGCGACGCAATACACGAGTTCCGGTCAGATCAATGCCATGATCCGCGGCAGCGGTACGGCAACAGCAAACGAAACGTTTGAAGTGAAGATCGACCAGACGCGCACCGTACTGTCCACACACGTGCGCGTAGGCGATGAGGTGGAGAGCGGCCAGCTCCTCTTCAGGCTCCAGCAGAGTGAGAGCGAAGAACTCGGAACACTGAGAGAGGATCTTGAAAACAAGGAATACGCCTATCGCCTGGCGATGCTCGATGCGAGTCTGAACGATTCCGGGCAGATCAACAGGGACATCGAGCGGGCAAAGGAGGATCTGCAGGAAGCGCAGGCGGCGTTCGACGCTCTGACGCCGGTTCCCGCGGAGGACATCACCGCCGAAAAGGCAAACATCGCTGCGCTGGAGGCGCAGCAGAAAATGCTTGATACCGCATATCAGGCGGCGCAGGAGCAGTTCAACCAGATCGTCTATGAGCCCGGTAGTACCGGCAACGGCCAGGGGCTGGATGTGCTGCAAAAGGCCGTGACTGCTGCGCAGAACGAATACGATGCGGCATATCTGCGCTACGGCGCAGACTATGAGACGCTCAATCAGATGGCTCAGCAGCTGAAAAATATCCAGGATCAGCTTGCAGGAAAGTCCACGTACGCAGTAGAAGCGTATTTAGAGGCTTTGGCAGACGAGTTTTCCACAGTCGCAGGCACCACACCGGTTATCGTACCGGGAACCGACACGGTGTTCACCCGCATGCCGGACGGCATTTCGGTTCAGTATCCGATCGACACCGCCGACCCGACCGCGAATCTGCATTTGAAAGCGGATCTGGCTGACGCATATCATATGCTGACCATGGCAAAGGATACTTTGAATTCCGCGATCAGCAACTATGAGAGCGCGCTGTCTTCGTATTATGAGACATTCAAACCGAGCAATGCGGCAGAGTACAACCGCCGCAAGGAGGCGCGCGACAAGGCAAAGGCTGACCTGGATCAGGTCGAGATCCAGCTGAAAGCCGCGCAGGAGCGGCTGGCTTCCTATGAAAAAACGAACATGGATTATGACGCTGCGAAGCAGACGCTGCGCACGTACAGCGATAATCTGGACAATCTGCTTCTGCAGCAGCGGCAGATCGGCGTGAATCAGACCAAGACGGCCCTTGATCTGGAGCGGCAGCGCACCGAGATCGAGGAGCTCAAGGCAAAAATCGAGGCAATGGAGAGCGGCGGAGAAATGACAGAGGTCACCGCGGCTGTTTCCGGTATCGTCCGGAGCCTGAACGTCTCTTCGGGCAACAAGGCGCAGGCGGACACGGTGCTGGCCACCATCGAGGTGCCGGACCGCGGCTATACGCTGAAAATGTCCGTTACCAACGAGCAGGCAAGCAAAGTGCAGGTCGGCGATATGGCGGAAGTGACCAGCTATTACTGGGGTTCCAATATCAGCGCGCAGCTCGTTTCGGTGCGGAACGATCCCGAAAAGCACGGCGAGGGAAAACTGCTGCTGTTCAACCTCACCGGAAACGTGGAGAGCGGCTCACAGTACAATCTTGCCATCGGTACCCGTAGCCAGTACTACGATGTGATCGTGCCAAACAGCGCGATCCATGAGGATACGAACGGCACCTACGTCTATGTCGTGGAAGCCAAGAGCAGCCCGCTTGGCAACCGCTTCTTTGCGACCCGCGTCGACGTTGCGGTGCTTGCAAAGGACGACAACAACAGCGCCGTTTCCGGCAACCTTTCCGGCTGGAACAGCAGCATCGTTACCGCCTCGCCGCCGCTGTCAAACGGCGTGCAGGTACGCCTGGCGGAAAACCCGTAAGTCTTTATCGGCGCGAAAGGGGGCGAGACCGTGAAAAAGTTCAAAAGAATCCTTATCATCGCGGCCAACGCTCTGTGCCTCATCGGCATCCTTGCCGGTGCACTAGCTTTCCGCTCGATCCGCGCGACGCAGACAAGTCAGCTTGCCTATAGACGCTGGCAGGGCGAGAGCGATGGACATTTTGCACAGGTATCCGTTTTCGCTCCTAAGGACGCGGCACTGAGTGCCGGAAACGTACAGAGTTTTCGCGGAACGATTGACGCCAAGCTGGCTGAGGCGGGCGTGCTGCTGCCGGAGACCGGTTCGTTATGGCGTGACGCTTACTGTGCCGTCGGAAGTGCGAGCCTTTCTACAGCCCGCGGCAGCGCCACTGCGCTTTCCTACGGTATCGGCGGCGACTATTTCCTGTTCCATCCTCTTCTGCTTCTATCCGGACAGTATCTGAAGCCGGATGACCTGACAGACGACCGCGTCGTCGTCAGCGAGCAGCTGGCCTGGAAACTCTACGGAGGCACAGACCTGGCCGGCATGTCCGTTCGAGTAAACGGCGCGGATTGCATTATTGCCGGCGTCGTGCGAATGGAGTCGGATTTTGCCGCTGAACGCGCGCTGGGCGAGGAGACGCAGATCGTATTTATGCCTTATTCGCGCTTTGCCGGGGGTGGAGAGCCGGCTTCCGATATAACCTGTTATGAGCTGGTCATGCCTGAACCGCTGACAGGCTATGCCGAGCAGCTTGTGCGTGGCGGCCTTGGCAGCGGAAAAGGCGTGCTGACCATGGAGAATTCCACACGTTTTACCGCCGGAGGCGTATGGAAAACGCTGAAAAGCTTCGGCGATCGCGTCATGCGTACGACCCCGGTCGTGCTGCCCTACTGGGAGAATGCCGCAAGATATTCGGAGACGCTTCTCTCCGGAATCCTGCTGCTGGCTGCCTTGCTGTGCGTCCTTCCGGCGGTTACGCTCGTCTGGCTGATCGTCAAGGGCTGGATCCTCGCCAAAAAGGCTGTAAAATCCGGCGTACACAAAATGGGAGAAGCCATCGAGAGCGGCAGAGAGCGGCGCTGGGAACGCAGCGAGGCTAAAAAGCATGCCGCCGCCGAAAAGGCGCCGTCAGAGGCTGAGCCTTCAGAGGCGCCGGCTGAATCAGAAGCGCAGGACGAAGCGCTGCAGGAAGTCAATCGTGTCGTACGGGAGATCATGCAGGAAAAGAAATGACAAAATTTACGGGGCTGTAGCAAAATAAACCCCAAAAAACAAGAGACCGAGGTGGCTGAAAACAGTCGCCTCGGTCCCTTGTTTGTGGTATAATTTTGGTGTGAAGCAAAAAATACCGCATCAAGATTA
>JAFYCC010000057.1 GCA_017539885.1 Oscillospiraceae bacterium
CGTGGAGAAGAAGTCCGACGATGGTATCGGGCAGATCCGCTCCTACAAAGCGCTCGCTACAGCCCTGTCCTCCTGTGTGGGAAACGGCAACATCGTCGGTGTGGCCTATGCGATCGCCGTAGGCGGACCCGGCGCGATCTTCTGGATGTGGATCGCCGCGCTGGGCGGTATGGCCACTAAATTTGCGGAGATCGCCCTGGCCATGCATTATCGTGTACAGGACGAGGAGGGCAACTTCCGCGGCGGCGTCATGTACATCCTGACACAGGGCATGAAGCAGAAGACAATCGCCAGGATCCTGGGTGGCGCCTTCGCGGTCTTCACGGTCTTTGTCTCCTTCATCTCCTGCGGTGCGCTGCAGGTCAATACGATCGGCAGCGCGGTCAGCGGCCTCGCAGGCGGCGGCACCGCGATTCCCTGGGTCATTGCGGTCCTGATCCTGGGCATTGACGGGCTGGTCATCTTCGGCGGCGTAAAAAAGATTTCTGACGTGACCACCTATCTCACGCCCATCATGGCGATCATTTATCTGGGCTTCGGATTTGTGATCCTCATCATGAACATCACGCTCATTCCGCAGGCGCTGTGGTTCATCGTCAAGTCCGCTTTCACCGGCGACGCGGTGATCGGCGGCGTGGCCGGTGCGACCATGGGTGTCGCGATCCGTCGCGGCGTCCAGCGCGGCGTCTTTTCCAACGAAGCGGGCACAGGCTCCTCGGCCATGGTGCATGCGACCGCCAAGGTGGATGTGCCGGTCAAGCAGGCACTCTACGGCATTATTGAGGTCTTTTTTGACACCTTTGTGATCTGCACCTTTACCGCTCTTATCATCATGGTCAGCGGCGTGTGGAACAGCGGCGTCACGGACGGCACGGTGCTGGCCTCCACAGCTTTCCAGCAAAATCTGGGCGGGCTGGGGCAGATCGTCCTCGTCGTGTCGCTGATCCTGTTCTGCCTGTCCACGGTGCTGGGCTGGTATACCTACGGCGAGTCTGCCTTCGCCTTCCTGTTCGGCGTACACAAGGTGAAGATCTATCGCGTGCTGCACATGGTGATTTGCGCTCTCGGTGCCCTGATCAGCGTGCAGCTGCTGTGGGATGCAGCAGATGTGTGCAACGGCCTCATGGCGATCCCGAACCTCTTTTCACTGATCCTGTTCGGCAGCGTGGTCGTGAAAGACACAAAGGATTTCTTTGCCGCCTATGACAAGGCACGGATCGAAGAGACGTGAAGCGAGCCTTGATCGCTATGAGCGGCGGGGTGGACAGTTCGGTCGCCGCGCTTCTGATGAAGCAGGCGGGCTATGACTGCACAGGCGTCACCATGCGGCTGTTCCGCGCGCCGGGAATGGAGCGTGCGTCACAGAAAAGCTGCTGCAGCGACGCGGATGAGGATGATGCCGCTTATGTATGCTGGCAGCTGGGCATCCCGTTTGAGTCTCTCTGCTGTACCAAAGCGTTTGAAAAAACAGTCATTCAACACTTCATCCGGGAATATGAAGCCGGACGAACGCCGAATCCCTGTATCGTCTGCAACCGCTGCCTGAAATTCGATCTGCTGCTGTCGCTGGCTCTGGAAAAGGGCTTTGACTGCCTCGTGACCGGCCATTACGCCCGGATCACACAGGATCGGGGTACCGGGCGCTGGCAGCTTCGCAAGGCGCTGGACGGGAGCAAGGATCAAAGCTACGTCCTCTATATGCTCTCTCAGAAGCAGCTGGATCACCTGCGTTTCCCGCTGGGAGAGCTGAGCAAGACGGAAGCCCGCGTGATTGCGGAGAAGGCCGGCCTCGTGACCGCATCCAAGCACGAGAGCCAGGACATTTGCTTTATTCCCGATGGCGACTATGGCAGCTTCCTGGAACGCCGGACCGGACGCCGCGATCCGGAGGGCGAGATCCTCGATCTGGAAGGGCGCGTGATCGGGCGTCACCGCGGCGCGATCCGCTACACGATCGGGCAGCGCCGCGGCCTCGGCGTTGCGGCGGAGCAGCCGCTCTATGTCGTGGCAAAGGACATGGAAAAGCACACCGTGACCGTAGGGCCGGAGAGTGCGCTGTATGGCCGGGAGCTGAGCGCGTCAGATTTCAATTGGCTTTCGATTCCGGAGCCGGATCGTCCTCTCCGTGTGACGGCCAGAACACGGTATCGCCAGCGAGAGAACCCCGCCACGGTCTGGCCGCTCGAGGGCTCGCGCGTGCGGCTTGTTTTCGATCAGCCGCAGCGGGCGGTCACGCCCGGGCAGACCGGCGTGCTCTACGACGGCGATCTCGTCCTCGGCGGAGGAACGATCGAACAGGTGCACTCTGGGCAGTAAGTCCCGACTTCCCAAGGCGGGCAAGCAATTCTTGTTATCAGACAG
>JAFYCC010000002.1 GCA_017539885.1 Oscillospiraceae bacterium
CACGGAGATCCTGCTCTTGGCAATGGCCTATAATGTAAACAAACTGCATTCCAAGATACAGCAAAACCGGACCGGAACGCAGTTGTTTGAAAAAGATACGGCTTAGTTTTCCACAAAACTAGATAAAAGACTGATTTGGGCAGGCCTTAGAAGGGCGTGCTCTGGTACAAGTTGCGGCAGATTCCCAACATCGTTGTGGATTCTGTCGTTTTTCCTTGTCCGAGGCAATAGCAAAGGAGCTGCGCAAAATTTGCATTTTGCTACAGCTCCTTTTAACTGAAATTTCTACTTTTTCAGAACAGAATCAAGGAACGCGAACAGGCGAGCCTCGTTCTCAGGGCTACCGTAGTCCGGGTGACCGTGTGTACAGCCTTCCATGACCTGAAGTGTTGCGCGGCCGGGTCCGCAGACTGCGTTGATCTTGTCAACCATTGCACCGGAAGCCTCGAAGGGAACGACCTGATCGGCCGTGCCGCCTTCGATGAGGGTGGGCGGACAGTCCTTCGTGACATAGCTGCCAGGCCAGGTCAGGGAGATCAGCTCCGGATGCTCGCGGCAGTTGACGCCGGCGAACAGATCGGCAAAATTGGGCATTTTGTAGCCGCTCGGCATCGGAGGCGCTGCGTCGGAGAATTTGGAACACGCGAGCAGATCGTAAACGCCGAACAGACCGATGACGGCCTGAACAGAGCTGTCTTCCTCCGGATAGCCCATAGAGAAATCCTCAAATGCGGGAATGCCGGCGGTACAGCCGAGCATAGTGGCATAATATGCCCCGGCGGAAGCGCCGGATGCAGCGAAGCGATTCTTGTCAAGGAGGAACTTTTCCGCATTTCCGCGCAGAAAGCGCACTGCCGCCTTGACGTCATAAACGGACTCGGGGAATTTGCTCTCGTTGGAGAAGCGATGATTGAGACTCGCCACAGCGTAGCCGCGGCGGATGCCGTTCATGTAGTAAGCGACCTGAAAATCACGCTTGTCGCCTCCGATGAAGGCGCCTCCGTGGATGAAGATGATCAGAGGAAAGGGACCGTCGCCTTCGTCAGGCAGGTAGAGATCCAAGGTCTGTTTGGGGTTTTCCGTACCGGCATAGTTCAGATCGAGAAACTTGCGCTTAAGGCCGCTGACATCCAGCGTCGGCAGTGCGAATGAGACGCTGGTGTCTGGCTGAATGATCTTGATGGCGTCCATGGAATTCCTCCCTTTTCGTTTATGTACATACTATAGCATGTGCGGTTCATTTTCGCAACCGTGAGGGGGCATGCTTCAGCGAGAAAATCTTTGCAATATAATTCAAAAACGCGAAATGGTATAACTTTTTTTTACTTTACACTTCGGCTGCAAGGCATTATACTGGAACTACAAACCGGATCAGCCACGAATGATTAAAGGAGGATTTCAAATGAAGCTTTACAGCCCCTGGGCAGAAGTCGATTCTGCCAACGCGATCCCGCTTAATCCCCGCCTCGATACGCTTGAAGGGAAGACAATCGGTCTGTACGCCCATTTTAAGGGGCATTCTCCCGTCATGCTGGAGATCCTCTCCGAGCTGCTCAAGGAGAGATTCCCGACGACAAAATTCAAGGCGATCCAGATCAAGCGCGATACTATGGAGGCGTTCAAGCTTCCTGAGTTCGATGCCGAACTGAAGGAATGGCTCAAGGACGTGGACGGCGTCATCACCGCCTATGGCGATGCCGGCAGCTGCTGCATGTTCCACGCCTACAACACTGTTTACGTCGAGCGTCTTGGCAAGCCGACCGTCATGCTCTGCAAGCGAGACCTGCTCAAAGCCGGTCAGAAAGCGGCCGCATCGCGCATGTGCCCGAATCTGCGCTTCGTCACCTCTGAGATCATGGACCTGACCTGGGTGCCGGAGATCGACGAGGGCGTGCGTGAGCACATCATCCGTCCGGGCCTCGCGAAAGTGCTCGACGAAGTCATCGATGGCCTGACCAAGCCCCTGACGGAAGAGGAGAAGACTCCTTTTGTCAAGGACAACAGCGCCTCGAAGCCCTTTGAGTATACCGGAGCGCCGGATAAGATCAGCGATTTCTACTATCGCCGCGGCTGGACCACAGGTCTGCCGATCTGCGCGCCGACCGAAGAGGCGGTCAAGGAGATGCTCCGCGGTACCGATCTGCCTGCGGATACTGTCGTGGCGGAGCTTCCGCCCATGATGGGCAAGGCGACGGTGGAGAAAATCGCGGTCAACGCGGTCATGGCCGGATGCCTGCCGACCTATCTGCCCGTGCTGATCGCAGCTGTGAAGGCCACTGCCGATCCGATCGTCCACCTCGAAGGCTGGACCTGCTCCGTGGCAAGCTGGGCACCGATCATCACCGTCAGCGGCAAAGTTGCGCAGGACATCGGCATTCGCACCTCCTCTGCCGCTATCAGCCAGTATGACAAGGCCAGCGCCGCAATCGCGCGTGCGTATTCCTATATGATCCTGAACATCGCCGGCGTGCGTCCCGGCGAGGAGGATCTCTGCGAAGTCGGCCATGAGGGCCGTATGGCCATCTGCATCGGTGACCGTATCGCGGATGACAATCCCTGGGCGCCGCTGCACGTCGACTTCGGCCTCAAGGAAGAAGACAGCGCCGTCGTAATGTCCTGGTATCAGGAGCGCTATGAAGGACACGGCAACGATGCGGCGGGCTGCTTCAGGAGCATGTACAGAGTCGTGTACGGCGGCTATGACCGCGGCGTTACTTACGTCATGTCTCCCGGCTTTGTTCGCGCGCTGGAGCGTGGCGGATTCAAGAGCCGCAAGGAAGTGCTGCGCTATGTCCAGCAGTACTGCAGACACAGTGCGGCTAACGTGAATTTCCGCTGGATGTATGCGAACAACCATGTTCCCGAGGGCGTTCAGCTCCCTACCAGCAGGGAAGAGAGCGCGCCTGTGTTCTGGACGACGGATCACATGATGATCGTCGTCAGCGGGAGCAACTACGATTCCACCTGCGTCAATTTTGCAGGAGGCGGAGAGCACGGCGGTCCCGCGTGCGCGAAGATCGATCTGCCGGCAGCCTGGGATGAACTCGTTAAGGAATACGCGATCGCACCGGAATACATCAGCTACTGAGTTTCAGAATAGTCACGTGATTTCTGACAGGAGGATACTATCATATGAGAACGCGCATACTCGGGAAAACCGGACTGACTGTTTCGGAACTTTGCCTCGGCAGCGGAACCTTCGGCGGCCTCGGCGTCTATAAGTACGCCGGCGCACTCGACCAGCAGCAGGCCAACCGTATCGTGGATATGGCGATCGACGGAGGTATCAACTTTTTCAACACTGCCGAGATCTATTCAGACGGTCTCGCCGAGGAGATCCTCGGCAGAGCGATCGGCACGAGACGTCCGGAGAGCATCATCATCACGAAACTGCATCCCACGAAAACGCCGGGCACGAATGACAAGGGCCTGTCCCGTAAGCATCTTGTTGAGGGACTGGAGGCCTCTTTAAAGCGGCTCGGAACAGATTACATCGACATTCTGGAACTGCACCAGTATGATTTCGATACGCCGCTGGAGATCACGCTGCGCACACTTGACGATCTGATCAGTCAGGGCAAGGTGCGCTACGTCGGCTGCTCCAACTTTACCGGCTGGCAGATGATGAAGGGACTGTCTGTCTCCGAGCGTGAACACTGGGAGAAGTTCATGACCAACGAGGTACAGTATTCGCTGCTCAACCGCGAACCGGAGTACGAAATCGTGCCGGCATGCGTGGATCAGGGCGTGGCGCTGCTGGCATACAGCCCGCTGTACGGCGGCTTTCTCAGCGGCAAATACGCGAGGAACAAGCCCTGGCCGGAGGGAACGAGATTCCTTGATCTTGCGCACACGATGCCCTGGCCTGTGGACGTTGACGTGCTTTACAAGGTCGTGGATACGCTTGAGGGCGTTGCTGCCGCGCACGGCGGAACGGTCTCGCAGGCTGCGCTCAACTGGCTGCTCGCCAAGCCTGCTGTGTGCTCTGTCATAATGGGTATTCGAAAAGAATCCCAGCTGCAGGACAACCTCGGCGCTACCGAGTGGGCGCTGACGCCCGATGAGGTACGTCAGCTCGACGCGGTGAGCGAGCCTGTTCGCAGATATCCCTACTTCATGCTTGATCCGGTCGCGGACGAGCGAAAGAAAGAGTTCTGACAGGGAGGCATAGATATGCAGGAGATTTTTGCTCCATCACTTCCTCTTCCGCGTGAACTGCAGGAGCTGCCGACCATCATCGCTGAGCCCTGGATGAGCCTGGAGGGCGGAGATCCTCTGCTTGAAGGCCCTGCGTTCGACAGAAAAGGGAATCTCTTCGTCACACGTCCCACGCACGGCGAGATCGTAAGGATCGCACCTGATGGACAGAAGGATACCGTATTCAGCAGACCGGGCTTCATGCTTAACGGCACGGCATTCCATAAGGACGGACGTCTTTATGCTGGCTGCCTGAGCGGAGAACTGCTGATCCTGAACACAGAGAGCGGAGAGTATGTCGCTCCGAAGCCGATCTTCGAGGGAATGCCGCTGTCCATCAACGACCTCGTTTTCGATGATGCGGGAAGGCTGTTCGTGACTGACTACAAAGGCGTCTACGGCTGTGCAATGGGCGGCGTGTACTGTCTGTCCGAAGAGGGTGAGATCCTGTGCAAAACTGCGGGCGGACTCGTGTCTCCGAACGGCATCTCGCTCAGTCCGGACAAGCGGACCCTGTGGGTCAGCGAGACAAAGGAGAACACGGTGCTGAGTATCTCTCTTGGCCCGGACGGCATGACACCTGATTTCATTACCGGTGTTACCTGCGCTTACCGCTCCGTCGGATGCGCCGGGCCGGATTCCAATAAGGTCGACGCTGCGGGCAACCTCTACCAGTGCATCATGGGGCAGGGACGCATCGTCGTTCTCAACCGGACCGGCGTGCCCATTGCAAACGTCCTTCTCAAGGGAAGAGACGAGGGCTTCGGCCTGATGAGCGCGAATCTGGCGTTCAAGCCCGGAACGAAAGAGGGCTTTGTGACTGCCGGCGGCAGAGGCGGCGCACAGATCTTCCGCTTCGAAGGCCTTGCCGAGGGACTTCAGCTGTTTTCCCACAGCTGAGAAGGAACTGAGCTGAATTCATAATTAGGAAAGTCCTGAAGGCTATTCGGGACTTTCCTGTTTTATAAAGCTGCTGTATTATAGACAGTGACATTCAGAGGATGGGAAGTGACCGGAAATGCCGGAACTTGCAGGCAATCTGCCTTATCAGAACATGCTGAGTGCTGCGCTGGAACGGCTGCGAGACAAGGATTTAGCCGCAGCGGCGACGAATGCCGGTATGACTTGCGATTTGAACAGCGGAGAGATCCTCTTCGAGAGCTTCGGAGAAAAAGGCAAGCTGTTCCTGCCCGAACTGCGCATTGAGGGCGATTTTACGACGTGGCAGCATATGGCGGTGCTTCAGTATCTTGAACTTGACGAGCCGCCGATGCCTTCGGGCGAGTGGGTTTCGATCCGCACATTGGAGGAAAGCGCTGCGAGCAGAGGTGCGAGCTTTGACCGAAAGATCAGTTCCCTGGCGGCAAACCGGCTTGGCAGATTTTCGGAGAAAGCAATCACAAATGCTTTTGAATCGCTCGGCGGAGAAATCATAAAGTACCGCAATGCCGACCTGAGTGCCGTGTTTCACTTTCTGCCGAACTATCCATATCTCTTCAATTTCTGGTTTGCGGATGAAGAATTCCCGGCGAATGCAAAAGCTCTGATTGACGCGCGTGCCGGCCGGGCGCTCGGACTCGAGGCAGCCGGAACAATGGCGGAATTGCTTGTCGAGCGGATCTGCTCCCGCTGCGAGTCGGGAAACGCTTGACCTTCATCGTGTTTTGAGGTTAAATAGGAGCAGAGGTTTTCCGAGAAAAAAGAAAATTAAACATATTTCAAGGAGGACGTATTATGGGTACCTGGCATGAATACCTGAATTCCGAGGGAACGCCCCCGGAGTGGCCGTATCCGATCAAATTCGGCGAGGAGTCCGAGCTGGAAGCTGACGTGCTCGTACTAGGCGGCGGCATCGCGGGCTGCTGGGCTGCGATCAGCGCGGCGCGGACTGGCGTGAAGGTCGTTCTGATGGAGAAAGGCGACGTCAAGCGCAGCGGCGCGGGCGGACCCGGCTGCGACCACTGGTGCAACGTACCGGCCAACCCGCTCTCCCGCGTCGATCCGGATGACTGGGCGCAGCAGGAAGCAAAGGCTCTCGGTCGCTACAGCAACGGTATCGGCATCCAGATCCAGTGCCGCGAGGACTTTGACACGCTGCTGGAGATGGAGCAGATGGGCGGAAAGATCCGCGACACGGACGACGAGTTCATCGGCGTCGAGGGCCGTGATGACAAGACCAAATTCATGGTCTCGCCACGGTATACGAAGACTGCGGAGCTCGTGCCTCAGGGTTGGGACGCACCGGACTACAATCCGCCCGAGCAGCGTAAGAACACGGTCCTGCGTATCTGGGGCAGCACGTTCAAGCCCGTTCTGAAGAAAGAGTGCCTGCGTCTCGGCGTGAAGATCCTCGACCGTGTCATGGCGACGAGCCTGCTTAACGAGGGCGGCAAACAGGGCGCGCGTGTCGTCGGCGCTACCGGCATCAATGTGCGCACGGGCGAATTCATCATCGTCAAGGCAAAATCGACCATCATCGCGACTGCTGCAGCCGGCCAGATGTGGCATATGGACATGGAGCAGGGCGGCTATTCGACGATGTATTCCCGCAATGCCTCCGGCGACGGAACGGCGATGGCTTTCCGGGCCGGCGCTTCCGTCACGATGATGGAGGGCAGCGGCCCCGTCCGCTTCTCCGGCGGACTCAGACACAAGTGGTACACCGGCGGCGCTGACGCCAGCTACGAGAACGTGCCGCTCGTCGACGCGGACAACAAAGTCCTGCCTGCGCCGACGCAGGGCTGGGCGGACGGCGGCACGATGCTGTCCCCGGATGTCAAAACCATTATGGCGCTTCGCGAAGGCGTCAAGACCGGCAAGTACAAGCTGCCTTTCTACGCTGATTTTGCCGGGATGAAGCCGGAAGAGAGTCATGCGACCTGGGATCTGATGCTTACGGAGGAGTCCACCACGAAAGTTATGGTCCAGACCATGCGCGACGGAGGATTCGACCCGCAGAAAGACCAGATCATGAACTACTCTCTCATGGAGTTCCAGGGCTCTCCGCAGTTCTGCCAGCCGAACGGCGGCGGCGGACTGATGGTCGACTGGGATCTTAAGTCGCCGACGCTTGACGGTCTCTACATTGCCGGAACGAGCATGTTCTCTCCCGGCGACCACAGCTATGCGGCTGCTACCGGCCGATATGCCGGCCGCAAGGCGGCGGCCTATGCCAAGTCCGTTTCCGCAGGCGAGGCATGCCGCGGACAGATTGACGCTGAGAAGGAGCGTGTACTTGCCCCCACAAAGCGCGATGGCGGCATCGAGTGGAAAGAACTGCACAACGGCCTGTGCCGGGTGATGCAGTATTTCGTCAGCGAGTGGAAGAGCGAGCTGCTTCTGGATATGGCGCTCGACGAGATCCGGAGGATCGAAGAGAACGCGGTGCCTCAGCTCTATGCGCTTGATCCGCACAAGCTGATGCGCTCGCTCGAGGATCTGAGCATGATCGAGTACGCGAAGATCCTCATCTACGCGATGAAAGAGCGCCGCCTTTCCAACTTCGGACTTCATATCTCACGTGTCGACTATCCGGAGAATGACGAGGCGGAAGCCAACAACTTCCTCGCGCTGCATCTGGAGGACGGCAAGGTTTGCTTCGAACGCATCCCGCTTGACTACTGGGGCAACATGAAGGAAGGCTACGAGGCGCACAATAAGGATTATACCGGCGTATATACGCCGGCCAACTGAGCAGGGAGGGGAACATCATGGAGAAGAAAGTTTACGCGATCCCGAACGTGCAGACCCCGAGCATGCCGGTACGGATCAACCCGGAGAAGTGCGTCGGCTGCAACACCTGTGTGGAAACCTGCCAGATCGACGTTTTCATCCCCAACCCGAAGAAGGGCGAGCCGCCCATCATCCTGCATCCTGAGGAGTGTTGGTACTGCGGCTGCTGTGCCTGCGACTGCCCGACCGGCGCGATGGCCTTCAACTGGCCTCTCCCCATGAAGCCGCGCTGGAGAAGAAAAGAGACCGGCGAGGTCATCCAGCTGAAGTAAGCAGGGTGATCGTCTGCTTTGCGGCTGTCCCGGTGTTATCGGGACAGCCGCAAAGCACGAAAGCAAGCATTCAGTTATCGATCGGAGGCAAACGAACCTTGAAATACGAAAGACGCCCCTATCATGATCCGAGCGTAAAAACGCTCGTTAAGCCCGGCTGGGGCGGAAGACCCGGCACAGAGCTGCCGATTCCGGAATTCCCGATCTCCAGCAAGGAGAATTTCCGCCGGCTTGCAGAGCATAAGGATCCGCTCTGGATCACAAACACCGGTGTCGAGGCCAGCCTCGGCATGCTCTTTATGGTCACCGGCATGCCCGATGCGAACTTTGCCAGTCGCGAGAGACATGATTTCGTCGACGCATTCGGCGCCACGTGGACCTACGTTCCTGAAGCGGGCGGCCCGATGCTCAAGCCCGGCACACAGTTCATGGACGATATCACAGAGTGGGAAAGGAAAGTCAAGTTTCCAAACCTGAACGACTATCCCATTCAGGAAAAGTGTGAGTGGTGGCTCAAGGCGATGTACAGCCCTGAGAAGATCTGCCATGTCAATATCGGCCTGGGTTGCACGGAACGGCTCGTCGCACTCATGGGCGGCTATCAGGACGCCATGATCGCAATGGCCACGGAACCGGAGGCGGTACGCGACTTTCTTGAGGCGTTTGTGGACTATAAGAGCAGCCTGGTGGACAAGCTCTGCGAGTATCTGCCTATCGATTTCATTACCTATCACGACGACTGGGGAACTGAGCGTGACACGTTCTTCAGCGAATCGATGATGGAATCCATGGTCTTCGAACCCACAAAGAGGCTTTTCGGACATATCCACGACAAAGGAATCGTGATCCAGCAGCACAGCTGCGGCAGGATCGGCCGCTTCATCCCGTACATGATCGAAGCGGGCGTAGACTTCATTCAGATACAGGAGCGCGCGAACGACGTGCCCGCTTATAAGGAAAAGTGGGGAGACAAGATCGGCTTCGAGGTCCCCATCCGTCCGGCGGCGACCGACCGTGAGAGCGTTCTTCGCAGCGTTCGCGAAGCCGTGGATACCTATGCGAAGAGCGGCGGCGTTTTCTGTACGATCACCACCCCCGACCCGGAGGTCCTCTGGGATGCGACTGAGGAACTGTACTGCTACAGCCGTGAGAAATACGACGAGGAGCAGGGAAGATAAGAAAGCTTCCGCAGAATCCCGCAACTGAGCTCGAATTGCTATTGACATTATAATACAGTTGCGATAATATCGAGCTGCGAAAAAATTAAACACGCATGAGTGCCGGCCGTCTGTCGAGGGCGGCGGAGAATAGGGAATCCGGTGTGAATCCGGAACGGTACCGCCACTGTGAGCGCGGAGACCGTACACGCGACGAGAGTCAGTCATTGGGGTAACCTGAGAAGACGGTGTACGGAACGATGATGCGCGAGTCAGGAGACCTGCTCAAGCGTCGTATCGGCGTGCGCTCCCGGTTCTGGAGTCGCTGCCAGTGTTCTGTGGAAAAACGGCCGCGGAAGGAAATCCTTCCGCGGCTATTTTTATTTGCTGACTCCCGGTAACGGGAGAGATTACAGGAGGAGAA
>JAFYCC010000058.1 GCA_017539885.1 Oscillospiraceae bacterium
AAATTCGTCGTCCAGACCGTCCAGCTCGCGGCGGAGGATTTCTTCGTAGTGGCGCTTCTTTTCCTCCAGCGTGGAGATCTTGGTGACCCAGCGCTCCAGAATGGAAGGGCTTGCGCTGCCGCTCTTGATGAGGTAGTCGGCACGCTCCTGGTAGTCCGTGATCTCCTTTTTGACCGCCGAATAGAACTCCTCCGTCATCTTGTCGCGCTGTTTGGCGTCGTCGATGATGTAGAAACTGTTCGCCGTCAAGAAGGAGTCATTTTTGTTGAGCCCGTTGAGGGCGTCGATGAAGCTCTCGAAGACGTCCACCTTCGCCATGCTCTGCCGGGGCACGAAGTAGTTGTGGCCGTTGCCGGTCACCTTCGTCGCCTCCAGAGAGCGGAGATAGTTGACGCAGATGGTCTCGATCTGCCTGCGGTTGGCGCACCGCTGATACAGCTCGAACAGGTTTTCCGCTTGCAGGCAGAAGGCCATGGCGTCCACATCCGCATCGTAGCTGACGTCTCCATAGCCGAAGCTCTGATCCGTCTTATCGAACTGGATGTTCGCCAGCTTCTCATACTGGTTGGTACGCTGGTTCAGCGTCTCCTTCACCAGCTCGCGGGAAAGCATGTCCGGCGCGTGCTCGTTGTCGCGGCAATAGACCGAAAAGATCTTCTGCTCGCCGTCGCGCACGACCACGAGACGCTCCCGGATGTCGCCGGTCGCGCTGCGGAAGGCGTCGGACACCGACAGCCGCTTCGCGCCGGCATAGGGCATCCCCATGCTGTCGCAGAGCTCCGCAAGCGCGTCCTTCTCCACCAGCACGCTGGCCAGAGAGAAATATAGGAACTTCCCCAGCATGTGCTGTGCATCGCCGGCGGATGTGCCGACCATATCCTTGAAATTCGTCATGTGTTTTTCACCTTTTCCTTTCTGTTTCTTTTGTATTCAGGTATGGATCGAATAATATGCGGTCTTGGGTTGCTCATACCCGTGCAGCACGACACCGCCTTCAATCCCGATCTTATCGCCGACATGTTCGTGGAACAGAAAGCTGCCGGGAAGGAAATCGTCGTACAGACGGATCTCGGTCGCTCTCGGCCATTGAAAGGCGCATCGCAGGAACTTTGAGAGCTTCCTGCGCAGCATCTTTGAGGCAACGACCTTTTTCAGATTGCGCTGACTGTAAAAGACAATGCGAGGCCAGCGTTCGTCGGGCAGCGAGAGGATGCTGCACTCCTTGGTCTTCCTGTCGGTGCAGCGTTCCAGAAACGCCCGGAGTGCGCTGTACCGTACCTCTGTTTCTTCCTTCCGCCCGGTTAGGGTGCCGTCGCTGTGCTCATTGAGCCAGTAAAAGATGATCCTGACTGCGTCCTCGGCGGGGCTGCGCCGGAAGATCACATGGTCTGCGCCGTCGTTCAGCGTGATCTCATGCTCTTTGTCCAGCCGCAGCAGCTCGCTTTTCGCAGCAAAAAAGTTTTTCCGCTTTCCTGCGTTTTCGCGTGTGACGGGGCGGAGCATCAGATAGTCTGAATTCCCGCACAGCTTCAGTAATGTTGGGTTTGTCATGTTCCTCCTTAACCCATCGCGGCCACGCGGGAGAGGAAGTAATCGTCCACTCCCTTGTAGGCCGGGTCCCATGTGTATTTCGAGTATTTGAGGCCGGGGATCTGCA
>JAFYCC010000059.1 GCA_017539885.1 Oscillospiraceae bacterium
AGACGCATAGATGGAGATCTCCGGAGTGCGGATCTGATCCGAAACGTCTTCTCCCATCAGAAACATGCGCTGCTCGCCCTTATCATTATGCCGAAGTTCGATCTGGAGACCGGGAAGAAGCGCTTTCACGCCGCTTTCATCCTTAGAGGCGATCCCCGCGCGGCACGCGGCCAGTCCGACCGTCCTGTAGATCGCTCCGGTATCTACGTAAATGAATCCGAAAGCCGCGGCGGTACCCCGCGCGAGCGTGCGCTTTCCGGCACCGGCAGGTCCGTCGATCGCAACAGAGATCTTTTTGTCAGCGTTATGCATGTTCTGCTCCTCGATTCTAAACAGATTCTCCTGCTCGAGCTTTTCCGCGATCGCGCAGGCCGCAGCATGTCCCGTGCTCCAGGCGATCTGCAGATTATATCCGCCCGTGTACGCGTCCAAATCCAGCACTTCGCCGATGAAATACAGGCCGGAAACAAGCTTGGATTCCATCGTCTTAGGTGAGATCTGCCGCAGTTCCACGCCGCCCGATGTGACGATCGCCTCATCGATCGGGCGCACGCCGCTCACTTCAAGCGGAAACGCCTTGAGCAGCCGCAGCAGTTCCTGCCTCTGCGTATGCGTCACCGAATGCACTTTGCACCGCGGGTCGATCTTCGACATCGAAACGATGACCGGTATCAGCTTCTTGGGAAGCAGATCGCCCAGAGAGTTAATGAAATCGCTGTTCCGGTACTTCTCAAAGTCGCTCTGAAGACGCCTGTCCAGCGCCTGTTCATCCAAAGCCGGTTTGAGATCGATCTCCAGCCTGTAGCTGCAGGCGTCGAAACGCCGCATATGCGAAGACGCGGAGAGGACGAGCGGACCGGAAACGCCGAAATGGGTAAACAGCATCTCGCCGAACTCCGAGAAGATCTTCCTGTTGTTCTCATAGACGGTCAGAGCAACATTTCGCAGCGAAAGGCCCATAAGCGAGGCGCAGACAGGCCCCTCAACGGTCAGCGGGACCAGAGACGGCCTCGTAGGCACGATTCTGTGCCCCGCGTTTTGCGCGAATCGCAAACCGTCTCCTGTCGAGCCGGTCGCGGGATAGCTCAGTCCGCCGGTCGCCACGGCGACAGCGCGGCATCCGATTCGTCCGCGTTCTGTCTCGACTGCCGAAACAGCGCCCTGTGAGATATCAATGCCTGTTGCTCTCGTTCGAAGGACGCGCACGCCGTTGCGATGCAGTTCCTTTTCCAGCGCTTCCGCCACGTCTGCCGCGCGGTCCGACACCGGAAAGACGCGTCTTCCCCTTTCCGTTTTGAGCTCGAGCCCAAGCGAGGAGAAGTAGCGCATCGTCTCCTCCGGACCAAAAGCATTCAGGGCGGAATACAGAAATCGTGCGTTCGAAGGAACGTTTTCCATGAACGTCCGCACATCGCATTCGTTGGTCAGATTGCATCTGCCCTTTCCTGTGATGCGCAGCTTCCGGCCGAGCTCACGATTTGGTTCCAGCAGCGTTACAGCAACGCCGTTCCTGGAAGCGACTGCGGCGCATAGCATTCCGGACGCGCCGCCGCCGATCACGACAAGTTCAGTCTCCAAGCGTCTCGTACACCTCGAATTCGCTCCAAATGCCTTCCAGCCGTTTAAACGTGCTGGAAAGCTTGTCGTCGGTCCGGAGGCCGACAGCGACGATCAGCGCGTTGATCAGACTCAAGGGCGCGACAAGAGAATCGAGGAACGACACCATGTCGCTTCTGGCAAAGAGCACGTTGTCCGCGATGCCGACGAATGGCGAGTTATCCCCGTCGGTGATGCCGATAACGTCCGCGTGCATCGTACGCGCAAATTTCATCGCCTTCACCGTTCGGCTGGAATACCGCGGATAACTGATACCGATGAACACATCGCCTTCATGAATGCGCATGACCTGTTCATAGATCTCGCTGTAAGTCAGGTCGCGGATCACGACCACATTGTCCCGCAGCAGGCCGAGATAGTATCCCATAAAGCTCGCAAGTGACGACGAGGAACGCATCCCGAGAATATACACGTGTTCAGCGCCGAGTATCTGTTCCACAGCGCGGTTGAAGCTTTCCTGATCCATCTCGTCGCGCGTGAT
>JAFYCC010000011.1 GCA_017539885.1 Oscillospiraceae bacterium
CTGCTCTCGCTTTCGATGATTGGAGTGGACTACCTGACGTGGGTCAAAAAGAGCTTACCGCTCTTTCTGGTCAATCTGGTCCTCGTGATCGGCTTCATCCTGCTTGGCGTCGCAGTGCACTATTGATCTAAAAAAGAAGAAACCTCTCCTGACGGAGAGGTTTTTCTTTTTTTTCAGTCATTCAAAATCGGTCAGGCTCGCCAGAGGCTTGCGTTCCGCAGTGCGAACGGGAGGCGTCTCCTTCGGGTAACCGACGGAGACGGCGTCAAAAGCGTAAGTCTCGTTCTCATCCAGAGCAAAGAGCGTCTTGTGCGCTGCTGTGTCTGCAATGTCCGCTACTCCGGAGCAAACCTTGAGACCGAGACCGAGCTCCGCGGCCTTCAGCCACATGTTCTCCAGCACGTAGCCGAGAACGACCTTCTCCCGCTGAGGCACACCGCCGCGCTCTGCAACGACAATCAGGTATGGCGCAAGGAGCAAATCCGTTGCCGGGCGCTCGCCGAGCGCGCTGAGTGTCGCCGCAGACTCCGGAAAGCGCTTATCCAGTCCCTCGCGAACCATGCGTTCAGCCTCCGCCTTCCGTCCCTGCTGCACGAGGACCTGGAGTTTCGGCATCATTTCGCTGTCGCGGGAGAGCACAAAGAAATGCCGGAATCGATCGCAATCGCGCTGTACCAGCCCGGCAAAAGGCGCAAGACGGCCTGCCTCAATGATCGCGTCCATCTTTTCCCGCTCCGGCTTTTTGTCGGAGAAGGCGCGTGTCGTCTGCCGCTGCAGAAGCGCCGCGTCCAGATCGGACTATGCGCGGCCGCGGTCGGGAATGATCTCGATCCAGTAGCCGTCCGGATCCTCGATGAAATAGATGCCCATGGCCGTGTTTTCAAAGCAGATGCAGCCCATCTCGGCATGCTTCTTGCGGGCAGCCTCCATGTCCGGCGTAGCGAAGGCAAGATGGTATTCGACCTCACCCAGATCATAGGGCTCTTTCCGGTCCGCTAGACAGGTCAGCTCCAGCTGGAAGTCCGTCTTTCCGTCTCCGAGGAAGCAGAGCGTGAAGGAGCCGTCTTTCGCTTCCACGCGACGCACCGGCTTGAGACCGAGCGCTTCGTCGTAAAAGCGCAGGGAACGATCGAGGTCGAGAATGTTGAAATTGAAGTGATTGAATGCGAACATGCGTCTGCACCTGTCCTTTCTGCGTTACGCGTCTTCCCGCGGCGTCTCCTCCGGTTGCGTATCCTCAGCATCCTTTTTGACACCGGCAATGATTTCCGCGGTCTCGACGACCTGCGCGGCCTGGTATTCCATGCGCGGCCGGATCCAGCCGTTGAATATCGCCTTGAAGATGTTCACCAGTCAAGACCGGCTTTTTTGCGGACATTGCGGGAGAACTCGCTGTCGCGGCCGTAGTTGATGGCCTCGAGCTCCTCGACCATGGCCTTGTTGGTGTTGGGCTGACGCGGCAGGATGACGCCCTGCTCCTGAGAGAGGATCGTCTGGACCTTTTTGATGTCGACCGTCTTGGCGGTCGAGTTGTCCATGGCGGCGACCGCGGCGGCAACGCCGGCGGCCTGACCTGTCTGCACACACTGCGCGATCAGCTGCAGAGCGCCGATGGCCAGCGGGTCGGCAGAGAGATGGCGGCCCGGGCAGATGAGGTTGTCGACCTTCTTCGGGACGAGGCAGCTGTACGGGATCTCGATGGGGGCGGCTCTGCCGCGCGTCCATCCGATGACATCGTCGAATTCGGTGTTCAGCGCGAAATCAAGCGGCGTCATGAATTTCACGCCGTCGAGGCGGCGGGACAGGCGAACGCCCGCCTGCGGCGCGATGTCGTAGAGCCAGGCGTCCTTGAAGCACTGCGGAAGCGTCTCTTTGCAGAACGCGAGGATGCGGCGGATGGAGTTGCGTACCATGAATTCGGTCTCGCGCAGATCGTCCAGGTTGATGCAGCTCTTGTGAAGCAGCCAGTTGTTGAACCACACGACGCCGTCCACGCCCGTGGGGAAGAAGATGGTCTTGTAGCCGGCGACTTCCCAGAGATCTTCGATGTAGCGGCGGAAGACCTTGGGCTCATCGAGACGCATACGTGCGAAGGGCTCGTAGTTCACGCCGCCGACACGCCAGACGAGCGCGGTCTGTCCGTCGCGGTGGTCGTAGTCGATGTGTCCGCCGCTCTCGCCGTGGTATTCCGCGCACTGGGAGAAGAGATCGCCGTCTCCGGTGGCGTCGATGACGATCTTGGCGTAGACGACCTGACGGCCGGCCTTGCTCTCAAATATGACGCCCTTGACCTTGCCGTCTTCGACGATGGGCTTCGTGCCCCAGCAGTGCAGCAGAGACTTGATGTTTTTGCACTCCTGCACCATGGCGTCCATCTCGAGCTTGATCGCCGTAGGCTCGAAGAACATGTTGCGGTTGAGCGTGTGCGGTTCCTCACGCTCGTTGACGAGGCCCTCGTACATCTCGTACTTCTTGATCATGTAGGGCACGTCGCCTCTGCCGACGTACTTCCAGGGGGCGCCGACGTAGCTGTCGGGAGCGTTCTTGTCCAGACGGGTGAACCACTCCTCCATGATGCCGCCGATGAGAGGATAGGTGCGCCAGTTCAGCGCGGGAAGAAGCAGCACATAGGCACCGGTGACGTCGCCGCCGAAGTAGCCGTAGCGTTCCATGACGATGACGCTGGCGTTCGGATTGGCGCGCGCCGCCGCGACTGCCGCCGAGTGTCCCGCCGCACCGCCGCCGACGACCAGTACGTCGCATTCGTCGTACACAGGCAGAGTGTTTGCGGCTTCAAGATATGTTTTACTCATGGATATGCTCTCCTTTTCTTAATATTCTCAGAAATGAGTCAGAAAAAACGGGGAACTGCGCGCAGTTCCCCGTTCAAATGCATTACCAGTCGAGACCGGCCTTCTGACGGATAGCCTTGGCCCGCTCGGTGTCGCGGCCGTAGTTGATGGACTCGAGCTCCTCGACGAGGCTCTTGTCGGTGTTGGCCTGACGCGGCAGCGGCACATCCTGCTCCTCGGAGAGGATCTTCTGGACCTTTTTGATGTCGACCGTCTTGGCGGTCGCGCCGTCCGCAATGGCGACTGCAGCAGCAACGCCGGCGGCCTGGCCGGTCTGGACGCACTGCGGGATCAGCTGCAGACCGCCGATCGCCACGGGGTCGGCGGAGAGGTGGCGGCCCGGGCAGATGAGGTTGTCGATCTTCTTCGGGATGAGGCAGCTGTAGGGGATCTCTACCGGCGCGCCGAAGCCGCTCGTCCACGCGATGACGTCGTCAAAGGCCGTGTTGCAGGCGGCGTCGAGCGGGGTCATGTACTTCACGCCGTCGAGGCGGCGGCTCAGGCGCACGCCGACCTGCGGGGCGATGTCGTAGAGATAGGCGTACTTGAAGCACTGCGGCAGAGTCTCCTTGCAGTAGGCGAGGATGCGGCGGATGGAGTTGCGCACGAGGAACTCGGTCTCGCGCAGATCCTTCAGGTCGATGCAGTCCTTGTGCAGCAGCCAGTTGTTGAACCACACGATGCCGTCCACGCCGGAGGGGAAGAACATGGTCTTGTAGCCCGCGAACTCCCAGAGGTCCTCAATGTAGCGGCGGAAGACCTTGGGCTCGTCGAGGCGGATGCGGGCGAAGGCCTCGTAGTTCACGCCGCCGGCGCGCCACACGAGCGCCATCTGGCCGTCGCGGTGGTCGTAGTCGATGTGACTGCTGCTCGCACCGTGATAGTCCGCGCACTGGGAATAGACATCGCCGTCGCCGGAGGCGTCGATGACGATCTTCGCCTTGACGACCTGTCGGCCGGCCTTGCTCTCGAAGATGACGCCGGCGATCTTGCCGTCCTCGACGATGGGCTTGACGCCCCAGCTGTGAAGCAGGCATTTGAGATTCTTGCATTCCTGCACCATGGCGTCCATCTCCAGCTTGAGCTGGTTGGGCTCGAAGTAGATGGTGCGCAGGGGAGTGTGAGGCTCCTCACGGTCGTTCACGCAGGCTTCGTAGATCTCGTATTTCTTGCAGATGTACGGATTGTCCTTGCCGACGTACTTGAGCGGAGGCGCAATGTAGCTGTCCGGAGCGTTCTTGTCCAGACGGGTGAACCACTCCTCCAGATTGCCGCGGATGAGGGAATGCGTGCGCCAGTTCAGAGTGGGGATGAACAGCACGTATGCGCCCGTGACGTCGCCGCCGAAATAGCCGTAGCGCTCCATGAGGATGACGCTGGCTTCCGGATTGGCGCGCGCTGCGGCGACAGCCGCGCTGTGCCCTGCCGCGCCACCGCCGACGACAAGGATGTCGCACTCGTCGTAGATGGGCAGCGTGTTCGGGGTCTCGATGTAAGTTTTGCTCATGACGTATCTCCTTTGTTGATTATTTGATGGTAAAATTCTACCTGTCGGCAGGGGAAAAGTCAAGGAGAATCGGCATCGAAAAGGGCATTGAAAACAGGCAGGGTTTCAGATATACTTGAAGCACGATCTTCGAGAGGAGAATGAAAAATGGACGATGTGAAGCGCCTGCTTGACGAATATGACAAGCTCTGCGAGACCGCCTCTGACGAGGAAGTGGAACAGTGGCTGCAGGATGTCTGCGCCCGCTATGATGAAGAGGCGAGCGCGGACGTGCCCGGACGCGCCGCACTGTATAATGAGCTGGGCGCGTTTTACAAGCACCGGGAGATCTTCGATAAAGGCGAGGCGGCTTTCCGAGCGGCCAAGGCACTGCTGGAAATGCCGGTGCGCGCAGGTGACGAAAAGGGCTGCTGCGGGCGTGAGAGCCTGATGGACGGGCAGTACGGCGCCCCGACGGCGGACCGGCGCGAGACGGCGGACTACGCCACGGTCCTCAACAATCTCGCGGGACTGTACCGGCTCACGAAGCGCTTTGACGAGGCGGAGGCTCTGTTTGCGCAGGCGGAGAGCGTTTATCGTGCGGATGAGAACACGCCGAAAGACCTTCTGGCCAGCTGCAGCAACAATCTGGCGCTGGTGTATATGGATCAGGGCCGCTGGGCGGACGCTCTGTCCCGATTCGAGCGCGCCATGGAGATCCTGCGCGATGCGCCGGATAAGGAATATGAGCGCGCCACGACGGACGGGAACATGACCGTCGCGCTTGCGCGGCTCGGACGCATCGAGGAGGCCAAAACGCATCTGACCGCCGCCTCGGAGACCTTCACGCGTTTGCTCGGACCGGACAGCGACGTGTGCAAGGGCCTTGCCTATCTGGCGAAGATGCTCGGCGCATGAAGGGGCTGGAGCTTTCCCGCGCACTTTTCGATGAATGTCTGCGGCCACTTTTAGAGAGGGAAGCGCCGCAGATTCTGCCGCTGATCGCGGCGGGACTCGTCGGCGAGGGTTCGGAATGCTTCGGCTTCGACGACGAACGCAGTCAGGATCACGACTGGGGCGCGAGCCTCTGTCTCTGGCTGCCGGACGATTCGCCGGAGAATGCATTCGGAACGCTCGACTCGCTTTTGACCGGACTGCCGGAGCGGTTTCGCGGCGTGCCGCTGCGCGTGCATGCGCCCGGACGTACCGGCGTTTTCCGCGTGGGGGCGTTCTACCGCAGCCTGATCGGACGCGCGGACGCTCCGGAATCGGCGGAGGACTGGGTCGCCGTTCCTGAGCCGAGCCTTGCCGCGGCGACAAACGGCGCGGTGTTTTACGACGGCGCGGGTGCATTCAGCGGCGTACGGGAGCGTCTGCTGGCTTATTACCCGGAGGATGCCCGGCGGTTCCGCCTCGCACAGTGCGCGGCGCTCGCGGGACAGACGGGGCAGTACAACTACGCGCGCTGCCTGGTGCGCGGAGAGACGGCGGCGGCGCAGATCATACGCGGCCGTTTCCTGGAAAACACAGCCGCACTGGTCTTCCTGCTGAACAGACGGTACCGGCCGTTCTACAAATGGAGCTGGCGCGCCCTGCGCACGCTGCCGCTGCTCGGCGCGGAGACGGACGAACTCGCGGACAGGCTTTCCGTTCTGCCGGACGGACCGGACGCGGCGGCGCTTATGGAGAAGATCGCCTCGGGGATTATCGGGGAGCTTCGGCGTCAGGGACTGTCTGACAGCGGGAGCAATTTTCTGATGGATCACATCGGCGCGCTGCTGGGCGGCGTGCAGGATGAAAAGCTGCGCATGCGCGGCATATCGCTGGTATTCTAGGAGGGATTGTACGTGGAAGAACTGTTGCAGGAGATCATTGAGCGGGAGTGGGAGATGTTCCACAGTACGCAGAGCGTCGGCGGCCCGGCCGCGTGCCAAAACGACCCGGAACAGTTTGAAATCCAGCGCCGGAGCCAGTTTCTCGGCTGGGACGAGGCAACGCTGCGCGCCTGGCTGGAGGACCTCAAAGCTGCGGAGAGCAAAGGGGAGAACCTGTTCGCCTACAAGTATGCCTATATGATGGAGTCGACTGACCCGATCGGTTTTCTGGCTCTCGCCGACAAGCTGCCGCCGGTCAATGAGGAGAAGCGCGCGCTGGTCGAGGAACTCGTGACGCAGACCGTGAAGTGGTGCGAGGCCTTCGCAGACAAGTATCCTCGCATAGCGGCATGGGGCAGACCGCTTCGCAGTTCAAGCGACGGCTTTGGCGACACCTCCGTGGAGACCTACGCTCGCGGCGAATTCTCCACATACGGCATGGAGACGCTGCGCCTGCTTTGCGCGCGCTTTCGCGTCCTGGCGGAGGAGGGACGAAATCTCCACGAGGAGACCGTTACGCAGGAGTTCGCCATGCAGGGGCAGAGCAGCCTGGCGGACGTGGAAGCGCGTCTGGCGCGGCGCTGAAAGTCAATTAATACTGAGAACCGGATCGCTGTGGCGGTCCGGTTCCTATTTATGCCGTTTTTTCGGTTCTTAAGCGCATAAAAGGCCGAAAACTGCAATGAATCATTCCAGAATTTCATCAATGATTCGGAAACATGAAAAAGGATTATTTCACTTTGCACTGCGCATAGTGGTAATATTGTATTGTAAAGAAGTATGGCGACCTGTCGCCTTTGGTCAGAATCACAAAAACATGCATATAGGAGGTATGATCATGTCGACCGGAGTACTTGGAAGAACACTCAATGCGGAAGAGATGAAAAAACTGTGCGTGCTCACGCCGCGTGTGGCGAAGCGTCGCAAGATCTGGGAGGACGAACCCGCGAGCGTATGCCCGGAAGGCTCCCTGCTGTTTACAAAGTCCTGGCTTGAAACTGAGGGACAGCCCGTAGACGTTCGCTGGGCGCGCGCTCTCGAAAAGAAACTCCTGGACGGCCCCATAGAGATCTTTGAGGACGAGCTGATTGTCGGCTCTCTGACCAAGCGTGTCAAAGGCGTCGAGCTGATGACGGCTTTCCGCCCCTTCGAAATCCAGAAAATGCTGCAGGATGGCCGCTTCTCGCGCCAGATGAGCGACAACACATCGGCAATCATTGACGAGGAGGACATGAAACTCCTTAAGGAAGAGGCGGACTACTGGACAACCCATCTGCCGCCCGACTATGTCAACGATGCTATCCGCGCTGAACTGGGAGAAGAGCATTTCGAACTGATGAACGATGCAAGCGGCCTGCTGGAGGGCCCGTATCTTCGCAAGTTCGCTGAGAGAAGCCTGTTCTGCGATGTCGGCTCCTGGGGCGGCGTGCTTGCTCTGCATCAGGATGTGCTGGACGCCGGACTCAACGACGTGCTGCGGATGGCCCATGAAGAAATGGCCAAGATGACTGCCGAAAAGGTCGATTACGTAACTGAGGGCAGCGAGGGGTATAAAAAGTATCACTTCATCCAGGCCATCATCATTGTATGTGAGGCAATCATTGAGTGGGCGCATCTGTACGCGAAAAAAGCCCGCGCGCTGGCTGAAAAGGAAGAGAACCCGACCCGCAAGGCTGAGCTCGAGCAGATTGCGGAAATCTGCGACTGGGTGCCTGCCAATCCGCCGCGGACCTACTGGGAGGCTGTGCAGTCCTGCCGCTTCATGCATCTCGCAGTCCGCAAGGAGAATCCGCACCGTCCTGAGAACAGTATCGGCCGACTTGACCAGCTGCTGTATCCCTATTACAAAGCTGATGTGGAGGCTGGCCGTATCGACAGACAGAAGGCAGCAGAGCTGCTGGGCCTGTTCTGGCTGAAAACACGCGAGGGCGAGATCCTGCAGATTCAGCCGCCTGCCACGCGTATCACTCCGGGTACGAACCTGCCGAACATCACCATCTGCGGAACGGACGGCCACGGAAACGATCAGACGAACGAGATGAGCTGGCTGGTGCTCGAGGTTATGCGCCAGATGCATCTGTCCGAGCCCGCTGTCTATATCCGCTACAGTGAAGGCATGGATGATGACTTCCTGCTCTATGCGCTCGAGTGCAACAAGGACATGCAAGGCGGCATTCCCGCATTCCTGAACGACAAAATGGGTGCGGAGCGTTATATCGCCCGCGGCATCGAGGTCGAGGATGCCTACAACTGGGCGGCCAGCGGCTGCCTGAGCTATCATTTGGATTGCTCAGAGCACACGGGCGGCTCGATGCACATCAATCAGGCAAAGGTCATGGAACTGGTGTTCAACGACGGCAAGGATCCGCTCACCGGAAAGCAGCTCGGCCCGCACACGGGCGATCCGACGACTTTCAAGAGCTTCGACGACCTGTACGCTGCCTTCATTGAGATGGAGAAGTGGATCGTGGAGCAGCTGCGTAAAGACTATGCGGTGCGCTGGAGAGTGGATCAGGAAGTCAACTTCCAGTCCGGCCTCGGCGGCGCGATGCTCTACAAGTACGCCATTCCCAAAGGCATGGCTCCGTCCCGCGGCGGATGCAAGTACTATTCGGCCTTTACCGGCTGGGTGGGTGACCGCGGCACAACGGACGTTGCCGACTGCCTTGCTGCGACCAAGTATCTCGTCTTTGAGAAGAAGGCCGTTACCATGCAGCAGCTGCTCGATGCCATGCACGCCAACTGGGAGGGTTATGAGGATATCCACCAGCTCTGCCTGAAGGCGCCCAAATACGGCAATGATGACGAGTATGTCGACAGCATCTTCCGTAAGGTCATCTTCGATACCCAGCACATCATCGAGAGCAAGCCTGACCCGTTCACGGGAGAGAAACCGATTCCCTTCAAGGGCGCTGCCAGCGGCCATATCATCCACGGCCTGCACGTCGGCGCGCTGCCGAACGGCCGCGTGAAAGGACAGAGCGTGAACGATGCCGGTACCTCGGCAATGCCCGGCATGGACGTCAACGGCCCGACGGCGCTGGTCAACTCGGCGACCTGCGATGACATCAGCTGGGAGACCTTCGGCAACACCCACAACATGAAGTTCGCCAGCTACCTCTTCGACAGCCCGGAGAAGCTCAAGAAGGTGCTCGCACTGGTCAAGGTTTTCTTCAAGCGCGGCGGCTGGCACATCCAGTTCAACATCACGGATACGGCCGATCTGAAGGCGGCTCAGAAAGAGCCTGAGAAGTGGAAGAACCTGATGGTTCGCGTCGGCGGATACAGTGCCTACTTCGTGGATCTGCCTGAAAGCCTGCAGAACGAAATCATTCAGCGCACGGAGCATTCCGTATAATCCAATAAACAGATCAGACATCGCGGGGGAGGCTTGCCTCCCCCATAGATGGAAGGAGGCGGGGATATGGCGGAACCCAGCGCAACGGTATTCAATATCCAGCGCTACAGCATAGACGATGGGCCGGGCATCCGGACAATCGTCTTTCTTAAGGGCTGCCCGCTCTGCTGTCTCTGGTGCTGCAATCCGGAGTCACAGCATCCTCGGCCGGAAGTCTCTCACAACGAAAAGCTCTGTGTAAAGTGCGGCCGCTGCGCTGCGGCATGTCCGAACGGCGCTATACGTATGACGGCGACCGGACCGGATATAGACCGTGAAAAGTGCGTCGGTTGCGGTACCTGCGCTGAGGCATGCATACCTGGCGCGATGAAGCGTATCGGTGACACACGGACGGTGAGCGATGTATATCGCATTGCCTATAAGGATGCCCAGTTTTACAGCGAGTCCGGAGGCGGCGTGACCGTCTCGGGCGGAGAGCCTCTGCTCCACATCGATTTCGTGTGCGAGCTGTTCCGGCGCTGCCATGAAGACGGCATCAACACCGCCGTGGAGACCTGCGGTATGGTTTCTCGCGAGGCGATCGAGCGGGTGCGGCCTTTGACAGACCTGTTCCTGTATGACATCAAGCAGATGGACAGTGAGACACACCGACGGCTCACAGGCGTCGGCAATGAGGAAATCCAGGACAATCTTGAGTATCTCGTCAAACAGGGCGCGAACATCCTTATCCGGCTGCCCCTGATTCCGGGAATGAACGATTCGGATGCGGACATGGCCGCCGTATGTGAGAGAATGCTTTCACTCGGCCTGAAAAGAGCGGAACTGATGCCCTATCACAACTATGGTATGGGCAAGTATGAACAGCTCGGGCTGAAATATGGACTCACAGAGCTGAAAAAGCATTCACAGGAGCGCCTCAAGGAGATTCACGACATCTTTGAAGCGCGCGATATTGAGTGCATTTACATCAAGTAAACAGGAGATGGGCGCACGCATGTGCGCCTGTTTCTGCTTTTCGAACGAAAAGAAGAGGAGGAATCGATATGTCAGAACTTACCCTGATGGCAGTCAGCGACATTATTCTGGACACCCCTCGTCCTGCGGAACAGTTCTTTGAACTGATTAAGCCGGTCTTCGCCGAGGCGGACGCCGTGATCGGTCAGGCTGAGGTTTACTACACCTCACGCGGCGTATCGACGTTTATCGACCCGCGCTATCCCTCTACGCCGAGTCCGATCGAGAGCCTCAAAGCATTGCCATACGCGGGCTTCGACGTGATGACCATGGCGAGCAATCACGCGTGGGACGCAGGCGCACCAGGCGTTGAGGATACGATCAACGGGCTTGACGAATACGGCATTCTGCACACCGGCGCAGGCATGAACCTCGACGAGGCACACAAGCCCGCGATCCTTGAACGCAAGGGCACGAAGATCGGCGTCCTGTCTTACAACTGCGTCGGTCCCGTCGGCTCCTGGGCCTCGGATGCAAAGCCGGGCTGCGCTTACGTAGCGGTGGACACCGTCTACGAATCCAACTTCCCCGGCTGTCCTCCAATGATCCGGTCCTACCCGGAGCCGGAGACGCTCGCCCGCATGGAGAAAGAGATCCGCGAGCTGCGCGAGCAGGTCGACGTGGTCGTTGTCGCCATCCACAAGGGCATCGGCTTCCTTCCCGTGAAACTCGCTGACTATGAGTTCGCTGTTTCGCACGCCGCAATCGATGCCGGAGCGGACATCATCCTCGGACACCACGCACACATCCTCAAGGGAGTCGAAATATACAAGGGCAAAGTCATTCTCCACGGAATGGGCCACTTCACCAATGTTCTTGAGCACGGTATGGGTAATGACAAACCGCCCGAGGAGGCGGCCAAGTTCTTATACAACTTCAAGACCCAGCACGGCGGCCCCTTCTATCTCAACATGGATGCTTCCGAAGTGCCCTTTATGGCGCCGGACGAAAACGGCGTGCTTATGGAGGAACTGACCATGGTCGCCAAGATCGGTGTCAGTGAAGGGAAGATCGACCGCGTGAGCATCCTGCCGGCTCTGATTCGAAAGGACAAAAAACCGGAGGTCCAGCGCCGCGGAAGCCCGTATGGAGATCTGATTTTCAGGTTCCTGGAGAATTCCACCAAGTTTGCGTTCCTCAACGCGAAGCTCGCATGGGACGGCGACGAGATCGTCGTCTCTGAATAAGCGTAAACGTCACGATTCGAATACGGAAAGGAGCATGAACAGCCGTGTCAGAGAAAATCACCAAAACAGCGACTGCGCCCGGCTTCCGGGGAGATGTGAGCGTCACCGTTACGCTTGAGGATGACAAAATCGTTGCCTGCTCCGCGATCGGAACGCAGGAGGACGCTGAATTCGGCGCCCGCGCGATCGAGCAGATCCCGCAGCAGATTGTTGCCGCCGGCACACCCCTGGTGGACGCCGTTTCCGGCGCCACCGTAACCTCCCGCGCGATCATGGCTGCCACGCAGGCTGCAGTGGCCGAGGCACGCGGCGAGGAACTGCCGCCCGTGCGTATGAAGCCGGGGAAATACACCGCCAGCTCTCCCGGCCATCTCGGCACTATGGAGCTGCCCGTCACAATTACAGTGAACGAGACCTCGTTCCTCAAGATTGAGACGCCTGAGGGCCGCTTCGATCACGCGGAGACAGAGGTCATCCTCGAGAACGTTAAGGAAAAGCTGTTCCCGCGCATGATCGAGAATCAGTCCGTGGGCGTTGATGCAATCGCCGGCGCTACGGTCACCAGCAACAGCGTCAAGGCTTCCGTCAGCAAGTGCCTGCTGCAGGCGCTGCGGGCGGGCGGGAGCGATGACAGCGCTATCTGCCGCTTCTACCGCAAGCCGCCGCGTTCCGAGGAGGGGGTCGTGGAGGAGCGCAGCGTGGATATCCTTGCGCTCGGCCTCGGCAACGGCGGCATTTTCTCTATGGTCAGTGCCATGGAAGAGATGCAGAGGCTTAACGGAAAGCACCGCATCAGCATCCTCGGAATTGAAAAGGCTGCCAAGCTCGGCGGCAACTCTTCGTTTACCCATGAGGCAAACGCTGTCAACCCGCCGCGCTACATGGCCGAGAAGAGCCCGGACAAGCCGTTCGTAAATGCAGATGATTACATGAAGATGTGGCTGGCCTACACGACCACGAAGGACGGCAAGCAGAGTGCCAAGGAGGATCTTGTCAAGCTCTATATCGAGCAGTCCGGCAAGGTCATCGACTGGCTGCACTACGAGCAGGGCTGGCAGTTCGGCTCCATGGAGCACTCTCCCTGCATAGATCTTGAGGCCTGGGTCGCATACAATGCTGTACTCACGGCAAACAAGGATAAGGGTACCAACGAGGACCGCCGCAAGGTCATCATGCAGTACTACGACGCTATGCTTGCCAAGGTCGTGGCACAGGGCGGCGAGTACATGCTGGAGACGGAGGCTTACGCTTTCCTTATGGACGGCGATCGCGTGGCGGGCGTCAAGGCGCGCAACAACGTCACTGGCAAGGAATACATCATCCACGCTAAGGCCGTTATTATGGGCTGTGGTGGCTTCGCCAACAACAACGAGATGCTCACGCGCCTGCTCGATCCGCAGTTCGCTGGCGCACGAGTCGTCACGAACACCGGACAGGCAGACGGCAAGATGCTCCAGGCGGCGCTTGACATCGGTGCGGGCACCTGGAACCTCGGTATGAGCCCCATCGTGATGATGAAGGGATTGCCGCACCGTCTGACAAAGTATCCGATCAACTACATCACGGACCGCCTCAACGGTCGCACTGGCAGATACGAAACGTGGACACTCAACGACATCCCGCTCGGTATGGGCTGCTGCACGGATATCGTCTGCGTCGATCAGAAGGGACAGCGTATCGGCAACGAGGCAATGTTCTCACTGTTCTCTCTCACCCACAAGGCGGACAGTTGGCCGTCCTTCCGCTCCGGCCCGTATTACTATGCCATCTATTCGCAGGCACAGGTCGACAAGCTCGCGCGCGACGGTTTCACCACCATCCCGCGCTGGGACGGCTACTGCTCGCAGGGCGGCGTTCCCAATGGCAGGCCGCTGCCGGAAATCTACGAGTGCCTTGACGAGACCATCAGTGAGGGCATGGCATGGAAGGCTGACTCGCTCGATGCTCTGGCGGAGAAGATCGGCATCGACCCCAAGGCGCTGCAGGCTACGATCGCACGCTACAACGAACTCGTGGACAAGAAGGAAGATCCGGACTTCGGAAAGGATCCCAAGCTCCTGAGCATGAAGACCGAGGGCGGTCCCTTCTACGCGATCAAGATCATGAACGTCATCTTCGCCACCTGCGGCGGTCTGGACGTCGATACAAAAATCCGCGTGCTGCGTCCCGATCACAAGACACCCATCGAGGGCTTCTACGCCACGGGCTGCGACTCTATGG
Organism: Oscillospiraceae bacterium; assembly: GCA_017539885.1. The sequence continues at coordinate 13,992 of JAFYCC010000011.1, forward strand.
GCGTCATCATGAACCGTGAGCGCAACTATGTCGGCTTCGGCGGCGTGGCACAGGGCTGGGTGTTCGTCTCCGGTTATCTGGCAGGTATCAACGCAGCTGACTACGTCTATGAAAAGTTCGGTTTCGCCTCCAATGAGCCTTGCCTGGTCGATATGACTACCTATGTCAATACGAAGTGAGGAAGAGCAACATGGAAAAGATTCCGTTTGATCCCAAAGAGCTGGAGCCGATAGGCTTTTCTCCCGCACCGCTGCCTTTTCTCCCGCCCACGCCCATTTTCAATTCACCGATCACGCGCAAGGAAAACTTCCTGCGTCTCATCAACGGGGAAGGAGCATTGTGGGTGCCGCATACTAAGGAGTTCTTTATCTGGAACCCCTCCTGCATCCCGGACAGCTGGGCCCGCGCCTCCACGACAAAGCCTGGTCCCCCGATTCCGATCGAGCAATGGGGCGGGCCGGACATGTTCGGAGTAGAGTGGGAGTATGTCCCGCAGGTGGGCGGCTCCATGGTCCGCCCCGGTAAACCCCATGTTGGTGATCTGGAACACTGGGAGGACTATGTCACGTTCCCGGACATTGAAAAATGGGACTGGGAGACCGCCAAGAAGGAGTACGATGAGCTGTACGATCCGAACTGCATCGTCAAGCAGGTGTTCTTCACGGGCTTGTTTGAGCGTCTGATCTCTTTTGTGGACATGACCGATGCTATGCTTGGACTCATCGACGAGGACGTGCAGCCCGCCATCCACAGGCTCTTCGACCGGCTCTGCGAACTCTACGACCGTATCATCACCAAGAGCAAAGAGGTCTTTTCGCCGGATATCATTTGGTTCCATGATGACTGGGGCAGCCAACGTGCACCATTCTTTTCAGCCAACACCGTGCGGGAGATGATACTGCCTTACCTTAAGCGCGTCGTAGACTGTGTCCACCGCAATGGCATGGGCTTCGAGTTCCACAGCTGCGGCAAGGTGGAAGACCTGGTGCCTTTGATGATTGAGGCGGGCGTTGATATGTGGAACGGTCAGCCTATGAATGACAAGAAAAAAGTCTTGCAGATGTACGGCGACAAGATTATCGTCGACAGCTGCCCGCCGGAGTTGCCTCGCGATGCCTCTCATGAGGAGAAGGTGGCCGCCATCCGCGCTTACGTGGAGGATTTCAAGGGCCTGCGCACGACCTGCCGCATGACGCCGCAGTCGCCGCTGGACGAATACGAGATCCTGTACGAGGAGTCGCGGAAAGTCTACGGCGGCTGATAGCCGGAAAGGGAAGGCAATCCGTACGAACTTGCGGAAAGGAGCATTGCAATGTATCAATTCAAACCAGTCAGCGAACGCATTGCTAAGCTGCGTGATGAGATCCGTGACCGTCCCATGATAGGGGACGCCGTCAAGAGCAGGCTGAAGGCGGAGGCTGAAGCGAAATTCAGAGACTATCCGCCCGTGGTCCGCTTCCCATCCGAAACGCTCTACATGATCCAGAACATGCCCATTGACATTATGGAGGATGAGTTCTTCGTCGGGGATATGGGCCACAAGAACTGGGGCGACTCGAAGGGAGAACTCTGGGCGATGATGTGCGACATCGAGCACACCTGGCCTCTCGGAGAGGACGGCCTTTACCACGCACCGCTGGATGACCCGTTCTATTCACATCAGAATCTGGCAATATCACCGGAGGACCTGCAGGAACTCAGGGAGATCATGCAACGCAAACGGGATGCCGGAGGCGGAATCCGGCCGGAGCGCTGGCTGCCCCAGGGCGCCATGGATGTCTTCCGGCTGCAGTGCACACCTTTTGGCAAACCCGGAGATGTCATGCTCAACGGCAATGTGCTGACACCGCCCGGTCATCTGACGCCCGGCTTTCAGAACATCTTTCGCCGCGGCTACGGCGACATTAAAAAGCAGGCGCAGGACTGGCTCGACGCGCACAAGGGCAATGTCATGGGCGATGACATGGGCAAATACCTGTTCTATTCCGGCGCAGTGATTGCGTGCGATGGCATCATCACCATGACCAGACGCTATGCCGACAAGGCGCGCGAGAAGGCACAGACCGCGCCGACACCGGAGAAAAAGGCAGAGTACGAGAAGATGGCGAAGGGGCTCGACCGCATCGCTGAGGGCACGCCTACAAGCTTTTGGGAAGTCTGCCAGATGTACATTCTCTATCATTTCTTCCTGAAGCTGGATAACGATCCGGGCGTTACCAGCATCGGCCGTTTCGACCAAAACGTCTGGCCTTACCTGAAGAAGGATCTGGAGGATGGCATTATCACCCTTGACGGGGCGCAGGCTCTTGTGGATGCATTCTTCCTCAAACTGAACCTGATGAACCCCGGCGGCGTCGGCGATCTGCTCAAGATCGCCGGTATCGGCACCAGGGGACAGCACACCACCATCGGGGGATGCGACAAAGAAGGCAAGGACGCTACAAACCCCGTGACCTATATGGTTCTTGAGGCTATGGCCCGGCTTGAACTGCATGAGCCTACCATTTCGCTGCGCACTACGAAGGACACGCCGAAGGAACTGTGGGACTGCGCCATCGGGACGAGTATGCGCGTAGGCGGCCTGCCCCTGCTGCAGAACGACGATGTCATCATCCCCGGTATTCTCAAGGAATTGGGATTCTCTCTGGAAGATGCCCGCGACTACAGTTTCATCGGATGTCAGGAAATCGTAGGCTCTGGAAACGATTACCCGGCGCCTAACGGCTCGGCAATGAGCATTAATGGTATCTACTGGCCCATTGTGATAGACATGGCTATTAATAACGGCATCAATCCTATGAATGGGCAGCAGGCACCGGCTGAGTACTGTTCCGGTTACCTTTATGAAATGAAGTCCATGGACGAGGTCAAGGCGGCGTTTGAAAAGCTCGCCACCTGGCTGATGACCTGGATCGTGACGCTCAACAATTACACAGAGCACGAGTATCCGCGCCTGTTCCCCTTCCCGAACCTCTCCATTTCGATGACCGGATGCATGGAGCAAGGCAAGGACGTGTCCGAAGGCGGATGCAAGTACAACAGTTTCGGCGGGACGGCCACCGGTCTTGCCACCGTCAGCGACAGTCTCACGGCAATCAAGTATCTCGTTTTCGATAAGAAACTTGTTGACCCGAAAGAGTATCTGGACGCAGTTCTGGCGAACTGGGAGGGTTATGAACCTCTGCGCCAGCGTATCATCAACGAGGTTCCTCACTACGGCAATGCCGATCCATATGCAGATGAGCAGCATAAGTATGTTTTGGACCTGTACTATAATATGTGCCGTCCATTCCACAATAAGCGCTGCAAGGTGTATAAGTGCGGCATGTACAGTGCGGCGGACCATGTGGCACAGGGCGAGGTTACCTGGGCGACGCCCGATGGCAGAAAGGCCGGGCTGCCGATTGCCGACGCAATGAGCCCCGTGCAGGGCAGAGATGTTAATGGACCTACATCCGTCTTTATCTCCTCCTGCTGCTTCGACCACACCCGCTACATGGACGGAATGGCGGTGAATATGAAGATCCACCCCACCGCCCTTAACAGCGATGAGGGCGTACAGAAACTTGAGGACATGACCCAGACCTACTTCGAAAACGGAGGTATGGAGGTCCAATACAATGTCGTGGACGCCAAGACCCTGAGGGCGGCTCAGGCACATCCGGAGCGGTATCACAATCTGGTCGTCCGCATCGCGGGCTACAGTGCCTATTTCGTGGACATGACCGAACAAATGCAGAACGATATCATCTCCAGAGCGGAACACACTTTCTAAGATCAATCGAACCTGTTTAGATGCGCAGAAGGACCCCACGATTTACCCGTGGGGTCCTTCTGCGTACTCGCGTGATAAGCGCTTAGAGTATCAGAGGAAAGTCCTTTGACCTCAGCGCATGTCCATCTTCGGTGAGAACGACGGCCTGACAGCCGTGTTCAGACGCCAGCGCGATACCCGCGCTGGCGCCCATTACCAGCGCAGCGGTGGCGAGTCCGTCCGCAAGCATGGAGTCCTTCCCGCGAATCGTCACGGAGAGCAGACCGCTCTCTGCAGGATATCCAGTGCGCGGATCGAGGATGTGATGATAGCGTTTTCCGCCGAGCTCAAAGCCCCGCTCGTAGACGCCGCTGGTGACGACTGTTCCGGCCGTCAGCTCTGTGACGGCCCAGTAGTCCTCACCCCACTTCCCGCCGGGCGACTGCAGCCCAATGCGCCATGCGCTGCCGTCGGGTTTTGGTCCCAAAGTGACGATGTTGCCACCGAAGTTGAGCAAAGCGGTCGGCACACCCTCCTTACGCAGCAACTCAGCGATGCGGTCAGCGATGTAACCCTTGGCGATGCCGCCAAGGTCGATTTGCATCCCTGCGGGCATCCGGACCCGATTCTCGCAAAGCTCAATGCGCGTTGCATCGCTCAGTTCTAACGCTGCTCGGAGTATGTCCGTTTCCGGCAGCGCCGGCGTCTCACGTTTGAAGTCCCATAGCGCCATTAATGCGCCAACGGCGATGTTAAAAGCACCACGCGAAGCGGCGTGGAGCTCGAGTGAGACGGACAGCACTTTCTGCATGTCCTCTCCGACCGTGACGGACCGCCCCTCGGCATGGTTAAGCTGCCAGACTTCGCTTCCCGGAATCGTTTTGCTGAATACTTTCTCATATTGTGCACAGGCTGCCATGCAGCTTTCCAGAAGTGAAGCCTCACAGGGGGCCGTTATGGTATTGTATGTGTCAAAATAAAAGCCGGAGATTTGCCGCATTTCCATCAATTACTCACCACAGGATCATATTATCACAGATGCGCTCCGCAATGAAAGCCATTAGGGCAAATATTGAGACGCGCTAGTTTTTGCCCTTCGGGTGAAACAAATATGTGACGAGACTACAGCTTGCAACGGACTGCGTATACGCAAAAATGACGGGGGCAAGCGTTCGCGCGTTAAAACCGCAAGGAGCCATACAGCATACTGTTGAAAAACACAGATGTGGGGGCCATGACCGGCCCCCACATCTTTTCAAGATTTGCTAAGCGTTCAGCACAAGGACTCAGACAAAGAGACCTGCGAAGAACTTCGGTACACCGATCAGAGCCAGAACCAAGAGGAGAACGGCCTGGATGATCATGATCAGATACTGCTTGCGGATAACGCTGGAGCGATGCTCATCCGGGCAGCCGGACAGGGCCATGGCACCGCCGGAGGAGTAAGGGCCGATGGACATGCCGTGCACGCCGCAGAGCGCGCAGGCCATCAGGATGTAGCCAGGGATGCCTCCGGCAGCGGCCAGCGGCGGAACGATTGCCAGCAGCAGGGAAAGAACCGTGATACCGGCAGTAACGGCGCCCAGCAGGCAGGCTGCGATGAAGAGAACCAGAACGACGATGGTCGGGTTCATGCCTTCGCCAATCAGGCCCTTGACGAAGTCGATCGTACCGACCTCGGGCTGGCTGGCCAAAGCAATCAGAGTCATCATGCCGGCGACCATGAAGATCAGGCTCCACGGTACACGCTGCGAGAAGACCTTGCGCTCATCGCCGAGCTTCAGGAACATAGCAATGACGGCGCCGATGGTGAACACGCAGCGGACGTCAAGGAAGCGAGCAGCGCCGGAGATGAACTTGCTGGTCGGGAAGATGAGGCTGAGCAGCGGGAAGATAATGACGCAGATAAGCACGCAGACCATGAGGACCAGAGACTTCTTCTGATCCTTATTGAAGGGCTCAGGCGCCTTCAGGTCGGGCATCTTGTTGACCTTGTGGCCTTTGGTAATGAAATAGGTGCCAAAGAAGAGGATGATCACGCACACGGCAACAGTAAGGGTGAAGCCCATATGCGCGGCAAGACCTTCTTCGTGGGAATCAAAAAGCCCCTCAAACATACCGATCTGCATGGAGCCGAGCATCGTCCAGGGCATGTAGCCTCCCAGAGATGCGCCGCCCTGTACAGCGATGATTGCCAGGATCGGATTGAAGCCCAGCTCGAAAGCAAGGCCGAAGGCGAGCGGAGCCAGGACCAGAAAAGCCGCCGTGTCGCCGCCCATCGCAGCCATGACGAAGGCACAGACAAGGAATGCAGGTGCCAACAGTGCGGGATGGTTGCGGCATGCATAGATCATGCGCTCGGACAGGCCTTTCACGAAGCCGCTCTCATGCATGAAGCCATAGAAGAATGTGATGATGAACATGACGTAGAACACGTCCAGAGGGAACGTGGCCAGAATCATGTTCTTGACGCGCATTGAGCAGAACGCGCAGCCGATGATGAATGCGAAGACGAGTGCGATCAGGCCGGAGTTCTTCTTGAACTTCTCACCGATGACGATTGCGAGGACGAACGCGGCGACAAAAATGATGACGCCCGTCCAACTAGCCATAAAGCCAGGTTCCGGTGCAGCAGGGGGCATAGTTACAACTCCTTCCAATGATTACTACTTCTATTTCTTCTTCCTTCTGACGGGGAATTGCGGGCAAAATTACGGACGCGGGGGCTTGGTATACTTGACGCAGTCACGATACGGCGTGAAGAGATCTTCGTGATCCTTCTTCCACGCATCGAAATCCGCGAACTTCTTGCCGGTGGCCAGAATGTGCTCTTCGCGGAACTTCAGATCGTCAGCGGCCAGGACCTCGGGATCCCACTCCACATAAACGCCGTTTTCACCATTAACAAACTTGCCGCTGCGGCCGCAGGTTGCGCAATGGACAATGTCACCCTTGCTGATAACTACGACGGGACTCTTGCAGTTATCGCACACGAAATCATCGTCGCCGAGCCACTCGACTTCATTGTTGGGCTTGCCAAGCTGACTGGCTACATTGCGGCCGAGCTGGGCGGCACGCTCGAGGTACTCGGGATGCATCAGAACCTGACCGGCAGACGGGCAGTGGATAGCCACAAAGCGATCGACCTGTTTTGTCTGCGTGGACTTGCCGAACTGATACATGAAAGGCAGTGTGGTGTCTACGTGCGTGATGGGGCCGCCGCCTACAGCGAGCCAGCCGGCTACGCGGGGCTTGAACCAGCGCTCATCGATATCCGCGCCATGGTTCTTGGCGAAGCGCTTGTTCTCGCGGTCAAAAGCTGGGCCGCAACGGTCACCCAGGAGACGGAATGCGCCGGGCGCTGTTTTGTTAAACACGGGGACACTGACGATGATGCCATCGCAATCCAGGAATTTCTCACGATAGAATGGCATGTCATCTCCTTTGATGATGCAATCGCCCTTTTCGCCGCGCAAAACGCCCGCGATGCAACCGTTGCAGCCAAGGCAGGGCTTGATGTTCATGTCCAGAAGACGGATCATTTCAACCTCGACGCCCATCTTCTCGGCGGCCATCAAAGCCTCCTTGAGCAGGATCTCGCTGTTGCCCATCTTTCTTCCGCAACTGATGCCAAGCAGTTTCATAAGTATACATCTCCTCCCTTTTCCATGAATTGATATTGTAATTATGAACTGCGCTCGTTTTGATACCTCACATGAGGGACCTGATTCTCCATCCTTTACGGTGCTGCTCGACGGATCGAATCAGCGAACTCTTGCAGCAACTCGGAAGATTTGCATCGATCTCTCCGCCACGCAAGGACAATCTCGTTTTCCAGAAAGCCGGCGGGCATATCTGCCGGATCGAGTTCACGGACAACCAACTCGGACTGAGACTCCAGCTCCGGGCCAAAGAACGTTGAAATCGTGATGCCCTGCCGTGCGCTTGTCATCAGCATTGAGAGCTCTGGTGAATCCACCTTTGCGGAGACCTTCGGGAAAAAACCGTTCGCCTCGCAGATGCTGTGCAGCGTGTTTAGCATCGGCGGCGCGGATGAATTCATGATGAGCCACTCATCTTTGAGATCCTTCACGGAGATGCAGTCTTTCTCCGCCAGCGGGTGTCCCTTCCATACTAGTACATGCAACCGGGTCTTTTTGACAGGCGCATAATCGAAACGGGGATCGCCCTGAAGGATCGGCCGGAAGGTGTAAATGAAATCCGCGTCCTCGTTTGTCAGCAACTGAGGCAGCTTCTCGTCTCTTTCGCGCATAAAAGAAAGCGTAACGCCCTCGTGGCCTGAGAAGAAGCCGTCCAGTACCGACATGATCGGCCCGGAGTCAATTGTCTCACCGATGCCGATCACCAGAGAACGACCGCTTCCGGCAAAGGTGTTATGCGGGTAATCCTTCGGCAACACATCGCAGGCGCTGATAAACACGCGGCAGGCTTGCAGAAAGGCCTCGCCGGCGGGGGTCAGACTTACGCGGCGCGTAGTGCGGTGGAACAGTTTTACGCCGAGCTCCGCCTCCAGACGGGAAATCTGCTTGCTCAGCGCCGGCTGCTCGATATACAGATATTTCGCTGCAGTGGTGAAGTTCAGGCATTCCGCAGTCACGCAGAAATTGCGCATATCATTAAGCATTCGTATCGCGCCTCCACAGTCGCCCGTTTGTTCATGACCCAATACGAACTGAGAATCCACAGCTTGCCAAATGACAAACAATGTACAGATATATATTAGCATACTATGAACAAATGGGGGATTCTATCTTTTCATAATTATAGCATATTAATGAATGTTTGGAATATATAGGCACAAATTCATCGTACAGTTATACACATTTCAGTAAAATGCGCAATGAAAATTGTACAGAGAGAACAAAAAAGGACCTCTTTTGAGGGAGGCCCTGGCGGAGAATTTATGCATTTTCCGAGAGATAAACATTACCGCTGCGGAAACCGCGAAAGGTGTTCCGCTGAACTTGGATTCACACATGAAAACCGATGCCCTTGAGATCATAATTCGTACATTGCTGTGCAAACCTGAAGCGACGATTGGACGCCGTGCTTCCGACGAAAAAGGCCGACCATTGCAACCATGGACATTGCCGTACCCGGTGCTTTCACACCTGCAGGAAGGACGCTGAAAAAACGAGAATTCCGATCAGACCTGGCAACCGACCGGAATTCTCGTTTACAGGGCACTGAAGGGCTGAGATGTAGATGCTTCAGCTCGAATTCAGATGCATTTTGACAGCAAAATGAGCTTCTGCCTCGCCAACCTCGCTCAGTCCTCCACGAAGAACTGCAAGGTGACCGTGAGCGGACGGCCGGAGGCGAGAACCCTGCCGTCGTAATAGATCGAGCGGGAATAACCGCCGTCGAGATTGATCGCGTCGGTGCAGCCGTGCGCGGCCATGAACTCCGCCACCTGCTGCAGCGTGGCGCTCGCGGCGGAGACGATCATCAGTTTCCCGTCCGCGGTTACGCCTGCCGCCGTGCGCGTAGAGACTGCAGATGCGCCGAAGCGTGCTTCGTCGGCAAAACCGTTCACGTCGTAGATCACCTTGGCCACGCCGTCTTTGACGAGACGCGGACCGCCGGAGACGATGCTCTCCATGCCGTCGAGCGTGAAGCCCTCCTCATCCTCGACACGCAGATAGTATTCCATGCGGAGCGTGTCGCCGATACGCGGTTCCCGGAACCAGGCGGTTGAAGCGAATCCGTCGCCGAAATAGACCAGATAACCGTCGGAGGGAATCGCCAGCGGCGTGCCCTCGGCTGTGCGGGAGTAATCGGTCACTTTTCCCGCGCGTACCGTCAGTGTCCACGCATCGTGCGGGTAGACCACGCTGCGTCCGAACGCGGGCGTAAAGAGCGTGGATGCGTACTCGTCGAAGCCGTCCGGGCTGTTGATCTCATAAGCCGACCACTCTCTCCCGTCGGCGGCCGTCAGACGGGTGAAGACGGCAGGACGCCCGATTTGAACCGTGCCGTCGCGTTTGATGCCCAGCGAGGTCAGTCCGGACACGCCGAAAAGAAATACTCCGTCCGTCATCACATGCCCGATTGGGTATTTGAAGTCGTCGTTGTATGCCTCGAAGAAATTGCCGTTGACTACGGCCTTCGCGCCGGAGGAAGCGGCGATATCGGCAAATTCGGCGGTATGGCCGAGCGTGCTGTCGACCATGGCGCTCTTAACGTGCACTTTCGGATTCCGGACGTTGGCCGTGAGTACGTAAGCCTTTCCGCTGCCGAGTGAGACAGTCTCCAGAGAAAGGGTGGAGTCGTCCCAGACCTCGCGGTCGTACCGCCAGCCCGCCGCCGCGCCAAGTACGCCGGCCGCCGTACCCTCCGTACTCGTGAACACGCCGGCGGCGCACAGCTTTTCAGCCAGCGTGCAGCCCTCATCCTTCATGGGGCAGGTGAGCGCTGCGTAACTCAGATCGACCATGTCTGCGCGTTTGATAGCTTCCCCCGCAAAGGAAGCGGGAAGCGTGTCGGAGAGCAGTCCGACCTGCGTGGGAAGATTCAGATCGCCGTACACGTACTCCGAGCCATAACCGAGCGCTCTCATGACGAAAGCGATATACATCTTTGCGGTGAGTTCGCCCGTGGGGTTGAAGGTGTTCGGACCAGTGCCGTCCGTGATCCCTTTGGCGAAGGCGTAGGCCGTGTATTTTACGGCGTAGGCGGTTTTCTCCGCAACGTCTGTGAACGGATTCGGCTCCGTGCAGGCGAGCGCCGCGTCCTCCTGACCGAGCAGACGCAGCAGCATGATCAGCCCGTGAATGCGCTGGGGCATTGCGTCGAGACTGTAGACGGGGGTGCCGTCCGGCTTGGTGCCCGTGCCCTCAAGCAGATGCAGGGAGTGCAGGCGGTTTGCCCGTTCCTCGCTTGCGGGAGAAGCGGCGCGCGCCGGCTCCGCGGCAAAGAAGACGAAAGATAAAACAATAGCGAAAGAGAGCAGAAGTGGAACGACCCGGCGTTTGAACAGCATAATGAAGAACCTTCCTTTCCTGCGAGGCGTTGAGTCATCCGATGCTATGCTCAGTATCTATCCTGATTATACATGCGGCGCTGAACAATGACAAGCATCAGACCGAAAGAAAACCCGGCCGCTTCCGGATGGAAGCGGCCGGGCGATTTCGTATGGCTTTGTTTTACCAGTCGAGGCCGGCCTTCTGACGGATGTTCTTGTTGAACTCGGTGTCGCGGCCGTAGTTGATGGCCTCGAGCTCCTCGACCAGCTCCTTGTTGGTGTTGGCCTGACGGGGCAGCGGGACATCCTGCTCCTCGCAGAGGATCTTCTGGACCTTCTTGATGTCGACGGTCTTAGTGGTGGAGCCGTCCGCGCAGGCGACAGCCGCGGCAACGCCGGCGGCCTGGCCGGTGCCGGCGCACTCGGGGATCAGGTGCAGAGCGCCGATGGCCAGCGGGTCAGCGGAGAGGTGACGGCCCGGGCAGATGAGGTTGTCGACGGTCTTCGGGATCATGCAGCTGTAGGGGATCTCGATGGGCGCCGGGGAGCCGATGACCGGATGCCAGGCGATGACATCGTCGAACGCACGGTTGCAGGCGAAGTCGAGGCGGGTGACGATGGTCTCGCCATCCAGACGGCGGGAACCGCGAACGCCGAGCTGCGGCGCGATATCGTAGAGGTAAGCGTTGGCAAAAGCCTCGGGGAAGCTCTTCTTGCAGAACTCGAGGATCGGACGGATGCTGTTGCGGGTGATGAACTCGGTCTCGCGGATGTCCTCGAGGTCGATGCAGTTCTTCTCCAGAATCCAGTTGTTGAACCACAGAACGCCTTCGCGGCCGGTGGTGAAGGGGATGGTCTTGTAGCCGGCGACATCCCACAGCTCCTGCAGCCAGGGCATCCAGCCCTTGCCGCCGTTCTCGCAGCGCAGCTTGGCGAAAGCCTCATAGTTCACGCCGCCGCAGCGCCACACGAGAGAGGTCTGTCCGTCGCGGTGATCGTAGTCGTTGATGCCGGAGGGGCCGAAGAAACCGGCGCACTGGGAGTAGATGTCGCCGTCGCCGGTGGCGTCGATGACGACCTTGGCGTAGATGACCTGGCGGCCGGCCTTGCTCTCGAAGATGACGCCCTTGATCTTGCCGTCCTCAACGATGGGCTTGGTGCCCCAGCAGTGCAGCAGAGCCTTGATGTTCTTCTCTTCCTGGACCATGGCGTCCATCTCGAGCTTGAGGGTGGTGGGCTCGAAGAACAGGGAACGGACGGGGACCACGGGACCGAAGCGCTCATTGACGCAGCCTTCGTACTTCTTGTAGTGATCGACGACGTGCGGCACGTCCTCACGCCAGACGTACTTGTAGTCGGGACCGATGACGGTCTCGGGAGCGTTCTTCTCCATGCGGGTGAACCACTCCTCGACCACGCCGCGGATGACGGAGTGCTTGTGGAAGTTCAGCGCGGGGACCAGCAGCACGTAGGCGCCGGTGACGTCGCCGCCGAAGTAGCCGTAGCGCTCCATGACGATGACGTTGGCTCCGGCACGGGCCGCCGCGACCGCCGCGGAATGGCCGGCCGCGCCGCCGCCGACGACCAGTACGTCGCACTCGTCGTACACGGGCAGGGTGTTTGAGGGCTCAATGTAAGTCTTGCTCATAACAGTTCTCCTTTATAATAAATTTTTTTTTTCGCATAATTCGATGAAAATATTGTAGACGAACACCTCTCCAAAGTCAAGGGCAACCTCAACCCCGAAGGAGGCCGTCACCAGTCGGAATCCCAGTCTGTGTCTCCGCTGTCCCAGTCATCGTAGTCGTCGCTGTCATAGGAATCATCGCTGTCATAGGAGTCTGAACTGTCTGAAGAGACGATGTCATCCCAGACGCTGGAGGACTTGAAATCGCTGACGCCCCAATCGCTTTCCCAGTCGCTGCCGGCATAGTAATCCTCATAGTCCTCATAGTCCTCTGACGGGTCATAGGACGTCTCTGTCCAGTCGGTTCCATCTAAGAGGTCACTGAAAAACCAGTCATCCCCGTACCGGTAGTATACCTGCTCGGTTGAAAAGGTATAGTAGCCGTCGTGCGCGTGCCTGCTGCGGTCGCTGATTTTGCTTACCACTGTCAGGGCAATGAAAAGGACGATTACGAGCAGAAGCGGCGAGAAGGTGCTGCGCTTTGAACTCCGGCCGCCTGAAGAGCGCGTTCCGGCTGAGCGGGACGGGGGTTCCGGCGGCTTGCCGTCCGGATAGATGCCGCGGCTGTGGCATTCTGCCAGAAGCTTCTGGTATATCTCTGATACACCGCTCGCCTCGTCCGGTCCGCGGTAGCGGATCGCGCGGGAGCCGTCGCTCTTGTTCTTATAAACGACGACATCTTTCCCTTCGCGATAAATGCCGAAGGCGCGCGGCTCATGGCAGTCTTCGCCGATGAAGAAGCGCATGCGAAGCAGAGGCATGCCCCGCTCGGCACAGTACTCCTGCAGTTCCTCAATGGTCTGCGGATGGAAGACCGTCCTCGGTGTGTCAGCCACGAACTTCTCGTTCGGAGCACCGCAGCTGGGGCAGCTGGCCTGGTCGGAGCGCACAACGGCTCCGCAATAGGGACATTTTCCGGTGGAAGCCATATCGGTAACCTCTCTTCTACAAGGAAACGGATTGCGTGACGGTTCCGCTCATATCCTTCCATATGAAGCGGCTGTCATCCAGGATCATATAGCCGTGTACGCTGCCGTTTTTCGGGATCGAAACGGAGCCGGGATTCAGGCACAGGTTTCCGTCACCAAAGTGCTCGAACGCCGGCACGTGCGTGTGACCGTGCAGGAGCAGGTCACCGGGACGCAGCGGCGGAGGGTTCTGCGCGTTGAAAATGTGGCCGTGCGTGGCGTAGATCGTCCGTCCGGCGGCATAGAGCACACAGTAGTCCGCCAGGATCGGAAAATCCAGTACCATCTGGTCGACCTCGCAGTCGCAGTTGCCGCGAACGCACAGCAGACTGTCCCGCCTGGCGTTGAGCATGGCTGCGACAGCCTTCGTGTCGTATTCTTCCGGAAGAGCATTGCGCGGCCCGTGGTAGAGCAGGTCTCCGAGAAGAAGCAGCTTCTCCGCGTGTTCGCGCTCGAAGGCCTCGAACAACGCGCGGCACCAGAAGGCCGAACCGTGGATGTCGGACGCGATCATCAGAATCAATGGATCTCACCTCGGCTCCCATTGTACTCCCTGAGCGGGCGGCAAAGCAAGAGCGGCAGGAGGAAACCGGCTGCATAAACACAGAAAAACCGGGCGGCCTTCCGGCCGCCCGGCAGATGCTTTCGGGAGCGAATGATCACACGTCCACGCCGCCGTCCACGCGGAGCAGCTGACCGTCGATGAAGCTGGAGTCGGTGGTGGCCAGAAACAGCGCCGCCGTGGCGATCTCGGAGCCCTCGCCCACACGGCGCAGGCAGGTGCGCTCGATCATGGGCTGGAACACTTCCTCGCCGCCAACGGAATCGAGCATGGCGGTCTTGATCGCGCCGGGGCAGATGCCGTTGACGTGGATGGTGGGCGCAAGCTCGTTGGCCATTGCCTTGGTAAGGCCGACCATGGCGTGCTTGCTGGTGACGTATGCCACGAAGCCCCAGTGCGCAGCCCAGCCGACGATGGACGCGATATTGATGATGTGTCCGTCGCCCTTCGCCTGCATGACGGGAGCGACCTTCTGACTGAGCATCAGCGCGCTCGTCACATTGACGTTGATATCCTCCATGAACTCTTCGGCGGTCACGGTAGCGAACTGCGCCAGAGAGAGCATCCCTGCATTGTTCATCAGGATGTCCACTGTGCCGTAGGCTTCCATAGTCTTTTCGAAAATGACCTGCGCGTAATCCTTGTCGGCCGCGTCGGCGATGACGTAGACGGCCTCGCCGCCCTCGGCCCGGATCTTCTCCACTACGGCCTTCGCGCGCTCTTCATTGCGTCCGGTCACGACGACCTTCGCACCCTCTTTGGCGAACAGATACGCCGTGTCTCTGCCCATGCCGGAAGTGGAGCCGGTGATGATGGCTACTTTCCCATCAAGTTTGCCCATTGATACTGAACCTCCATATGCTTTCTTTAAATTAACGGTCAACTATGCTGTAACAGGAGCCTTCCATAATATACCATCTAAAGAAAGATATGTCAAGGAATTAACAGGCTACTTTGCAAAAAAACTATTTCCGCGTTATTCGGCCTCCGGAAGGCCCAGAAACTGCCGGAATGCGGTGGGCAGAGCATAGCGCTCGCGCAGTTCCGTCTCACTTGCCCAGACGAAGCCGGGCGTCTCCTCACGACAGAGCAGAAGATAGCCGGTCATCTCCCAGCGGATGTGGGTAAAGACGTGCGCGCGGTGCATTTCCTCCACGAGCTCATACGGTCTGACGCCCAGAACTTCGGCGCGGCGCAGCGCTTCAGAAGCGTCAAGTGTGCCGATTTCGTTCGGCAGTTCCCAGAGACCTGCGAGCAGGCCGTGCGCGGGGCGACGCTGGATGGCGGTCCTGTCACCGCAGCGCAGAAGGAAGACGGTCCTTTCCTCAACGCGTTTGCCCTTCTTCGGCAGACGTTTCGGCAGCGAGGCGGCCGTGCCGTGCGCGAGCGCCAGGCAGAACCCGGCGCAGGGACAGCTTCCGCAGCGCGGGGAACGCGGAGCGCAGACCGTCGCGCCCAGTTCCATGAGCGATTGCGTGAACGCCCCGCAGCTTCCCGCAGGGTAGACGGCTTCCAGCCGGGCGGTGAAGTCATTCCTGACCTCCGGCAGATCCACGGGGGAAGCGTTCTCCGTGATGCGGGAAAGTACGCGAAGCACGTTCCCGTCCACTGCGGCGCGCGGCTGCTCGAAACAGATGGAGGCAATCGCGCCGGCGGTGTAAGGGCCGACGCCCGGCAGGGCGCGGATCGCATCGTAATCAGCAGGGAAGTCTCCGCCATGTTCGGCAACGATCACACGGGCGGCCTTTTGGAGATTGCGCGCGCGTGAATAGTAGCCCAGCCCCTCCCAGAGCTTGAGCAGCTCACCCTCTGATACGCCTGCGAGCGAATCGACCGTCGGCAGCGCATCGAGAAAGCGGAGATAATAGCCGCGGACGGCCTCTACGCGCGTCTGCTGCAGCATGATCTCTGAAAGCCAGACATGATAGGGCTGCCGGTCGCGGCGCCACGGAAGGTCGCGTGCGTTTTCCCGGAACCATGGCAGGAGCGCGCCGGGCAGGTTCTTGTATTGTGTCTCTTGATCCATAAAATATCTCCTTCGGCAGACCCATTATGCCACAGCGCGCACGCAAAGGCAACTTGCATTCGCGGGGCGGGCGGGGTACAATCAAACGGAAGGGAGGGTTCGAACCGTGCGTCTGTTCATCGCGATCCGTTTTTCACAGGAGATCCTCGACGTGCTGCTTCGGGCGCAGGAGCAGCTGCGGCGCAGCGGCGCGCAGGGCAATTATACCGCACCGGAGAATCTGCACCTTACGCTGGCTTTCCTTGGCGAGAGCGAAGACCTGATGACGCTCCGCCGCGTCATCGACCGCGCGGCGGGCAGGGCCTTTCCGCTCGCCGTGTCCGGAGCGGGACGTTTCGGAGAACTCTGGTGGGCGGGAGTGGAGAAAAACAGCGAGCTCGAGGCGCTGGCGGAGCGCATTCGCGAAGGCTGCCGCAGAGCGGGATTCCATGTCGACTCCAAGCCATTCCGCGCCCATGTGACGCTCGCGCGTCAGCTGAGATACGACGCTCCGCCGCGCATAAACGTCCCGCGTACGGAAATGACGGTTGCCCGTGTATCGCTCATGAAAAGCGAGCGGATAAACGGAAAACTGACCTATACGGAGGTCTACGGTCGGGACCTTGCCTAAAAAAAACCCTGCAGCGCCTGCATTTTTATGCAATCGTCCCGCACAGGGTGCATTGACAAGGCACGCCGGAAATGGTATGATTTTTGCACCGAAAACGATTCGGGGGAAATATTATGCGTACCGTCCGTTTTGCAGCCGAATACTATTATTACTTTACCGGAATCGAAGGTAAAGCGTTTTCTGCTGCATAAAACGGAACGTTAATCCTGCTTTTGAGGAGCCGTGCAGAGAAACGCTGCACGGCTTTTTTCTATAGCCGGACTACAAATACAAGCCGCCGTGAGGCGGCGTAAGGAGAGACAGACATGATCGTAGTTCTGAAACCGGGCGCCTCTGAAAAACAGGTGGAGAATCTCTGTCAGTGGTTTGCCAACCGGGGCATCACCGTACACACGTCACTCGGCGAGAGCCACACCGTGCTTGGACTCATGGGAGACACAACGAAGATCGATACGGATCTTCTGCTTGGGCTGGAGATCATCGAGAGCGTCAAGCGCATCACCGAGCCGTATAAGAGCGCAAACCGGAAATTCCATCCGGATGACAGCGTCGTGGACGTGTCCGGGGTGAAGATCGGCGGCGGCCATTTTCAGATCATCGCCGGGCCCTGCTCCGTGGAGTCCGAAGCTCAGATCAGCGCTGTTGCGCAGGCCGTGAAGGCTTCCGGCGCGGGGCTGCTGCGCGGCGGCGCGTTCAAGCCGCGCACGTCTCCCTACTCCTTCCAGGGCCTCGCGGGCGAGGGACTGCGGCTGCTGTCCCATGCCAAGGCGCAGACCGGTCTGCCCATCGTGACGGAAGTCATGGATATCCACCAGCTCGACCTGTTCGACGATGTCGATCTCATTCAAGTCGGCGCGAGGAACATGCAGAACTTCGAACTGCTCAAGGAACTCGGCCGCATGCGCCGCCCCGTGCTGATCAAGCGGGGCCTGGCCAACACGCTTGAAGAGCTGCTCATGAGCGCGGAATATGTCATGGCAGGCGGAAACGAACAGGTGATCCTATGCGAACGAGGCATCCGCACCTTTGAGACGGCGCTTCGCAATACGCTCGACCTGTCCGCGGTGCCGATGCTTCACGAGATGACGCACCTTCCGGTCATCGTCGATCCCAGCCACGCAACAGGCATGGCGCGCATGGTCAAGCCCATGGCGCTCGCCGCGGCGGCCTGCGGGGCGGACGGACTGATGATCGAAGTGCACAATGATCCGGCAAAAGCGCTGTGCGACGGACCGCAGTCCCTGACGCCGGAGCAGTTTGACGACGTAGCGCGCGCCGTGCGCGCCGTTCGGGAGGTCGTGGAGAGATGACGGTCGGAATCGTCGGACTGGGGCTCATAGGCGGCTCCATGGCCCGCGCCTACAAGACGGCGGGGCATACGGTGCTCGGCGCAGACACGGACAGCGCCATACTGGAAATGACCATGCTCGCGGGCGTGACGGACGGCGCGCTGGACGCTTCGTCCATCGGGAAAACAGAACTGATCCTCATCGCGATCTCGCCGAAGGCCTGCGTGGACTGGCTGACGGAGAACGCGCAGTACGTGTCGAAGGACACGCTCGTGATCGACCTGTGCGGAGTCAAGCGCGCGGTCTGCGCGCCCTGCTTCGCGCTGGCAGAAAAGTACGGCTTCACCTACGCCGGCGGCCACCCCATGGCCGGAACGCAGTACTCCGGCTTCAAGTACAGCCGCGCAACATTGTTCAAAGGCGCGCCGATGGTCATCGTACCGCCTGCGGGGGCAGATATGACGCTGCTCGAGCGCATCCGGGACGCGCTGCTGCCCGCGCAGTTCGGCCGTTTTTCGGTCACTACGGCCGAGGCGCACGACCGGATGATCGCATTTACTTCGCAGATGCCGCACGTCATTTCCAACGCCTTTATCAAGAGTCCGACCGCCCGCGCCCATAAGGGCTTTTCCGCGGGCAGCTACAAGGACCTCACGCGCGTGGCGTGGCTCAACGAGCGGATGTGGACGGAGCTGTTTCTCGACAACGGCGACATGCTGCTCGACGAGCTGGAGTTCTGCATTCAGGCGCTGAGCGCCTACCGTGACGCCATCCGCGACGGAGACGCGGACACGCTCTGCGCGCTCCTTCGCGAGGGCAGAGAGCGGAAGGAAGAGGTGGACGGATGAGCCGGACGATCCGCGTAAACGCCGGCGGCGGATACGACGTCGTCATCGCGCCCGGCCTGCTGCGCGAGGCGGGGACGCGAATCCGGGCAGCCTGCCGGGGGGAAAAACTCTGTCTCGTCACGGACGACAGGGTCGCGGCGCTTTATGCGGACACAGTCGAGGCTTCTGCGCGCGGCGCGGGTTTCCAGACGGAGCGGTTCGTCTTCCCGCAGGGAGAGGCTTCCAAAACGCCGGAGACCTGGCTGCGCCTCTCGCGCTTTCTCGCTGAGAAAGAGCTCGGCGGCACGGACGCGGTCGTCGCGCTTGGCGGCGGCGTCACGGGCGACCTCGCCGGCTTCGCCGCCGCGAGCTATCGCCGCGGGATCGGCTTCGTTCAGATGCCGACTACGCTCCTGGCGGCTGTGGATTCCTCCGTCGGCGGCAAGACGGCAGTGGATCTGCCGGAGGGGAAGAACCTGCTCGGCGCATTCTATCAGCCGCGTCTTGTGCTCTGCGATACGGATAGCTTCAGGACGCTCGAAAGAAATACGCGCCGCGACGGCTGCGCCGAGATCATCAAATACGCCATGCTGCGCGGTGAGCCTTTGCTCGAACGGCTGCGCGATCCGGCAAATGCCGACGGCGAGGACGTGATCGCCCGCTGCGTGGAGATCAAAAGCGAGATCGTCGAGCGTGACGAGCGCGACCGCGGAGAGCGCAAGCTTCTCAATTTCGGCCACACGATCGGTCATGCGGTGGAGCTGATGAGCGGGTTTTCCGTCACGCACGGCTGCGCCGTCGCCATCGGTATGGCGGCTGTCACGCGCGCCTGCGCGAAGCGGGGCCTCTGCTCTGCGGAAACGGCGGAGACGCTGCTCGATCTGCTGCGGCTGTACGGGCTGCCGACAGGCACGGAAGTCACTGCGGGAGAACTCGCGAAGGCCATGCGGTCGGACAAAAAACGTGCGGGAGACACGATCGACCTGATCTTGCCGAAACGCGTCGGGCACTGCGAGATCGTGCCGACGCCGATTGCGGAACTGGAGTCATTCGTTGAAGACGGACTGAGGTGATCCTATGGAGATCAGCATCCGGGGAAGCGGCGTCGGCGGTACGGTGCGCGCCATCCCCTCCAAATCGCTCGCGCACCGCATGCTTATCTGCGCATCGCTTGCCGAGGGCGAGAGCGAGGTCGTATGTCCGGCGCTGAACGCGGATATCGAGGCGACTGCCGTTTGCCTCGGCGCGCTCGGAGCAGGACTGCGGCGCGTCGGAGAGAGCATCTTCGTGCGCCCGCTGCCAGAAAAAATGTCTGAAGTCTGCTCCGCACCATGCGGCGAGAGCGGCTCGACGCTGCGCTTTCTGCTGCCCGTGGCCTGCGCGCTCGGCCGTGAGGCGACCTTTACCGGACGGGGCCGTCTGCCGGAGCGTCCGATGGACGCGCTCTGTGCCGCGCTGCGCGCGCACGGAGCATCCGTTTCCGCAGACCGCCTGCCCATCAGGGTCTCGGGAGGACTGCGCGCCGGGACGGTCTCACTGCCGCACAATGTCTCTTCGCAGTATGTGAGCGGACTGCTCTTCGCACTGGCGTGCCTGCAGGAGGGCGGCTGCGTCGAGCTTGACGGACCGCCGGAGAGCGCGCCCTATATCGAGCTGACCCGGGACGCGCTCGCGCGCTTCGGCGTGCGTACCGAGCGTGAGGGAAACAGCTTTCTCGTGCCGGCGGGGCAGAGACTTGTCTCTCCAGGCCGCGTGTTCGTGGAGGGCGACTGGTCGAACGCGGCGTTCTGGCTCTGCGCAGGCGCGATCGGGGGAGGCAGCATCACGGTAACGGGACTCGATCCCGCCTCACTTCAGGGCGACCGGGCGGTCGTGAAGCTGCTGCGGGAACTCGGCGCGCGCGTGGAGACGCAGGGAGACGCGGTCACCGTTTATCCCTCTTCGCTGCACGGGATCGAGTTCGACGCGCGGGATGTGCCGGATCTTGTACCCGTGCTCGCGGTCACGGCGGCTGCGGCTGAGGGCGAGACACGTATCACGGGAGCGAAGAGACTTCGCCTGAAGGAGAGTGACCGGATCGCCACGACGGCGGCGCTCCTGCGCGCGCTCGGCGCGTCCGTGCGCGAGATGGAGGACGGACTTGTGATAACCGGAGGCGGACTGCGCGGAGGGACGGCAGATGCCAGCGGAGATCACAGGATCGCCATGGCGGCCGCTGTGGCGTCCTGCGCCTGTGCCGAACCGGTAAAGATCCTCGGCGCACAGGCCGTGGCAAAAAGCTATCCGGATTTCTTTGCCGATTTCGCCGCTCTCGGCGGCACGATTCAGTGAGGAGGGGAGAACGCATGCCCGTTTTTTTCGGAGAGCATCTGAAGCTGGAGATTTACGGCGCGTCGCACGCCGCGGAGATCGGCGTACGCGTCGACGGACTGCCTGCCGGCGAACGCGTGGATCCGGCGCAGCTGCAGGCTTTCCTGCAGCACCGGGCACCCGGACACAGTGCTTTTTCGACGGCGCGGAAAGAGGCGGACGAACCGGCGTTTTTGAGCGGGCTTCCCGACTTCGTTACAGACGGCAGCATGCTCTAGGCGGTGATCCGCAATACGGACGTGCGCAGCAGGGACTACGATGAGCTGCGCTCGGTGCCGCGCCCGGGTCACGCAGACTACGCCGCAC
>JAFYCC010000060.1 GCA_017539885.1 Oscillospiraceae bacterium
AACACCTTCGCCCCCGGCGGCGGCTTCGTCTACTCCGCGGCCGTCATGGGCAAGTTCACCGACCCGCTCTTCCAGCAGAAGAGCAAGATCATCGCGGACTACTATTTCGCCCACGTCAAGGACTACTACAAGACCCACTGACGCTACAATCGCTGAAAGCGCTCCGGACTTCGATCGTCCGGAGCGCTTTTCGCTTGCTGTTCCCTGCCGCGCACGCGGCGGCAGTCTCTTCTCTTTTCCGTGTTCTTAGTCTTCTATCCCGTAGAGATCCAGCATCAGGAAGCTCATCAGAAGCGCGCCGCGCACGTCGGCGTCGTCGAGATCTCCGAGCTGCGCGGTCTGGCGCAGGTGCTCGATGCGGTAGACGACGCTGTTGCGGTGGAGGTGCAGCGCCTCGCCCGTCTCCTTGGCGCGGCGCTCGTTGACCAGATAGGTGTACAGGAGCTGCAGGTCGTTCGAGCCGCGCCGTCTGTCGCTGGCTTCGATGCGCCGCAGGGTCTGCGCCGCCTCGCCCGCGCGCCACTGCGCGATCTCCTCGTAGGTCTGCTCGCCGAGCAGGCAGTACGCCTGATACCTGTCGTAGGTGAACACGTGCGGCGGTCCCTTGCGCGGACGTTCGATCTTTGCTCTGCGCTGCAGGCGTTCCCCGCAGCCGAGCGCCTGCCCCGCCTGCCGGTACGCCGCGGGATACGCGCTCAGTTCGGTGAACGCGGCGCTCACGCCGCAGGAGAGCTCGTACCGTTCGAGCAGCGCGAGCATCCGCTGCATCCCCTCCTGCGCGTCGCGCTCCGTCTGCCGTTCGGGTCCGACGCCGATGAGGACCACCAGCTCCTGCCGGTGCATCGTCAGATGCAGATGGGAGAAGGTCCCGTTCAGATCCTTGCTCAGGCGCCCGACGAGCGTATCCGCGACCGTGCTCACCGGGATCCGGAAGAGATAAAAGAAGTGCTCCCTGGGAAAGCCGCTCTGCAGCAGCTGCCGCTCCGCGGCCTCGAAATCGGTCACGGCGCCGCCGAGCAGTTCCGTGAGCAGCGAGCTGTACAGCAGCAGGCCGGCGTTCTGGTTCTCCCAGTCCCGCGCGGCGAACTTGGCGATGAACTCGCAGAGCATGTTGTACAGATCCACGATATCCGGCGTGGCCGGATGGTTGTTGCAGGTCATGACGGCGTGCGCCGCGTAGTTCCCGTCGATGCGGAAGATGCGGCCGACCAGCGTGTACGGCGAGAAGACGTGTCCGTTGTCGATGTAGAAGTCGTGCTCCTCCCAGAAGCGCACGCGTCCCGTGTCGCGGAACTTCGCCACGACGGACTCCGGATGATAGCCGTGTTCGATCATGCGGCGGCAGATCTCGTCGTCGCAGGGGATGTTGGCCGTATTGGCCACGAGCCGGAAGGTGCTGTCGCTCACGGCGATGTAGTTGCCGATCACGGGCTTGCTCATCTCCATGATCTCCTGCAGGCTGCAGCCGTCGTTCATGGCCTCCACCATGCGCATGCGCCAGTCCAGGATGCGCAGGAAGCACTCGCTGAGCCGCCGGTAGACCTCGTAATGCGGCACGTTCGCGCGCACGAGCACCGCGCCGCGCAGACGCTCCGGTTCCGGAGCCTCCGCCTCCGGCGCGCAGACGCACACCGGCACGCATCCCTCCGGTATCTCCGTCATATGCAGAAAGTCCTCCGCCGCGCAGACGGACATGCGCTCCGGCCGCGCCTCCGAGCCGTCGCAGATCAGTTCCACGCCGCTGAGACGGCACGCGTCCGGCTCCTGCACGAAGCACTCCGCCGGCCAGTCCCGCAGCGCCGCGAGCAGCATATTCAGCGTAACAAGCACAGGCTTCTCCTCCCTGTCCCGTTTTTCCCGATTGTATCACAAATCCGCGGCCTCTGTCCACATGCAGAGGGAGTCCGTCCGGCTATGCAGTGCCCCGCGGCCATGCTTTTGCAGCCCTGAACCCTGAAAAATACCAATAATTGTGAAAAATAGTCTGTCAAATAATTGACAGACTCTGCTGTTTCTATTACAATGGCGTTGCTGGATGCCTTCCGGGCAACCGCCGGCAGATAATCAATAACGATTACAGGAGTGGAAAAAACATGGAATTCAAAAACGTAACCGTCATCGGCGGCGGCGTTCTGGGCAGCCAGATCGCCTATCAGTGCGCCTACAAGGGCTTCACGGTCAGCGTCTATCTGCGCAGCGAGGCGTCCGTCGAGCGCGCGAAGCCGAAATTCGAGCGTCTGCGCAACATCTATCTGGACGATCTGGAAAAGACGAAGGCGCAGCTCGGCAAGGGCGGGACCTATTCCCGCGGCCTGATCGACAGCTTCGTATCCGTCAGGCCGGCCGACATCGACGAGCTGAAGGGGCGCGCGGAGGAGGCCTACAGTTCTCTTATCCTCACGACCGATCTTGCGGAAGCCGTCCGCGACGCGGACCTCGTGATCGAGTCGATGGCGGAGGATCCGAAGCAGAAGATCGAGTTCTACCGCACGATGGCGCCGCTGCTTCCCGAAAAGACCGTGATCGCCACGAATTCCTCGACCATGCTCCCGAGCACTTTCCGCGACTACACCGGACGCCCGGAAAAGTATCTCGCGCTGCATTTCGCCAACGAGATCTGGAAGAACAACACCGCGGAGATCATGGGACACGACGGCACGGATCCGAGATACTGCGACGCGCTTGAAGGCTTTGCAAGAGACATCGGCATGGTGCCGCTGCGTCTGCACAGGGAGCAGCCGGGCTACATCCTCAACAGTCTGCTCGTTCCCTTCCTCAACGCGGCGCAGGCGCTCTTCGCAACGGACGTCGCCGATCCGGAGACCATCGACATGACCTGGATGCTGGCCACGGGCGCGCCGGCCGGCCCCTTCCGCATCCTGGACGTAGTCGGACTGACGACCGCGTACAACATCGTAAAGATGAATCCGCTCTCCGCGGATCCAGAGACCGTGCCTGGGAAGATCGCGGCGAAGCTCAAGGAGTACATCGACGCGGGCAAGACCGGCGTCAACGCCGGCGAGGGCTTCTACAAGTACGAATCCTTCCGGCACGGCATGGACATGGAAGGCTGATCGCCTCTGCGCGCCCCTGAGGCGGCGCGGGCTCTCATGACCCGATATAACAGTGACGCAGCAGCCCGGTGCGGACTGCTGCGTCACTGTTTTCCTGTATTGGTTTTATCTCACATCGGCCACTCGGAGATGACGCGCTCGCGCACCTCGCGGTTGAAGAGGCCCACCGTGTTCTTCACCGCTCCGTAGATCAGCTCGATGGCGAACAGGCACAGACCCACGCCCATCAGGAAGTAGAAGGGATAGTAGGGGATGTACAGCGTGTCCGTGGCCGCCTTCATCATCTGCTGGAAGCCCGCGTGCACGAAAGACGCGTAGGCCAGCAGGACGCCGACGACGGCGCTGATCCAGTTGACGACCGTCCAGCAGATCATGGGACCGCTGCCGGGCAGCTTGCGCATGAAGAAGGTGATCTCCACCATGCCCTTCTTGTGCTGCGTATAGGCCATGCCGAAGAAGATCAGGATGGTCTCGCCCAGTCCGACATACTCGCTGCTGCCGCGCAGGGAGTTGTGCAGCACGAAGCGGCGGAACACGTCCACGATGATGACGCCGAAGTTGAACACCAGCGCCAGTGCCGCGACGATGCAGCCGGCCAGTCCGATGTAGCCGACGATCTTCTCAACCTTTTCAAGCGTTTTCACGGAAAAACACCGCCTTTGTGAAATCAGTCTCCGTTAGCCGTTGCGCGGGGGGATCAGTTGTAGTAGTCGTACACGCCGTTGTAGTACTCGATGAACTCGCGGGTCTTGTCGAAGATGCCCTGGCCGTCGTAGCCGGCGGCGTTCATCTCTTCGATCCAGGCCGCCCAGACGTCCTCGGCGGCGGCGGTCAGCTCGGCGTTGAAGGAATCGCTGATGGGCTCGACGGTGATGCCGGCGGCCTCGGCCTTGGCGACCATCTCGTCGCGCTGCTCGGCGTAGATCTGGCCGATGCGGTCACGGAACCACTGCTGGGTGCCGTCGATCATGGCCTTCAGGTCGTCGGGCAGGGCGTTGTACTTGTCCTTGTTCAGGCAGAACAGCAGTTCGCTGGCGCAGCAGTGCGCATCGACGATGTAGCCGGTCTGCTCGAGCAGAGCGCCGGACTGGATCTTGTCCCAGTCGTAGAGGTAGGAGTTGATGATGCCCTTCTCGAGGTACTCATAGCCCTCGTTGGAGCCGGCGTTGACGGGGTTGGCGCCGATGGCGGTGACCCAGTTGGAGTTGAAGCCGCCGGTCACGCGCATGTTCAGGCCCTTGAGGTCGGCCATGCTGGTGACGGGAGTCTTGTCCTTGAAGCCGATAGGCATGGTGGTGGCGGAGTGCAGGGTCACGACGTAGAGGTTGCTCAGGGACTCGGTGTAGTAATCCGTCTGCTCGAGCATGGCGGTCAGGGTCGCGGAGGCGACGTCGGCGTTGTGCACGCCCATCATCGGCAGAGTCAGAGCCTCGGCCGGACGGTAGAGGCCGGCGTAGATGGTCATGGCGGACCAGAAACCGTCGGTCAGACCGCCGACGCAGTTGCTCACGCAGTCCTTGATGCTGCCGAGCTGGCCGTTGGCGCAGATCTGCATGTCGAGACGGCCGCCGGACTTCTCCTTGAGCATGTCGCTCCACTCGGTCAGAGCGATGTACGCGCCGGAGTTCTCGGGGTTCGGATAGTCGATCTTGAAGGTGTAGACCTTGTCGTCGGACTTGCCGCCGGCCTTGGCGCCGCCGCAGCCGCCGAGCAGCATGGCCGCGACCAGCACCAGGGCGAGGATCGCGATGCTCTTCGTCTTTTTCATTTCCGTTCTCTCCTTGTTTAGTTTGAATATTGGATCCCCTCAGGGGAGTTGCGACTTGTCAGATGACCGGACCGTAGATCAGGTTCGGCAGCCAGGTGGCCAGCGACGGGATCAGGATCACCAGCACGGTCACGGCGAAGATGGCGATGCAGTAGGGCACGACGCGCTTGAACACGTCCGCGAGCCGGACCTCGGAGGAGATCGTCGAGGCTACGAACACGCCGAAGCAGATCGGGGGCGTGATGCTGCCGGCGCACATGATCAGAACGATCACCACGCCGAACCAGATCGGGTCGAAGCCCAGGCCGGTGGCCACGGGCAGGAAGATCGGCACGGTCAGCAGCACGGTGGCCATGGAGTCCATGACCATGCCCAGCAGGAAGTAGATGACCACGATGACGAGCATGATGACGTAGCGGTTCACGTTCATGTTCGTGGCGAGGCTCGCCAGATCCTGCGGCAGATGCGTCGCGGTGAGGAAGTATCCGAAGACGTAGGCGCCCAGCATGATGAGGAACACCATGCAGATGCTCTTGACGGAGTCGCCCAGCGCCTTGAGGAATCCCTTGAACGAGAATTTTCCGGTGAAGACCGTGTAGAGGAAGGCCAGGAAGCAGCCGACCGCGGCGGCCTCGGTGGCGGAAAAGATCCCGCTGAACATGCCGCCGATGACAGCGGCGAAGAGCACGACGATCGGGATCAGGCCCAGCAGGCTCTTGAGCTTGGCCTTCATGGGGTAGCTCTCCCCTTTGGGTCCCAGCGCCGGGTTTATCGCGCACAGGATCGAGCAGGCCGCGATATAGGCGACGAGCAGGATGATGCCCGGGATGATGCCCGCCGCGAACAGTCTGCCGACGGAACACGCGGCGATCACGCCGAAAAGGATGAAGCCGGTCGACGGGGGGATCAGCCAGCTGAGCGTGCCTCCGGCCGCCGCGGTTGCCAGACTCAGGCCGCCGTCATACTTGAAGCGCTTCATCTCCGGGTAGGACAGCTTGCCCATCGTCAGCACGGTCGCGTTGGTCGCGCCGCAGATGGCGCCGAAGCCTCCGCAGGCGACGAGCGTGGCGAAACTCAGGCCGCCGGGCAGGCGTCCGAGCCAGTGTTCGCAGCAGTCGTACAGGCCTTTGCCCATGCCCGACATCAGCGCGAACGAGCCCATCAGCACGAACAATGGTATGACGACCATCGTATAGCTGGAGGCGTTGGAGAACGGCACGGTGCGGAACAGGAAGATCGCCTGGTTCCAGCTCCCGGTCGCGATCCAGTAGCCGATCAGTCCGACGAAGAACATGCTCATGCCCATGTTCATGCCCAGGAAAGTCAGCAGGATCATCACGAGGATCCCGAGGATCCCCAGCAGGGTGAGGCTCATGCTTCTATGTCTCCTTTCTTCGGATAGAGACGCGCGGGCGGCTTACTCGAGTTCGACCATGTAGTACTCCAGCACGATCGCGTCCGGCGTGCGGGTGCCGACCGTGATGAAGAGCCGGTCCTCGAGGATTCTCAGGCTCTCGTCGTAGATCTCGAAGCTGGGATGGGTGACGCAGTAGTAGGCTTCCGCGGGCGCGAAGCCGCCGGAGAGCACCGTCTCGACGTACTCGGGCGGCACGGTGCGGATGCCGTCGTTCTGGACGTAGAAGCTGCGTCCGTCTCTGAGCCGCACGCCGTAACGCGCGGAGAGATCTGCGCGGCCGTTGGGACGGACGACCTGGCTGTCCACCGTGTCGGCGAGCAGCTCGCCGTCGAAGGGAAGCGCGAAGCCCACGCAGACGCCGCTCGGGCAGTGGATCAGCTGCCGGCGGCCGGCCCTGCTCCCCTGTCCGATAAAGGTGGGTCTGTCCACCTGCGCGTGGACCTCGAACGCCTTGACAAGTTTCGGTGTCATTCTGACAACTCCTTTGCAGTGAACGTCCCTTTGCGGGACGCGTTTTTCTGTAACTGTGTAAATCTATGGTAGCATGGCATATTTGCAAAAGTCCATACGCAGTATTTTCAAATATTCGAGTATTTGCTGTAATAATTTACAGCTCCTGTATGACGCCGCGTTTTCTGCTGTAATATATGCAAAGCCCGGGGCGGCACCATCACGACATGCGATGCTGCCCGCCCCGGGTGTTTTCGTGAATATGTTTTGTGGAATCCGTTTCAGAGAAGAGACCTGTTGCTGCCCGGCAGGAACGCCCGGCAAATCAAACGCCTGTTTGGTGACGTCGCAGCCGGACAACATCTGTCGGGTCCCCGCTCAGTGATACAGGTCTTCCCCGCCGATCAGGATGTATTCCCCTTTGCTTTGGAAATCAAATCCTCCGGCGCACACGAATCCGACGCCGGACGCTTCTATTTCCTGGATCTCCTGCAGCTGCTTTCTTTCCTGCTCGCACTCCTTTTGCGTCATGGGCCTGTCGAAGTATTTGCATTCGTAGAAGTCATACAGGTCCCCGGCGCGTCTAATGACGCAATCGAATTCCCCGTTCATTTTTTTTGCCGGATCGTCATACCAGTAGGCGCCGAAATCCTCGATGTCCGGATATTTTCCCTGGACGGCCAGCCTGTGGAAGTACTGCAGAGTGATCGCTTCAAATCTTCTGCTGATAAACTGTTCAAGCTTCTCCCCGATATATCTGGAATAGTATTGCTCCTCGCCTATCCTCGCGATAGTGCCTGTGGTTCCGAAAACGAAGGAGAAGTAGAAGCGCATCAGGTTATCCGTGATTTCATAAAACTGTTTCTTTTTGTCGTTCCGGCGATTGATCGGCTCGGTCTTCCGGATCGTTTCCATGTCCAGAAGGATCTTCAGCTGTTTATCCAGCAGTCCTGTTTCGCTGATGCCCAGTCGGTCCCTGATCTCCGTGTATTTTTTCTTCCCGTTTCCAAGAGCCTCCAGAATCCTTGCGTCATAGGATTTCTGGATCTCTTTGAGCATCACGTTTTCGATGTGCGATCGAATGATCCCCGTTTCCGGCAGGATCAGCCGGATGATATTGTCCTTTATCGACTTCCCGGCATCCAGATTTTCAAGGACATAAGGGCAGCCCCCGAAGACGCCGTAAAAAGCGGCTTTCTCCCGCGCAGGCAGATGCGGATAAAAACCGGCCGCATCATGGTAATCGAAATCGCGAATGTGCTGGATCAGGGAGAATCTGCCGTACAGGGGATTGTCTTCCGTCAGCAATTCCTTCATGATGGTTACGTAGGAACCGCACAGGATCAGTTTCACGTTCCCGGGGAGCCTGTCGATCACCGCCTGCATATAGGAATCCACTTCATTCTTCCGTTTCGTCTGCTTGAGATAGGGATACTCGTCTATGATCAGCAGGATCCTCTGATCCAGAGTCTTCAGGAAATCCATCATCGAAAAAAGGGAATCGAACCGCATATTCGGGAGGGACAGACTCTCTGACACGTTTTTGCAGATCAGCTCCAGATTCCCTTCGAATGTGCTCGAAACGCACTGATAGTTGACCACGATTCCTGTAAATGCCTTGGCTGCCTCCCGGATCAGCGTAGATTTTCCGACTCTGCGCTTTCCGTATATCAGCACGGCAGTCTTTTTCTTCCATGCTGAGAGCTCGGCCGAAAGGGCTTTCAGCTCCTCTTCCCGTCCAACAAACAAAGTTCCGTCCTCCGCTATTACAATAAATTTGGACAGGAAAGCTGGACAGCCAGTCCGACTTTCTTTCCATCTCGTGCCTAAGCTACAATAAGGGGAGCAACTGGCTGGCCACGACCTCCTTGGGCTATCGTGTCCGTAGAAAAGACTGTCAGCCATCTTCTTATTGCAGCGTTCGATTTAAGCAGGTTGAGCTTTGCCATCATGGCCATGTTCGTGTCACCCAATAGATTGAATCGGCAATGAGAAAACGATGGGTTCCGGTTGCGGATTATCTGTATTGGAGGTATGACAATGAACGCTGTTGGCATTGACGTTTCCAAAGGAAAAAGCATGGTTGCGATCATGCGTCCCTTTGGAGAAGTAGTGCGCTCTCCCTTCGAGGTGTCTCACACCGGAAGTGAATTGAGCGAGTTGGCAAAGCTGCTCAAAAGTCTTCCGGGTGAGACCCGTGTCGTCATGGAGTACACAGGGTACTACCATGCCCCGGTCGCACATTCCCTCTGCGAAGCCGGGATCTATGTTTCCACCGTCAACGCAATTCTGGTGCATGACTATGGGAACAACAATTTAAGACGGGCCAAGACCGACAAGAAAGATGCCATAAAGCTGGCGAACTATGCCCTGGATCGGTGGCTCATGCTGCCGCGCTACATTCCGGAGGAAGATGCACGGCTCATGCTGAAAACCTGTTACCGTCAATACCAGCAAATGAGTAAAATTCAGACCATGCAGAACAACAACCTGGTATCTCTTCTGGATACTACTTTCCCGAATGCAAATCGGCTGTTTTCAAGCCCCCCGCGCCCGGATGGCAGTGAGAAGTGGGTGGATTTTGTAGCTCAGTTCTGGCATTGCAGCTGTGTTGGCAAACTCTCCTTGAATGCTTTTACCGAACGGTACCGTAAATGGTGTAAAAAGCACGGGTACAACTTCAGTGTGGATAAGGCTGCCAAAATCCATGAAGCCGCACGGAGTCTTGTTGCTGTAATGCCCATGAATGAGACCACCAGGTTCCTGATTCGGCAGGCAGTTGAACAGCTTCAAGCTACGCAGAGAGCACTGGCTTCCACGAGAGACCAGATGCAGTCCCTTGCGGCTTCTTTGCCTGAATACCCGGTTGTAATGCAGATGTATGGCGTGGGTAAAAACCTCGGGCCGCAGCTCATGGCAGAGATCGGCGATGTGCGCCGGTTCCATTCCAAGAAAGCTCTGGTCGCTTACGCTGGCATCGATGCTCCGCCGTATCAATCGGGCCAGTACGAACTCAAAAGCAGGAGCATCTCCAAGCGAGGATCTTCTGCCCTGCGGAGAACGCTGTTCCTGGTTATGAGTGTGTTCCTCCAGACCTCACCGGAAGACCAGCCTGTCTATCAGTTCATGGACAAGAAACGCTCTGAGGGAAAACCGTATAAGGTCTACATGATGGCCTCAGCAAACAAGTTCCTGCGTATCTACTATGCCTCAGTGAAGAAATACTTGGCTTCCCTAGAGAGCGCCTAACACAATCTGATACAGTCTGGCCAGCCGCCGTTTCAAATTTGAACTGCTCAGCGGCTTGGATAAGTGCGCCAACTTTGCCTCAAAAAGAATTTCAAATTTCTACTTGACTTTTCTTAGCAGGTCTTTTCTGAATGAGCTTTCTCTGAACTTTTGTTCAGATTGGTTTCAATATAACTCGCTTCTTAAGCTCTGTCAAGTTTCTGAATTGATTTTCAGAGAAAAAATATTCAGAATCCGGTCTCGGGCATATCTGTATCAAGAGGACAAATGCCGGCCCAAAGGAATTGCTCCGTCAGCCAATGGTCTCTGAATAGTTTGTTTTGCTGTGCCACCGGCGCAACGGCGTCTCCGCGCCTTGACGCGCTTTGTCTTTTCATGTAGAATAGCGGCAGATGCCGCCCATGCCCGGCCGGGCGGCAAATCACCGGATCAGGAGGCTAAGAAATGTCAGAAACCGACAAGCTCGTGAAAGCGCGGCAGGTGTTCCGCGACCTGTGCAAAAGTCTCGACGCCCGGAATTGGCACTATCAGGAGGATGTGGAACGGCTCCGCATCGACTGCAAGGTAAACGGGAAAGACATCCCCATGGATCTGTCCCTCCGCGTCGACGCAGACAAGCAGCTGCTCATGCTGCTGTCGACGCTGCCCTTCAACGTGCCTGAGGACAAGCGCCTCGATCTGGCCATCGCGATCAGCCAGGTCAACGACGTGCTCGTCGACGGCAGCTTCGACTACGACGTGAAGAGAGGCCGCATCCTCTTTCGCATGACGAACAGCTTCATCGAGAGCGACATCGGAAACGATCTGTTCGACTATCTGGTCGGCTGCTCCTGCCAGACGATCGACGAGTACAACGACAAGATGATGAAGGTCTCCCTCGGCATCATGAGCGTGGAAGACTTCATCAAGGAAATCTGAACAGGAGGACGGCAACATGGCTGACGAAAAGGCGCTCTCCCGCGCCAGAGAGATATTCGCGGACCTCTGCGCCGCGCTCGATCACAGGAACTGGAAGTACACGAGACGGGACGAGGATCTGGTCGTGACCTTCGGCGTCTCCGGCGACGACATCCCCATGGACTTCGCCATTTCCGTGGACGCGGACCGCAGGCTCGTCCGGCTGTTCTCCCGCCTGCCCTTCAATGTGGACGCGGATCACCGGATGGATCTTGCCGTAGCCACCTGCGCGGTCAACTACAAGCTCGCCGACGGCAGCTTCGACTACAATCTCGAGACCGGCCGCATCGGCTTCCGGCTCACCGCCTCCTATCGCGAGAGCAGTCTCGGCGAGGGCCTGTTCAACTACATGATCTCCTGCTCCACCCACACCGTGGACAAATACAACGAGCAGTTCCTGCGCGTCGGCAGCGGCACGGTCAGTCTCGAGGACTTCCTCGAATCGCTCTGATCTCCCCCCTGACGAGCAGGCGAGCATTGCCGTACCCGCCCGCCGGACGCCGCGCGTCCGGCGGGCTTTCCCGTCCCTGCCGAAAATGCGAAAAACGGCGTTTCCGCTATTGGCAAGGCTCCCGGTTTGAAGTATAATAAATCATCACTATACGTTTTCTCCGGATCCCATCCTCGTATGCAAGGAGTTACTGAACATGGCTGAAATGACCAACAGCGCTCTGCTGGAAAAGATCCTCGCGCACGCGAGGACGCTCTGCGGCGCCACCGAGGCGGCGATGACCGCCGAGCGCTTCCTCGCCTCCGTGATCGAGGCGGTTTCGGGCGAGTTCGAGCTCGAGCTGCCCGTGCAGGACAGGACCGCCCTGCGGCAGCTGCTGCGGGACTCCCTCTCCGACACGGACGCGGCCTTTGCCGGCGCGAAGGCGAAGCTGCTCTCGCGCATCTCGGAAAACCGCAGCATGGGCTATCTCGACAGCCTGTACATGCAGCAGCGCGTCTACAAGGCAAAAGAGACTGCCAAAAAGGACGGGCTCGAAGAGCTGACGCCCGCCGTGCTGCTGCGCAGCATCTTCTCCGAGCCGAACGACTACCTGCGCGGCCTGATGAACGGCGCCGCGGGCGCCGAGGCGAAGCGGGGCGAGAGCTCCGGCGGCGGCCGTCAGAGCGATGGCAGCGGCGCGAAGCGCAGCGACGACACGGACAGCGGCGACTCGAAGCGCGGCGGCGATACGGACCGCGGCGATGCGAAGCGCGCCGATCCCGAGCCTCGCCGTGACCCGAACGAGGACCCGAAGGTCACGGTCGCGCATCTCACCGAGAAGGTCAAGGCCACCCACGCCAGGCTCCTCGAGAGCGTCTTCGGCCAGGACAACGCCGTGAGCGTGTTCACCACCGGCTATTTCCAGGCCGAGCTGCTGGCCATGACGGACAGGTCCCGCAGCCGGCCGCGCGCGACCTTCCTCTTCGCCGGACCTCCGGGCGTCGGCAAGACCTTCCTCGCGGAGAAGGCCGCCGAGGCGCTGGAGCTGCCCTTCATGCGCTTCGACATGAGCGAGTATTCCGACAACGAGGCGCCCGTGGAGTTCTGCGGCGCGGACAACGTGTACAAGAACGCCAAGGAGGGCAACGTCACCGGCTTCGTCGCCAAGCACAACCGCTGCGTGCTGCTCTTCGACGAGATCGAGAAGGCGCATCTAAACGTCATCCACCTCTTC
>JAFYCC010000061.1 GCA_017539885.1 Oscillospiraceae bacterium
CAATCAGAACGAAGACGCACGTCTCGTTCTCAACGCGGATGATCCGCATACGCCTGAACTGAAGGACTCGGCACCATCGCGTGTTCGACTGTTCAGCCGCAGACATGTCGTCGACGACGGCGCATATGCACTGGACGGCGTGATTTATCTCGCGCATAACGGCAAGGCGGAGAGGCTTATGGATGCCGCTGAGATCCGGATCCCCGGACTGCATAATGTAGAAAACTATCTTGCGGCTTTTGCCGCGCTCGACGGATTGGTGAGTCCGGATGCGATGCGGACTGTCGCGAAACGCTTCGGCGGCGTGGAGCACCGAATCGAGTTCATCCGCGAGCTGCGCGGCGTGCGTTTTTACAACGACTCGATCGCTTCAAGCCCGACGAGAACGATCGCAGGCCTGCGCTCTTTCCAGAAGAAACCGATCCTCATCGCGGGCGGGTATGACAAGCATATCCCGTTCGATGAGCTGGGCGTGGAGATCGTGCAGCGCGTGAAGGCGCTCTGCCTGAACGGCCTTACTGCTGAGAAGATCCGTGAGGCGGTCGTTAACGCACCGGGCTACGATCCGCAGAAGCTGCCGGTCTATATGGACGACAACTTCGATGCGTCCGTGGATCGGGCCGTATCCATCGCACGGGAAGGAGACATCGTCCTGATGTCACCGGCCTGCGCGGCGTTTGATCAATTCAAAAACTTTGCCGTTCGCGGCGATCACTTCCGCGAGCGCATCAACAATTTGGAGTGAAGGCAATGGAAACAAAAGAACTGATTCGGGAACTGTCCGCACTTGGCGGCCCCTCCGGCTTCGAGGCGCCGGCCGCTGCGCGTATCGCCGAGCTGCTGCGTCCGCTTGCCGACGAGGTGAAAACCGACCGTATGGGCAACGTGATCGCTGTGAAGTCCTGCGGCACGCCGAACGCGAGAAGACTGATGCTCGAAGCGCACATGGATGAGATCGGACTGATCGTGACAGGGTATGACAAGGGCTTTCTGCGCTTCGCAACTCTCGGCGGCGTCGATCCGCGCATGCTTCCGGCACTGGAAGTGCGCGTGCTGGCCGACGAACCCTGCTACGGCGTCATCGACACCATGCCGCCGCATGTGCTTTCAGCGGAGGAGATGGACAAGGCTTTCGCGGCAGACAAGCTTCGCATCAACGTCGGCATGGCGGAAGATGAAGCGAAAGCGCGTATTCCGCTCGGAACGCCTGTCGTCTTCGCCACCGGATGCACGGAACTCGGCGAGACGCGTCTTTGCGGAAAGTCTCTGGACGACCGTGCCTGCGTCGCGATCCTGATCAAAACTCTGGAGGCCGTTCAGAACGATAAACTCGATATGGATCTGATCCTCCTTATTTCCACGCAGGAAGAGGTCGGCGGACGCGGCGCTACGACGGGAACGTTTGCCATGGATCCGGATTACGCCGTGGCCGTGGACGTGACGCACGCACATACGCCGGACGCAAAGAAATCCGAGACGCTGGAGATGTGCGGAGGCGCCGCCATCGGCGTCGGACCGAATATGAACCACAACATCACCAACGCGCTCATCGGTATCGCAAAAGAGAACAACTGGCCGTATCAGATCGAAGTCATGCGCGGCAGCAGCGGCACAGACGGCTGGGAGATCCAGATCAGCAGGGAGGGCGTCTCTACGGCTGTCGTCTCGCTGCCGCTCCGGTATATGCATACGCCTGTCGAAGTGATCGATGTCGAGGACGCGGAAAACATCATCCGGCTCCTCGCGGAGCTCGTGCGCAAAGCAGGGGAGGTGCTGTGAGATGATAGAAACACTCAAAACACTGTGCATGCTCAGCGGCGTATCTGGCATGGAAGACGAGGTGCGCGACTACATTCTCGAGCGCGCAATGCCCTTCGCTGACGAAGTTCATACCGACGCCATGGGCAATCTCATGGTTTTCAAAAAAGGTGCCGTTCACCTGGAACAGCGCATCATGCTCTGCGCGCATATGGACGAGGTCGGCCTGATCGTCACGCGTGTCGAAGACGAGGGCTATATCCGCTTCCAGTTCATCGGCGGCGTCGACCGCCGCGTCGTTCTCGGTAAACGCGTATTCATCGGACAGGACCGCATTCCCGGCGTGATCGGCGTCAAGGCGGTTCATCTCGTCGGCAAGGAAGAGCAGAAGAACGTGCCGAAAGTGGACGATCTGTATGTGGATATCGGCGCGAAGTCAAAGGAAGAAGCGCAGAAGCTCGTCCAGCTCGGCGACCGAGGTGTGTTCGACGAAAGCGTCGTTGTATTCGGCGACGGCTACATTAAGGCCAAGGCCATCGATGACCGCAGCGGCTGCGCAGTCATGCTCAAGCTTCTTGAAGAGGAACTTCCATGTGATACCTGGTTTGCTTTTACGGTGCAGGAGGAAGTCGGCACACGCGGCGCACACGGAGCTGCGTTCCGGCTGAAACCGGATATCGCGCTCGTCCTTGAAGGGACTACCGCTGCTGATCTGCCTTACGTTGAGGAAGGCAAGCAGATCTGCCGTCTTGGAAAAGGCCCCGTGATCACGTTCATGGACCGTGGCACGATCTACGACAGAGAGCTCCGTGCGATGCTGATCCGACTTGCTGAAGAGAACGGCATCGTATGGCAGACCAAGGAACAGATCGCCGGCGGCACGGACGGCAGCGCCATTCAGCGCAGCCGGGAGGGCGTCAGAACGGCGATCATCGCGACGGCCGTACGGAATATCCATTCGCCTGTGAGCGTGGCGCATACGGGCGATGCAGAAAGTGTACTCAGACTTGCGAGGCTGTTCCTGCATGAAATGGGGAAGCGGGCATGAGAAAGATCTCATCCGAACTTCTCGCGCTTTCGGAAAAAGCGGAGGAATCCCTTCGCGACCGCTTCCGGGAGATTGACAGCTGTGCGCTGGAGAATACGGCGCGCGTACTCGAGGCGTTTCAGGCGCAGCGCGTTTCGGACGCCTGCTTCGGAGGAACGACAGGCTACGGTTACGATGACGTCGGACGCGAGACGCTTGAAAAGATCTATGCGCAGGTCTTCGGCGCTGAAGCGGCGCTCGTCCGGGTCGGACTGGTCAACGGTACGCATGCGATCACTACGGCGCTGTTCGCGGCTGCTGAACCCGGGAAAAAGATCCTGTCGGTCACGGGATTGCCTTACGATACGCTGCGGACGGTTATCGGCATCTCCGGCAGCGAGCATGGAACGCTGAAGTACTACGGCGTCGGCTATGCGCAGGTCGATCTCGCCCGGGACGGCGGTGCGGATATCCCTGCGATCCGCAAAGCTGCGGCGGACAGGGAAGTGTGCGCTGTCACGATCCAGCGCTCGCGCGGCTATGGACAGCGCCGTGCACTGACGGTGGAGGAGATCGGGGAAATCTGCAGCGCAGTACGTGAAGTCAATCCGGACGCGTGGATCGTCGTGGATAATTGCTACGGGGAATTTACCCAGACGCTTGAACCGACACACGTCGGCGCCGACCTGATCGCCGGTTCTCTGATCAAGAATCCCGGCGGCGGACTTGCGCCTGCGGGAGGATATGTCGCCGGTAAGCGCGTTCTCGTGGAACGCGCGGCTGCACGGATGACCACTCCTGGCATCGGCGGAGAGTGCGGCGCAACGCTCGGAAACAACAGACTTCTGTTTCAGGGCCTCTTCCAGGCGCCGCACACGGTCGCGCAGGCGCTGAAAACGGCGGCTTTCTGCGCGGCGATCCTGACACAGCTGGGCTTCCGCACGGAGCCGGGACCGCTCGATCCCAGACCGGATATCATCCAGACGATCGAGCTGGGGAGCGCGGAGAACATGGAGCGCTTCTGCACGGGCATACAGTCCGCTTCTCCGGTGGACAGTTATGTCAGACCCGAACCCTGGCAGATGCCGGGATATGACTGTCCCGTCATCATGGCGGCCGGCACGTTCGTTCAGGGGTCGTCCATAGAAATGAGCTGCGACGGCCCGATCCGTGAGCCTTACGCTGTTTATCTGCAGGGTGGCCTGACCTATGAGGCGGGTAAGCTCGGCATCCTCAGCGCGATCGGCGAAATGCTGGATAAATCATAAATCCTGGACGATCCGGAAGAGGGCCGATCATTCAAGCAGAACAGACATTGAGCTGCCTGAAGTCTTGAATTTTCAACATGCATATGATAGAATCAGACAAACCAATTAGGAGGGATGTCCCGTGAAAAAGTATCTCGCAGAATGCATCGGCACCGCTGTTCTCGTGATCCTAGGCTGCGGCACCGCCATGCTCGTCGGATGTGACGCTGCCAGCGGCGGCGGCTACATCCTCACAGCGCTCGCGTTCGGCCTCTCCATCGTCGCGCTGGCCTATTCCGTCGGCAACATCTCCGGCTGCCACATC
This sequence comes from Oscillospiraceae bacterium, assembly GCA_017539885.1. The sequence goes on from JAFYCC010000061.1 coordinate 4,358, forward strand.
AATCCCGCCGTGTCTCTGGGCGTGCTGCTCAGCGGCGGCATGAAGGGCAAGGAGTTCGTCGGCTATGTCGTTTCCCAGGTCATCGGCGCGCTCATCGGCGCCGGTATCCTGGCCGCGATCTTCTCGCTTGGCGGCGTGAAGGACATGACGGGCGGCTTCGGGTCCAACGGGCTCGCGGGCGTTGGCGGCAACGCGATCGCCGGCCTGATCGTCGAGATCGTACTGACCTTCATCTTCGTGCTCTGCATCCTCGGCGTGACTTCCAAGCGCGCGAAGCACGGCTCGTTCGGGGGCCTCGTGATCGGCCTGACCCTTACCGGCGTCCACATTCTCGGAATCGGCCTGACGGGCACCTCCGTCAACCCGGCCAGAAGCATCGGCCCTGCCATCGCCGCTGCGATCGCTGGCAACATGGACGCGCTCGCCTGCGTCTGGGTCTTCATTGTCGGACCGCTGGTCGGCGCCGCGCTCGCCGCAGTCGTCTACAAGGGACTGGAAGGCAAGAAACAGTAATCAGCTTATAATTCATAAAGCCGTATCGGGAGACCGGTACGGCTTTAATATTTGGGGCGGAGTCGACTGGGATAACTGGTAATCTGACCGGCCTGCAGAGCTCGTCAGCGGTCAGAATCTGTGCAGGATAGAACCTCAAGTTATAAAAAAGGCCGGCGTTCAGTCAAACACCGGCCTTTTATCACGGATACTTATTGCTTCAGATAGCTTACGACAAGTTCGTGCAGCAGCTCATCACGGTCAAGGCGACAGATCAGACTGCGCGCACCGTTGTAATTCGTGATGTATGTGGGATCCTCAGAGAGAATATAGCCGACGATCTGATTGATGGGGTTATATCCCTTTACCTGAAGCGCGTTATACACGGAGGAAAGAATCTCCTTGATTTCGGTGCTGTTGTCGATCACGCTGAATTTGCGCGTCGCGTCCTCCATGTTGAAATCCCCCTTTCAGATAGCTGTTGCTTTGCTTGCAAGTCTATTATAGCAAAAAATATTTACGTGTAAAGGCTTTGAATATTACCATTTCGTTACAGATAAACAAAAATGGTAGACATAATTCGTTAATTTCCACAGACAGAAAGAAATAGCCGGTCGGGATTGCTTGTGATAACCCGACCGGCAATCAATTCACTTTTCGACTCTCAGCGCAGTACTGCCTGCAGCTCCTGAGAGAGTGCTTTCAGAATTCCGGAGATGCACTCGTCCGCTTCCTCAGCGGTGAGACTCCTGTCGTCCGCACGCAGAGCAAGGCTGAAAGCTGCGGACTTTTTGCCGTCCGCGACACCCGGGCCGCGGTAGATGTCGAACAGCCGGATCTCCTTGAGCAGCTCTTTGGCGGCGCGGCGGATGCAGCTTTCAAGCTGTCCGACCGTAACGCTTTCATCGCAGACAAGCGCGAGATCGCGTGTAACGGCAGGGTACTTCGGGAGAGGCTTGTAGACTGCCGGACCGCCCTGCACGCCGCGAAGCGCCTCAACGCTGAGTTCCGCGCAGTAAAGATCCGCTTCGATGTCGTAGTTCTTAACGACAAGCGGGTGGATCTGACCGAAAACGCCGACACAGACGTCGCCGGCCCATACGCTCGCGCAGCGGCCGGGATGATAGGAGGGATTGTCCGAGACGGCTTCAAAACGGATATCCTCAGCGCGCAGGTCCTTCAGGATCCCCTCGATCGAGCCTTTCATCGTGAAGAAATCCATATCGTCGCCGTAGGCGCCGAGCGAAAGGATCCGGCGCTCATCGGCCAGACCGTCCGCGCCGCCGGCAAGATAGATGCGTCCGATCTCGTACAGGCGCACGTTCGCGTTGCGGTAATTGTAGTTGCTCGTGAGGATCTCCAGCATGGACGGCAGCGTGGTCGTGCGCATGATCGAGGTGTCCTCTCCCAGCGGATTGAGGATCTTGAAACTCTCGCGCCGCGGGTCATCCGCAGCCCAGCGGATCTTGTCATAGAAAGACGGGGAGATGAACGAGTATGTGATGATCTCGTCATAGCCGAAGCTGCGGCAGAGACTTCCAAGGTGCATCTCCAGAAGCTCGTTCTCCGTGTAGCCGCCGCGGGTCGTCTCGCCGCGCATGAGCGTCGTGGCGAGACGGTTGTATCCGTAGAAGCGGGCAACCTCTTCGGCGAGGTCGGGGTTCTCTTTTACGTCGGCGCGCCAGGAAGGCACATGCACCGTCTCACCGTCGACGACAAAGCCGAGCTTGAGCAGGATCGTCTTCATCGTGTCGACGTCGATCTCAGTGCCGAGCAGCGCATTGATCTTCTCCGGCTGTAGCGGCAGGGAATAGGGCGTGTAGCTGTGGTTCTCGACGTCGATCATGCCGGGCAGGACTTCGCCCGCTCCAAGGAGTTCCACGAGCTCGCAGGCACGCTCAAGCGCAGGAACGGTGTTCATCGGATCGAGACCCTTCTCGAATTTTCCGCTCGCGTCCGTGCGCATGCCGAGCGCAAGCGCGCCCTTGCGGATGCAGGTGCCGTCAAAGTTGGCACTTTCGAAGACGACGTCGACGGTATCGGAAACGATCTCACTGTTTTCGCCGCCCATGATTCCGGCCAGGCCGACGGCGCGAGTCTCGTCCGCGATGACGAGCATGTTGGGCGTCAGCTTGCGCAGGTTTCCGTCGAGCGTCGTGAGCGTCTCGCCTTCAGCGGCGCGTCTGACGATGATCTTGCCGCCGCGCACGTAGCGGTAGTCGAAAGCGTGCATCGGCTGACCGTACTCGAGCATGACGTAGTTGGTGATGTCGACGATGTTGTTGATCGGGCGAACGCCGCTCGAGCGCAGGCGCTCACGCATCCACTTCGGAGACGGCGCGATCTTTACGTTGCGAACCATGCGCGCGCTGTAGCGCGGGCAGAGCGCGGGATCGTCCACGCGAACGGCAAGATACTTTTCAACAGGTTCTTTTCCTTCAGCGCGGACCTCGGGGGTATGAAGTGTAAGAGGCTTGTCGAAAGTCGCCGCGGCTTCACGCGCCAGCCCGATCACGGACAGGCAGTCCGGACGGTTCGGCGTGATCTCGAATTCCACGATATGGTCGTCCAGACCGAGCAGCGGACGGACGTCGGCGCCGGGGACGAGTGAGTCCTTGAGCTCCGGATCGTCGGAGAGAATGAAGATGCCGTTCTCGCAGGCTCCCGGGAAATCGCGCGTGTCGAGGCCGAGCTCACCGAGAGAGCACAGCATGCCGGCGGAATCTTCGCCGCGGAGTTTGCCCTTCGTGATGTGGACGCCGCCGGGCAGATAGGAATCATGCTTGGCGACGGGAACAAGGTCGCCCTGCTTGACATTCTGCGCGCCGGTAACGATCTGTACAGGCTCACTCTCGCCGACGTCGACCTGACAGATCCACATATGATCGCTGTTCTCATGCCGCCGGATCTCGCACACGCGGCCGACGACTACGTTTTTGATCTCCTCGCCGGGAACGGTCGTAACCTCGACCTTGGAGCCGGAGAGCGTCATCTTTTCATCGAATTCACGATCGTCCGCGTCAACAGGGACGAATTCGTTCAGCCATTTTCTGCTCAGATTCATATGCTACACGCTCCTTTCAGAACTGCTCAAGAAAGCGGACGTCGTTTTCGAAAATCAGGCGAAGGTCGGAGATCAGGAAGCGGCGCATCGCCATGCGCTCGAGACCGAAGCCGAACGCCCATCCGGAATAAACGTCGGGGTCAATGCCGGACATGCGCAGCACGTTCGGATGGATCATGCCCGCGCCGAGCATCTCGATCCAGCCCTCGCCCTTGCAGGTGGGGCAGCCGGCGCCGCCGCATTTGTGGCACTGGATGTCCATCTCGCAGCTGGGTTCCGTGAAGGGGAAGTGATGCGGACGGAAACGCGTGACCGTACCGGCGCCGTAGAGCTGTTCCATGACGGTGTTCAGCGTGCCCTTGAGGTCAGCCATGGTGATGCCTTTGTCGATCACCATGCCTTCGACCTGATGGAACATTGGCGAGTGCGTCGCATCGACCTTGTCTTTGCGGTAGACGCGGCCGGGAGCGATCATACGGATCGGCAGAGGGAGAGTCTCCATCGCGCGGACCTGCATGGGGCTGGTCTGGCTGCGCAGCATGACGCGGCTGTCCGAATCGAAATAGAAGGTGTCGCTCCAGTCGCGGGAGGGATGGCCCTCCTCGGCGTTGAGACGGTCAAAATTATAGGACGCAAGTTCGATCTCCGGACCGTCGAGCACCTGAAAGCCCATACCTACGAAGATGTCCTTGATCTGATCGAGCGCGATATACATGGGATGCCTGTGACCGAGCTTCTGCTCTTTGCCGGGCATAGTCACGTCCAGAGCCTCGTCACGCAGGCGCTTTTCCAGCATAAACTCGGCCAGACGCTGTTTCTGCTCCTCGATGCGCTCTTCCAGTTCCGTACGGATCTGATTGGCAAGCTGCCCGATCACGGGACGCTCCTGCGCGGAGAGAGAACCCATCTGCTTGAGGATCGCGGTGAGCTCGCCTTTCTTGCCGAGATACCGGACGCGGATCCCCTCCAGCGCCTCGGCGTCCTGCACCTGCGCGATCGCTTCGAGCGATGCCTCGCGCAGCTTCTGCAGCATTTCTTTCATAGTGTTCCTTCCTTCCGATTGTTCTATGGCTGCCGCGGCACGGCAGCCGGACGACAGGCAATAAAAAAGCCCGCCCCTGTATGGGACGAGCGCAAACCCGTGGTACCACCCAAATTCGCCGTCGGAAACAGACAGCGCACTTGTTCCGATATAACGGTCGGACCCGTCGGGCATTGCCCCGAGACTCGCGGGCGAACCAAGCGTGCCGCTTCCGGATCGGCTTTCAGCCGACGACCGATCCTCTCTGGGGAAGGGTGGGCGCTATTTTCCCGTTCACAGTCCTGTTGACTTGTTGCGTTATACTTTACCACACGGCTTTTCTTTTCGCAATAGGAAACATCAACGAAAGTGCGCCGATCGCTTGACGCTTTTTTCCCGGAAAGCTATAATACAGTCTGTCAGAAACCTGCCCGAAGGGAGAGAACGCTATGCAGCTTGCAGACAGCCGGGGAATGCGCGCCGCGGACGAGATGGCGATCCGTGATTACGGCATACCTTCTACTCAGCTGATGACCAACGCCGCAGACGGACTCGCGAGGGCAGTGCTGAGAGCGCTTGAAGGCCGCGACGGAGATGTGATCGTCTTCTGCGGAACCGGCAATAACGGCGGAGACGGGATCGCGGCAGCCTGCAGGCTCCTTCTCAACGGCGCGCGTGTGCGGACGCTCCTTGTCGGAAATCGCGAAAAAATGACGCCGGACGCGCTTGAAATGGAGCGCAGGCTTCACGAACTTCGCGGCGACATCGAGCCCTTTACCGTGACGGAAGCACTTGAAGAAGACGTACGCCGCGCGGCGGTGCTCGTCGACGCGCTCTTCGGCATCGGGCTGAGCAGAGAGATCGGCGGCGCGGCACTGGACGCTGTGCGCTTGATGAACAGAAGCGGCGTTCCCGTAGTAAGCGCGGATATCGCTTCAGGCGTGGATGCGGATACGGGCGCGATCCTCGGAGAAGCCGTTCACGCGTCGAAGACGGTCACGTTTTCCATGGCGAAGCCCGGACACTTTGCTTCACCCGGCTGTATCTGCCGCGGGGAACTCGAGATCTGTCCGATCGGTATTCCGGAGGAACTCCTTGAAGGCTGCGGAATCCATGCGATCACGGGAACTGACCTGCGGATTCCTCAAAGGCCGCTGCTTGCGCATAAGGGCGATTTCGGCAGACTGCTCATTCTTGGCGGAAGCGTCGGATTCACCGGCGCGCCGACGCTTTGTGCGCGAGCAGCGCTGCGCAGCGGTGCCGGACTTGTATCATTGGGCGTGCCGAAGTCTATCTATGAGATCACCGCCGCAAAAAACGACGAGGCCATGCCGTTTCCTCTGGCAGACGATAACGGGAAACTCTCCGCTGAAGCCGCGGACGTCGCGCTATCACGCGCGATGGGCGCGGATGCCGTGGTCGCCGGACCTGGCCTGGGCAGATCCGATGCCATGCCCGAACTGATCGGCAGACTGATCACGGAATGCCGGAGCAGCCTCGTACTGGATGCGGATGCGCTGTTTGCCCTGGCCGCACAATGCGACGTGCTGAAGGATTCCGCAAAACCGGTCGTGCTTACTCCACATGAGGGAGAGTTCTCCCGGTTCCCGACGCAGCACACGGGAGATCGGATCGCGGACGCAAAGCGTTTTGCCACGGAGTATGGCTGTGCGCTCGTCCTGAAAGGCCATGCGACCGTCTGCGCGTTTCCGGACGGCGAGATCTGGATCAACACAAGCGGCGGACCGTCTCTTGCAAAAGGCGGAAGCGGCGACGTGCTGTCCGGCATGATCGGCGCATTACTATGCGTAATGCCTCTGAAGGCGGCCGTCACTGCCGCGGTTTGGATTCACGGAAGGGCTGGAGACATGTGTACACAGTCGCTTGGAGAAAACGGCGTTCTGGCTTCTGACGTGATCGAAGCGATCCCG
>JAFYCC010000062.1 GCA_017539885.1 Oscillospiraceae bacterium
AGATTTTAATTCACCGGAAAAGCGCTTCGGTTTAAGCGCTCACGGCAGAAGAATCTCGTGGCGCAGAGGTCTCGCTCTCACAGATTCGCCTTGATCTTTTCGATCATCTCGGCGTATTCGCTGTCGCTGAGTTTGGTCTGACCGGGGTTCATGGCAAAAACGCCGCCCCACTCATACCCGTCACGATACTTCGGCACCAGGTGGACGTGCAGGTGGCAGCCGGTGTCTCCGTAGGCACCGTAATTCAGCTTCTCGGGGTGGAAAACCGCGTGGATCGCCTTCGCAGCGCGGGCTACATCTTCAATGAAAGCTGCGCGCTCCTCGGCGCTGATATCGACGATCTCGCTGACGTGATCTTTGTAGGCAACGATGCAGCGTCCGGGGTGACTCTGCTCGCGGAAGAGGATCAGCTTGCTCACGGAGAGTTCGCAGATGGGGATGCCGTAGGCGTCGAGCAGTTCGCCGCCCATACAGTAGCCGCACTTGCTGCGCGGGGCTTCTTGTTCAGTCATGGTTTGTCCCTCGTTTCTGTATAGAATGTCCGGTTCGGGCGGCGTCCCGGACACAGGTGCCGTGCCGCCCTCAGGCTCTGTCATTATAGCGCAATACACGTCTGCCCGCAAGCACTTATCCGCAGGCAGTCGGTATCAATGTTAGTATCCGGCAAATGTTCATTTAGCCCTGAGCAAAGCCTCACTCTCCGAGATTGAAACACTCCTTCTTAAAAAGAGTAAAGTCCAACTGATAGCGCTTGGAAGCGGTTTTCGTCGCTCCCATGATGATCTCGTCCAGTACGTCTGCCGGGCAGGCAGCGTTCGCATTTAAAACAACGGCGATGTAGGTGCACGGTCGCACAAAACGCCGTGTGATCTCGATCGGTCGATCCACACCAAGCAGATCGACCTTTCCGAAATCGCCCTCCGGCTCCCAGGCGAGGAGCTTCATGTGCGGGATCTCATAGCCTCCTGCCTGGAGCTCCGCCTGTACCATGCGGGCGAGGTCTGAGAGATACTCCGTGCCGTCGAAGTCGTTGCAGCAGACCTGGGCAAAGTATTCCAGATAAAACTCAGTCAACTGATCCATCGCGTTCTGCAAGTTAACGTCCTCATAGTCAATGTCGGGATGCTGCATGGACGCCTTGCCCTGCGTCAAAGCGTGGGAGAGCTCCTCAAGCCCTTCGCCTGTCAAAGCGCTGATCGCAATGATCTCGGCCTGCGGATAGTGCTCGGCCAGCCAATCCCGGTCTGCCGCCAACTCCGCGGCCTCCAGCAGATCGCATTTGTTCAGTACGATCAAGTCCGCTTCCAAGAGCTGTGCGCGAAGGATATACGCCATGTCGCCGCCCTGACCGTTCCGCAGCAATGCTGCGTTCCGCGGCTCTATGAGCACCGTGAAAGGACCAAGCTCGAACTGATCGGGGAATTCCCTGCTCAACCCGTGATAGACATGCTCCAACGCCCCCACGCCGAAGCCGGGGATGTCTGAAAGGACGAGATCGAAGCCGCTGTCATAGTAAGAGTTTAACCGCTCGGTCAGAACATCATGGCAGAAGCAGATGCACTCGTCCGTGATCTGGGACGCGTTCACGCCGCTGAGTCTGGCCAGCCGGTCGTCGGCAAGTGTCACGCGCTCTCCCAGAT
>JAFYCC010000063.1 GCA_017539885.1 Oscillospiraceae bacterium
GACGGACACATGGGGGCGTAGCTCAGTTGGGAGAGCGTACGGTTCGCATCCGTAAGGTCAAGGGTTCGAATCCCTCCGTCTCCACCATAAAAGAAACCTCTTTTGTCTACCACGACAAAAGGGGTTTTTTCTTGCATTTTGGGCAAAAATCAGGCAAATAATCGAGTAGGAGGGGGTGACAAACCCCCGTCCTCTCACCGCACCGTACGTACCGTTCGGTATACGGTGCAGTGGTAAGCTTAAATTGGACACGGAGGGGGTAATTTTTGTACAGAAGATGTATAATGAAGAACAGCAAAATACATCACTATACAAAGCTACTCCCGAAGGTGAACAGGAGGCTTACCATGAAATACACGCAAGAAGAACGCCTGGACATTGGCCGCCGGATTTATGAGGGCGAGATGACCCGTTACCAGGCAGCCGAAGTCTACGGCATCAGCGACCAGACTGCACGAGATTACATGAGACTGTATCGCAATGTAAACCAACTCCCTGCAAAACGAGGAAAGAAAGCAACAGTCAAAGCGCCATCCTTCCAGAACGCTCCAGCGAACATAGATGAACTGGAATCCATGTCGAAAGAACAGCTCATTCAAGAGCTCGTTAAAGCTCGGATCGCAGAAGCACGCCTAAAAAAAGGATACGAGGTGAAGGGGGATGGTACGGTAATTCTGTACGGCAACAGGAATACCAAGTAATCATGGAACTTTCCGGAGAGTTTCCGGTAAAGCTTCTCTGTGAGACGATGGGGATTCTTCGGAGCAGCTTCTACAGTTGGAAGAAACACCTTTCCTGTCCGTCCGAGAGAACAAAGTCATTTGTCAGCAACATCCTGTTGTTTCAAGAATACCATTTTAAATACCCTTCCCATGGCTACCGTTGGCTGAACGCCAAGATTCGGCTGGATACTGGTCTGGTGTCTCTGATCCGTATGCACACAAATGCTGTAAAACAGTCGGCATTAAGAGCAAAGCCAAGCATTACAAATACAAGAAGCCAGGCGATCCTTACCGTATCTTCCCCAATCTGCTTTTGTCTGAGATGCAGATTGACGGCCCGCTGCAATGCGTTGTGAGCGACATGACCGCTTTCTACGTGAAGGGCGTCTACTACGAACTCACGCTCTACATGGATCTGTGGAACAATGAGATTGTCAGCCATTCTCTTTCCGCAAAGCGTGGAGACAGGACAACTTACATCAGCGGTTTGGAAGACCTTGTTGAGCTTAAGAAGCTGCATCCTGAATACCAGATGATCCTGCACTCAGATCAGGGCTCTGTATATGCTTCCAAGGCTTTCAATGAGCTGCTGCCCATGTATGGCATTACACGCTCCATGTCTCGCGCCGGTACGCCGACAGATAATGCCGCGATGGAGGCCATTAACGGCTGGATCAAGGCGGAGCTGTTCATGGACTTGCATGTATCTGGGGAAAAGCCTGTTGAGAAAGAAATTGATGAATATATCCTTTTCTTTAACGAACAGCGCCCTGCCTATTCCTTAAACTACATGACGCCGAAGCAGTACCGCGAGGCCAATTCTCTTGCTGCCTCTGTCTGATGCATTTTCTCACGCATTCAATTTTTTAGCTTATTGTGTCCAATTTTTGTTGACTACTGCAACGGCGCGTTCAACATTTGGCAGAGTGGATAGACTCGTAAGCCTCCAGGATACTGTAGTACCCTGAAGTGCATGATTGGCAAAGCTGACAAAATGATATTATCAAAAGGAGGGCGGTTCCTTAACGCAATTCATCTTCCCCTACAGAGGTTGGTGTCTTCTTGCTGAACCGCTGATAAAAGCCTCTCATTCCGCGTTTTTGAGCGCTTCGACCATGTCTATTTTTTTGTTCTTGCGCGCGACCATCCAGCCGACGAGCAGCGAAACGCCGAAAGTCAGCAGGATCGAAACCGAGTATGTCAAGGGGCCGAGCATCAGCTTCATTTCGTATTCGCCCGCGAGCGCGGTAAGCATCCAGTAGAGCGTCCCGAGTCCGGCAGGAAGCCCCAGAATCACTCCGATCACCGTCAGCCAGACGTTCTGCGAGATCAGAAGCTGACCGATCTTTTTGCTGCGGAAGCCGAGCACCTTCAATGTGGCAAGCTCGCGGGAGCGCTCGACGTAGCTCATCACGCCGAGGTTGTAGAGCACCACGATCCCGAGGATCACGGCGGCGACGACGAGGATGAGCACCATACTGTCCATGATTTGAACAAAACTGCCGAAGCTGTCCATAAGCTGCCGTTTGTCCTGTTTACCGGATATAATCTCCGACGACGGGATCTCGCTTGAATCTCTGTTCGTATAAACGGCGGAAACGCTGTATCCGATCCCGAGCCCGTCTGCGCACTTGTCGGTCATCGTGACGCTTTCGGTCATGATCGAGCGGTTATATCCGACGACTTTGACGCGGTACGTCTCCTCGCCGCCGTATGGCGAGAACTCGATGGTTTCGCCGATCTTCGCGCGATCCGCAAGCCGCAGGCAGAGATAGACACCGTCGTCACGCAGTTCGATCTCCTTGTTGTCTTCGTCGATCACGCTGAATCTGCCGTTTTCGTTGTGGACGATATCGAGCGTCGCGGTATAGCCGTCGATGCTGATGCCGGAATAGCTCTCCCAGTCGGCGTCGAGGTCGGCGATCAGCCGATCGACCTTTTCGCGTTCGGTATTCTCAACTATGTTGACCTTCGTAGCATAATGGGAAACGCCGTTGTCCAGGAGGTCGAGAAAACCCGCCATCGTGTCGCGCATACCGAGGCCGCCGACAAGCAGGATCATACAGCCGATGATGCCGACAAGCGTCATGGCAAAACGGCTCTTATGGCGCATCAGGTCGCGCAGATTCCATTTCGTCGCAAAGCTCATTTTCCCGAAGAACGGCAGTTTTTCGAGAACGGACTTTTTCATCTTCTTCGGAGTATAGGGACGCAGCGCGTCCGCCGCCGTGCCGCGAAGCTGCGCGCGAACGGAAAGAAAACTGATCAGCGCGAGGAGCAGAACGGTTCCCGCTATGACCGGCCAGCAGAACGCGGGCGTTGCCGCCGACCAGTCGGGCATATCGAAATATGTACCCATCATCCCGTTTTCGCTCATGACAAGTTTGCAGACAAAGTATCCGAGCACCGCGCCAAGCGCCGACCCGACGATGCCGATGAACAGTCCGTAGAACGAATAGTGGACGAGGATCGTGCGGTTTTTGAAGCCAAGCGCTTTAAGTACGCCGATCTGCGTTTTTTCCTGCGTGGCGATGCGGTGCATCGTCGTCACCATCGTCAGGATCGCGATCGCGAGAAACAGCACCGGCAGAATGGAGCCCATCGCCTTGCCCTCGGTCGCCTCGCCCATCGCTTCTTTATACACGGTGTGATCGTCCTTCGATACGACCATCAGCGTTTTGCCGAGTTTTTCCTTCACCGCTTCTTCCAGTTCGGATTTATCGAGCCCCGAGATCAGATTGATCTGCGGGAACGCCTTATCCGTCGCTTCCGTCAGCATCCCGTCCGTCAGCATGGTTTTTGCCTGTTCGTTTATCATTTCAGCCGGAACGCCCGACTTTTGCAGCTCGTCGGTCAGGGTATTCAACGCCTTTTCGCGAATGATCGCGCTAAGCTTTGCAGGTGAAATATACGCGTAACCGAACGTATTGAAGTCCGGCATGACCTGGTTGCTGTCGGCGAGACAGATCATGTGCTCGCCGGCTTTGATGAGCCCGACGACGCGGCTTTCGATATCCAGTCCCTGAAATTCAAGCGTCAGCGCGTCGCCGATCCCGATGTTATTAAGCCTTGCAAATTTGTCGGACAGCCAGATGCCGTCGCCGTTTTCGTCATATCCGTCGCCGCTCATCAGCGTAAAAGTCGAAACGGTGTAGTTCTCCGAAACGTCCAGCGCGAGAGACTTTTTGCTGTCTCCCTTTATTTCGAGATTGACCGAAAGATACCGTGTCGCCGCGTCTACGCCGTCTATCGAGGCGATCTTTTCAAGATCGTCTTTTGTAAAGCCGCTTTCCGAATACAGACGGTAATCCGCGTATTTCGTTTCTTCAAAGAACTTACCGACGTCGTATTCGATGGTCTTCCATTCCATATTGAAGCCGAGGAAGATGCCGATCCCGAGCGTCATCATAATGATCATCGAAACAAACTGCGCCTTGTAGCTCCACGCGGTGCGAAAGAGTTTACGAAAAAGCATCACCACTCCACCTCGTCAGCGGAAAGCGGATTTTCCTGCTCGGTGATCTCGCGGATCTTTCCGTTCTTGACGCGGATCACGACGTCCGCCATTTTCGCGATATTCTGGTTGTGCGTGACGATCACGATCGTCTTGCCGTAGTTTTTCGCCATATCGAGAAGCAGCTTTAACACCATAACGCCCGTCTCGGAATCAAGAGCGCCCGTCGGCTCGTCGCATAACA
>JAFYCC010000064.1 GCA_017539885.1 Oscillospiraceae bacterium
GGAGAGGGCCTCCACCTTTTTCCGGGCTTCCTTTTTCTGGAGGAACCCCATCTTCGTGGTCTCCGCGCCAAGGACGATATTGTCCAGTACGGTGAAAACGTCGATGAGTTTGAAGTGCTGATGCACCATGCCGATGCCCAGCGCCGTCGCATCGTTCGGGTCGTTGATCTTCACGACCTCGCCGTTCTTGCGGATCTCGCCCTCCTCGGGCTGATAAAGTCCGAACAGGACGCTCATCAGCGTGCTCTTGCCGGCGCCGTTTTCGCCGAGCAGGGCGTGGATCTCGCCCCTGCGGAGCTGAAGCGTGATGTCGTCGTTTGCCTTGATGCCGGGGAATTCTTTCGTTATGTGCAGCATCTCGATCACGTACTCGGGATTGCTCTCGCCCATAGCGTCACCTGCTTTCCGCCAGTATTCATGAAAATTATATAAGCACGGAGGAAAAAAAGCAAGATAAGGGTTCCTGTTTTCCTTGCTTTTTGTGCGGGAAAAAGAACGCGGAGAGCGGCATCGCCGCGCTCCGCGCCCGTACGTCAGTATATGGATAGGATATCCGCCTTCTCACCCTTCGCGCCGATGCAGGCGCTGGTGATATGGTCCCTGCCGACGCCATAAAAACTGCCGATGTCGTGATAGGCATCGAAGTCGATCAGAAACAGCGCCTGCAGCCCTGCCTGCCGTTCCTCCACGAAGGAGAAGAGGTATTTGTTGTCGCGGATCTTCACGTAATCAGCGGGATTGGTCGCCATCCACGCGCCGTGGGAGGTCTGCGCGGTATAGGTGTAAAACAGATTGGAAACGTACATATGCTTGATCTTCATGCCGCCGGGAGTGTACTCCCACAGTACGGCACGGCCGACGATCTCGTCCGTGAAATGGTGGAGCTCACCGCCTTCGCCAACACCGTCCAGACGGCCGAAAATGAACTCGCGGTCGACGTCGATGGCGGAATACTCCGTGCCGAGGTGCGCATCGCAGACCGTGGCACAGCCGGTCTTCATGTCCGCAATGAGAGAGATCTGGCGCGAGCATTCCCAGCCGGGCACAAGGTGGTTGACGAAAAAGATCACGTTGTCCATCGTCTTGACGTTGCAGTAGCAGGTCTTGGCTTCACAGCCGCTCTCGAGGAAGCGCAGCTCGTTCAGAGCGGTGAACTCGAAAGCGAATTCACGCCCTTCGCCCCGGAAGACGAGCGTTTTGCCGACGAGAGCGTCGCTGTCTGGCGGGGTGTGCGGTCCGGCCATGCGCGACGTGGCATATTTATCCGGCGTCCCGTATTTGGCGACGACTTCCTTTACGACCTCTCTGGGAATGTCGAGATCCCATTTGCGGTACCATCTCTGCGGGCTTTTCATGAAAAATCTCCTTCCGTTGCGTCAGATTCAGAATACCTGTTTTTCGTTTTCAAGCACGGGGTCATCGTCCCCGGTTTCCTCGCGGGGGAGAAGAGCTTCCGCATCGCTCAGCTGCAGTTCTTCCTGCCCCATGCGCACGGCGCATGCAAGCAGTGAGCAGAAACCGGCCGCGTCATATTTGCGCCCGGAGATGCTCGTGAGAGTCTTGCCGTCCGCTAGCATTTCATAAGCGGTATAGATCTCGAATGCGTTGCGGATCGTGATGACGACTCTGCTGTTCTTTCGGATATAGGTGCAGGGGTCAAAGGGGTGACTGGACAGCGTGTATTCCTCGCCGTCGAGACGCAGATAGGGCCGCGTGTCTTTCAGAAGGCCGATCTCAGCGCCATCGCCGCGGAATATACAGACCTCGCCCGGCTTTTGCGGCGCGGGCTTGACGGGCTCGGTTTTTGCGGAGGACTCGGGCGCGCGCAGCTCTTCCTGCAGCGTGTTGTACTCCGCCATCGTTACCCTGCCGCGCCGGAGCGCCTCAATGAGGAGCTCCTTGCACTCTTTCCCGTCGAGAAGCCAGAAGCTCTCCTCACGCTCAAAGGCAGAGGCCTCCGGAAGGACACGCCGCAACGCCCATTCGCCTAGCGGCGTCCTGCCGACAGTACGAGCTGCGCGGGTTTTCGGCTCGTCCGATGTGACGAAACAGGGGAGGAATTCCTCCGGGGACAGAATCGTTTTTTCCATAGCGCACCTCCGATAAAGCCAGTATATCACATCTTCGGCGCGATGCGGAAAGAAAATGGGACGATTTCCGGAAAAAGCGGCAGACGGCCCCCGTCCGGAGACCGTCTGCCGCGTCAATCTGCCTTCAGACGCCGCTGAGCATGCGCAAAAGCCCCGCTGCGCCGAGCGCGACCGCGGCCCATTCCGCGGCATAGACGAGGCCGGCGTGAGCCTTGCCGAAAGCCTCTGCTTTTTCTGCCAGGCGCAGATCGAGCGGCGCGGCGCTCCGGACCTGTCTGCCGAAATCTTTATACTCTTCCATATCATATTCCTCCGTTTCTGTCTCTGAGAGGCATTTCTTGCTTACAATCAGAGCATAAAACGAGAAGAGTACGATAAACAGGACAGATAAACGGGACGGGCAAAAACCCGTCCCGCAGAGGCATTTTCGGGTTATGCGATGCCGTTCAGATCAAAGGCATCGAGCCATGCGTTTGCGTGTTCGCAGACACCGCGCAGGCAGTCCTCACCGAACGGACTGTCGAGGCCGGCGCCTTCGAGCAACTCGGTGAAGGTACGGCTGCCGCCCATCCGTGTGTAGGCCATATAGTGTGCCCACGCGTCCGGCAGAGAGTCCTGAATGCGCGCCCAGAACTGCAAAGAAACGGTCTGCGCAAGGCAGTAGTCGATATAATAGAAGGGCATGGAGTAGATGTGATGCTGCCGCTGCCAGGCCTCTCCGTCGCTGTAGAACGGAATGCCGCCGTCGAGCCGCATCCACGGCATGTAGATCCCCTGCAGCCGCTTCCACTCGGCGTGGCGTTCGGCAGGCGTCATATCGGGCTTTTCATAGACAGCGTGCTGGAAATGGTCTACCAGAGTGCCGTAGGGGATGAAGGTGATCGCCGAGGCGAGGTGGCTGAACAGGAATTTCTTCGTGTCCGGCCCGAAGAAACTCTCCGCCCAGGGCTCGGCGAAGAATTCCATGCTCATGGAGTGCACTTCGCAGGCTTCCATGCCCGGCCACTGGTACTCAAGCGGAACACGATCGCGGTTGACATAATTCGCAAATGCGTGGCCTGCCTCGTGCGTGACGACCTCCACGTCACCCTGCGTGCCGTTGAAGTTGGCGAAGATGAAGGGCATGCCGTAATCGGGCAGACTGGTGCAGTAGCCGCCGCTCGCCTTGCCTTCGGTGGACAGCACGTCGAGCAGTTCCATGTCCAGCATCTTGTTGAAGAACTCGCCCGTTTCCGGGGAGAGCGCCTCGTAGAAACGCTTGCCGGCGGCCAGGATGTCCTGCGCAGTGCCCTGCGGTCGCGGATTCCCGGAGCGGAACTGCAGCGCGGCGTCGGCGTAGCTGAGCGGATACTCCACGCCCAGACGCTTCGCCTGCGCACGGTAGAGACGGTCGGCCAGGGGCACGAGGTACTTCACGACGGCCGCCCGGAACTTCTCCACATCCGCTTTGCCGTAGCAGTTGCGCTCCATGCGGTAATAGCCCAGCTGCGTATAGCCGTCGTAGCCGAGTTTCCTTCCCATGGCATCGCGCAGATGGGTCAGCTCATCGTAAAGCCGGTCGAGATCGGCCTGATGCTCCTTATACCACGTCCCCTCGGCTTTCCAGGCGGCGAGCCGCCGCTGATCGTCCGCATCGGTCTTGAAGGGCGTCAGCTGCGAGAGCGTGTAGACGCTGCCCTCGAAGGGAATCTGCGCCGATGCCAGAAGCTTTTCATACTCTTGGGTGAGGTCATTTTCCTTCTGCAGCTCGGGGATGATCTCCGGGGAGAAGGTCTTGAGCTGGATCTCGGCGTTGACGAACATGAGCGGGCCGTATTCCTTCTCAAAATCCGCGCGGAACGGGCTGTCCAGCATGGCCTGCGTCCACTGCTGCGAGTAGGCCTGGACTTCCGGCATGGCGCTGTTGAAGAACTGCTCCTCCTCGTCATAAAACGCGTCGCGGGTGTCGATGCTGTGACGGATGGACACGAGCGTGCCTAGCGTGTTCAGATGCTTGCCGAGTTCCTCCTGCTCAAGAAAGACCGCGCGGGCCTCTTCATAGCTCGCGGCGCTTTTCAGCCGCTCGGTCAGCGAGGCAAGATCAGCCTTGACGGCCTCGATGTCCGGTCTGGCATAGGGCATTTCCTTAAACTTCATGAGAGTTCCTCCATTCGTCCTTTGTGATTTCCCGTCCGTCCAGTACGGCGCGGACGAGCGTGTCGCCGTGGTATTCCAGCTTCAGAAGGAAGGGGGCATGTTCCTCGGCCAGCAGCCGGAAAAAGAGCCTGTCGCCCTCCCAGACGGGCAGCTTTGCAACGTCGTTTTTCGGTACCCATTCGAGCGTGCCCTCATCGCAGTCGGCGCGCATATTCCCCGTCCAGCCCGTGGCCGTGAACAGGAACATCTGTTCGGCGGGCTCGGATTCGTAGCAGAAGGTGACGACGCCGCGGAAGCGCCAGACCGTGAGCGTCAGGCCGGTCTCCTCGCGCACCTCGCGCAGCAGACAGTCCTCCGGACTTTCGAACGCCTCGAATTTGCCTCCGACGCCGATCCATTTGTCGTGGTTGACGTCGTTTTTCTTCTTCACGCGGTGGAGCATCAGCCACTCGCCGCGCCCGTTTTCCAGATAACAGAGCGTCGTGTTGAGCATAACCTTGCCTCGAAGGTCCGTTCAGCGCACCGCGTAGCCGCGGATCTCGTACTTCGGCGGGATGACGGGGATCTGCAGATAGGACTCATATTGCCCGCCGGTATGGATCACGTGCTTGCCGCCGTTGTCCGTGACGAAGCCCATACGCTCGTCCTCATACCATTCGGTCGGGACGAACGCGGGAGCGATTTCCACGCGAAGCGCCTCGCCGCTGTGCCAGAAGCGGCTGTGCGGCCAGATCTCCACGTCGACCGGTACGATCTCGCCCGGAGCGAGCTTCAGCGTGCGTTTGTGCGCCTGTACGGGCTGGAAGTCGGTGGAGAGCGCCTCGTCCAGTTCTCTCGCGGAGACGCGCAGGTAGCCCCAGGCGCCGCGGTAAGGCTGATCCATGCAGTGGATCGGCACGTACTGCCCGTCCTGACCGAGTTTTTTGATCCAGATGAAGAGATCCATATCATCGTGACCCCGGCACTCCACCCAGAGCCGCAGCCGCATATAGCCGCTGATCTCCGTGTCCTCACGGAAGACGTGATCGAAGGTCGCGCACGCGTGCATGTCGTCCGCATTGTACTGGAGCTCGCTTTCCGCCGAAAACGGGGCGTACTCGGCCGAGCGGCTGTCCGCGTCCAGATACAGGCGCCTGTATTCCGTGCGACGGAGAGGGAAGTCCGTTTCTTCGCGGCGGCCGCACAGATCGAAGGCGTAGGCGTCCATCACGTCCATTCGCACGACCGGCGTGTATTCCCAGCCGTTGCGGATCTCCTTCAGATAGCGGTCGAAGAAGCGCCGCAGGTCTTCCAGATTCTCATAGTGGTAGGCATCACGCCACTCAAATTCGCGATGGATGCGCAGCCACTTCTGCGCCGTGCGCAGGCGACGGAAGCCCTCGAGGCTGCCGCGCAAATGGAAATGGCACCAGCCGGCGGTCAGATAGGTGGGGCACAGAATCTTTTCGAAATCGACGGCCTTGTTCTGCCAGTAGGCGTCAAAATGCGGGTGGAGCTTCAGATTTTCATTGAGATCCTCGATCCAGCCGCTGCAGCCGATCCCGTTGACGATCATCCGGTCAAAGGAGCCGGACGGGATCCCGCCGACGCAGATGGATTCGCGGTACATGTCGCTCGTGCCTTCCCAGGGCGCGATGCAGCTCAGATGCGGCGGCTGCTGCGCGGCGATGCGCCAGGCGGGCATGGCGCCGCCGCTGTTGCCGAACAGGGAGATCCTGCCTGTGCACCAGCTCTGCGCGGCGCACCACTCCACGAAATCGTAGCCGTCGCGCGCGTCGTTCTCACCGAACATGCTGCAGTCGCCCTCGCTGTTGCCGACGCCGCGCGGATCCACATTCGCCACTGCGTAGCCGTAATGGCACCAGTAGCCGGGGTCAGCGGACTCGAACTTGCACATCTTCGTCACCGCGCCGTCCGGCACGCCGAGGATCTTGAAGGGACCCGGCCCTTCGCTCATGCGTTTGCCGAACATCGTCCAGCATACGATGAGGGGCACGGGGGTGCCCTCTGCGTCCTCGCGGGCCGGCATATACAGATCGAAACAGATCTTCACGCCATCGCGCAGGCACATCGTCATGTCCCGGTGACAGGTAATGCCGGGAGCGGCTTCGAAGACCGACGGATCCGGCTTGGGGCAGTAGCGGAATCTGTGAACATTCTCCCCGCGCTCCCGCGCGGCGATCATCTCCTCGGCGGTGAGACCGGGCATGCCTTCCAGATAGACGACGTCCATCTCCTCGCCGCCGTGGATCTCCTTTTTGAGCTTTGACTTTCTCTCCTTGCCGATCATCGAATTCCTCCTTAATATCGGGACAGCGGCCGCCTTCGGCGCGCTGCGAGTCTCTCCGGGAATTATATCACGCGCTGCGCGCGGCGCGCAACAGATATCGGAGCGAACACACGGAATCCTGTTTGCTGTTTACATTCGCGCCCGCGGCGTGCTATACTTTGGGCAGATGCAAAAAGAAACGGAGGAGAGCGCATGCATTTCATCGAACGTGAAGATTATTCCGATCCGAAAGCGAGAGAAGCCCGCTACCCCTGGGGCACCCCACCCCCGAAGATTGACGAGGCTCTCATTCAGGAGACGGTAACGGCAGACGTGGCAGTCATCGGCGGCGGCATCTCCGGCCTTGCCACCGGCGCGCGCTGTGTGCAGCTGGGGCAGAGCGTCGTCGTGGTGGAGAAGTTCAAGGGCCTTGTCGCGCACGGCGCCCACATTGCGTCCGTAGGCAGCAAGATCCAGCGCGAGAACGGCGTGTACATTGATAAGCGGCAGTTCGCGCGCGACTGGATGCGCATCTGCGGCAGCCGCGTGAACGAGGACCTGCTCTGGCTCTATGTGAACAAGAGCGAAGAGGCCTGGGAATGGCTGCTCGAGACCGGCGGCGAGGCCGTGGAGGGCAAACTCTTCGGCGGCTATTACAAGGGGCCGGATTTCACGGAATACCCCGGCACGCATTTTATCGTGCAGAAACCGGGCTATCACGTTTATAAGAACAACAAAACCGCTTATCTCGCGTGCGAGATCATGGAGAAGGTCATTCTCGACGGCGGCCACAGGATCGACCGCAACACGCGCGCACTGTATCTGGAAAAGGATGAGAGCGGGCGCGTCGTCTCCTTCGTGGCTCAGGACAACGAGGGCGTTTATCGCCGCTATGTCGGCAAAAAGGCAGTCGTGCTCGCCACAGGAGATATCGCCGGCGACCGTGAAATGATGAAGTACTTTGCTCCGCTCGGTCTGCGCGCCGCGCACAACGGCTATTTTCCCGTCGGCGTGAATACAGGCGACGGCCATAAGATGGCATACTGGGCGGGAGCGGAATATGAGCAACACGACTGGGCTCTCTCTCTGCACCTGATCGCCTATTCGCTGTTCGCATTCTTCTTCCTGCACGTCAACCAGCAGGGCAGACGTTACATGAACGAGGACACCTGGGTACAGGCCAAGGCGATCCGCACGCTCGAGCAGCCGGACGGCCGCTGGGCCTTCAGCGTCTTCGACAGCCGCTGGGTCGATCAGGTGCGCTATCTCTCGCCCATCAACGGCGGGCAGTTCTGCGAGCCGCTGCAGGCGGTATACGGCGAGGGCTGGAGCGACGACAACGGCATCGAGAAGACGATCGAGAAATATGTCGAGGACGGCGTCTGCTGCAAGGCGGATACGCTCGAAGAACTGGCCGAACAGATGGGCGTCGACAGGGATACCTTCCTTGCCACGGTCAAGCGCTACAACGAGCTGTATCAGAAGCAGAACGACGAGGATTACGGCAAACGCACAGCGCTGCTCACGCCAATCGACAAGCCGCCCTATTACGCGCTCAAGTTCGGTCCCTCGCTGCTGGACGTGTTCGGCGGCGTCATCACCGACGTGAAGCTGCGTGTACTCGACGCGGACTCCAAGCCCATCCCCGGCCTGCTGGCCGTTGGCATGATCGCAGGCGGCCTCTACGGTGTGGACTACCCGCTGCTCTTCAACGGCAACAGCCACGGCCGCTGCCTCACGTGGGCAAGGCAGGCGGCCGAGACCATCGCCAACGGCGACTCATAATAGCAAGCAAAACGGCAAAAGGAGAGGTGCGGAAAAGCACCTCTCCTTTTGCCGTCCGGACTTATGTGCAGTCGCGGTAGAAGTAGATGTCTGCCTTATGCGCCTGCGGCGTGCCGCGGTAGGCGCGGTTGTCGAAACCGCCGATGGCGAAACCGCGATGCAGGTAGAACAGGCAGGCATCGAGATTGTTGTCCTGTGCGACAACGTATATGCCCTGCATACCGGCTGCGGCAGCCTCGTCCATGCAGGCCTCGATGAGCCGGCTGCCGACACCCTTTCCCCGATAGGCGCGGCAAACCTTCAGATCGTCGAGATACAGATAGCGGAACATTGCTTTTCGCAGTACGGCAAGGCCTGTGCAGACCCCGTCCTCGCAAGCTGCCAGAAAGACTGCGTTTTCGTCGGCAGGGTCATATGGATAGTCGGGAAAGCACATCTCCGTCCGCTCGGGGAAGACTTCCGTCCGCCAGTTCCACGCGCCGTTCTCCAGCGCGGGAATCAGCCTGCCCCAAAGAGGGAACGGCTCGTTTGGAAGATTTGCTTCCTGAACGTCCGCCGGTCCCAGACGTCTTATTTCAATCATACGCAGCTTTTCTCCCCAGAAAGGGCGTTCAGTTCGTCCAGCAGATGGATCGTCCGAAAGACCTTGCCGCAGTTCCTGCACTGCCAGTCGCAGTCGCTCTTCTTCGCTTTTTTATGCAGAGGCTCAAGCGCTGCGGAGCAGATGGGGCAGGGCGTCTCCTCCTGACGCCACAGGCTCTTCAGGAAACGGAGGACGTCCTCTCTGGATTCAATATTCAGGTCTTTCAGCGTTGCCTTCTCCATAAGCACTACGGAATGACGGCGTTATCGCTTCGATTATACCGCGGCGAGGCGGTACGGTCAACCGATGCGAAACAGGTTGCAATCCACCGGAGGATTGACTATACTATATTCTGGTGGGAAATCGGGCCATACGGCAAAGTGAGGAAATTGGCAAGCGATGAGCGTATTACAGATCATCAATCTGCTCTGCGGCGCGGCGCTGTTCCTGTTCGGCATGACGCGCATGGGCGACGGCCTGCAGCGTGTTTCCGGCAGCAAGCTCGAGCCGATCCTGTTCAAGCTCTCCGGCACGCCGCTTCGCGGCGTTCTGCTCGGTACGGGCGTTACGGCGGTGATCCAGTCGTCCTCTGCGACGAGCGTGATGGCTGTCGGCTTCGTCAACGCGGGTATGATGCGCGTGCGGCAGGCGGTGAGCGTCATTCTCGGCGCTATCCTTGGAACAAGTATCACGGGCTGGATCCTCTGCCTGAGTTATATCGACAGCGCGACCGGACTCAGCGGTCTGTTCTCTACGGCGACAATCACAGGCGTCGTGGCCGTCGCGGGTATCTGCCTGCGGCTGTTTTCCAAAAAGCAGGCTCGGCGCAGCGTCGGCGACATCCTGATGGGATTTGCCGTGCTGATGTTCGGAATGAGCACCATGAGCGGCGCGGTGAGCGATCTCGGCAAGCAGAGCTGGTTCACATCCATGCTTGCCAGTATGACGAATCCGCTGCTCGGCATCCTTGTCGGAACCGTGTTTACGGCGGTCCTTCAGTCGGCCAGCGCGGCGGTGGGCGTCATTCAGGCGCTGTCCGTGACAGGCGCCATGCATTTTGACGCGGCGCTGCCGCTGCTCATGGGTATCTGCATAGGCGCGGCGGTGCCGGTCGTGCTCTCGGCGATCGGCGCAAGAGTAGATGCCAGGCGCGCTGCCGCTGTATACCCGGTGGCCACTGTGCTTGGCGTCGCGGTTTGTTCCGCACTCTTTTATGGCGCGAATGCCATCTTTCATTTCGATCAGCTTATGGAGACGGTCATGGGTCCGGTATCCGTCGCTTTGGTGAATACCGTATACCGTCTCGTCGTGCTCTGCCTCCTTGCGCCGCTTTCCGGCGCACTGGAAAAACTCGTGGCACTGCTCATACCGGAAAAGAAGTCCGCCGCGGAGAAGGAACTTGCTCTGCGGCTGGAGGAACGTTTTCTCACGCATCCGGCACTGGCCATCGGACAGAGCATGCTGGCTGTTTCGGAGATGGCACTGCAGGCGCAGGAAGCCTTCCAAAAGGCGGTGGATCTCCTGCTTGATTACGACCAGAGCGCTTTTGAACGGGTCGTTGAACTCGAGGCGGCGGGCGACCGCTATGAGGACGCGCTCGGTTCCTATCTCATGCGTCTGACCGGACGTGCGCTGACGGAGCAGCAGGGCCGTGAGAGCGGGAACATACTTCGCGCGCTGGCGGATCTGGAGCGCATTACCGACCTCTCACTGAATGTGGCGGAGAGCGCGAAAGAACTGCTTGACCGGTCGCTGACCATCTCCGACGCGGCAAAGGCAGATCTCTCTGTCGTGATCCACGCGGTGCTGGAGAATCTGCGTCTTGCGACGACGGCCTTCGTCAATGGCAGTCAGGAGGACGCCCTTCGCGTGGAACCGCTTGAGGAGGTCATCGACATGCTCTGCGACGAGTGCAAGGCTCGCCACGTCGAACGTCTGCGGCTGGGTATCTGTCAGGTGCCGCAGAACTACATTTTCAACGATCTGCTCACGAATTTCGAGCGCGTGTCAGATCACTGCTCCAACCTCGCCGAGGCCGCGGTGGAGCCGGACAACGAACGCTTTGAGGCGCACGAGTATCTGGACAGACTGCGTGAGAAGCACTCGCCGGAATTCGACCGGTATTTCGACGAATACCGAAGGCAATACGCTCTGGCGAACTGAACACAGCGCCCCGAAAGTGGCGCTGTGTTCAGTTCGCTGAACGGATTTATGCCTGAGGCGGCATGATCCATGTAGCGAGCTTGCTGACGGCTTTAAAACCCAGTGCACGATAAAGCGGCTCACCGAGGGCGGAAGCCTGAAGAGTGGCGATCTTGGCACCATCGCGCTTTGCCTGCGTCAGAGCATGCCGCAGCAGCCGCCCTGCCACGCTGCGCCTTCGGCATTCCGGCAGAACACCGACCTCGTGGATCCCCGCATTGCCGTCTTCGGTGTAGAGGAGCGTCGTTCCGATGAGGCGGCCATCCTCCTCGAAGCCGTAGAAATAACAGTCTTCGCGACGTACCATCGCCTCAAATGCGGGCTGTTCCGGCGGCTTGTCAAACGCACGGCAGCAGGTTTCGCCCCACTCCTCTATGCGATCGAGACCAATGCGCACGACTTGCGGCGACTCGGCAAAACTGTGCTCTTTCAGCTTAAGTATCATCCCTGTCTGCGTGACCATAGGGGCGTAGCCGGCCTCTTGCAGCAGATCGCCCATGCGTTCCGGCACGCATCCCTGCGTGTAGGACACGAGCATGAGCGCCGCCTCGCGCACGAGGCGCAGAGCGTCCGACGCGTCCTCATCGCTCACTCCGCGCAGCGCAACACGGCCGTAGAAGCTCGGAAAGGGGAAGCCCGGCCGGAAAATCTCGCCGAGCCGTCCCTGAAGCCGCTGACCGCCTGTGAGCGAGGCAACGAGCGAGCACATATCCAGCAGACTCTGTTCGGCGAGGATCGCTTCTTCACTGAGCATGGAAACTGCTCCTTTCTTCAAAATAATGCAGATTGTCCGATCGAATGCAAAACAGCACTGTCGCTGTCGTGAATCAGTATACCACGGCACTCCGATGCAGACAACGATAAACCGCCGCTCTGAGAGCGGCGGTCAATTGCATTCAGCGTTACACGTCGAAGACGCCGAGAATGACGATGCCGATGAACACCAGCAGGATCATCAGGTAGTGCTTCCGGGAGAGCTTTTCTTTCAGGAAGATGCGGCTCCACAGAACGGATGCCGCGCAGTAGGCGCTGATTATGGGCGCGGACATGGCCAGATGCTCCGAATCCGCGATCGCAAAGATGTAGGCAAACTGACCGATGGTCTCGCAGACCGCACCAATGTATTTCGGGGCTTCCTTCTTCGGGAGGAAGCGGTCCTTTTTGATGAGTTTGACGTAGATGAAGCAGAGCACGCCGGCGGCAAGGAAGGTCAGTTCATAGGCAACGTTGGCGCTTGCCTCAAAGTCTTCCACAAAGCCGCTGAGCTTTTCCAAAACGAGATTGTCGCCGAAGGTGCCCGCAGCGTCAAGCAGGCAGTAGGCGATCGGCAGCGCCAGCGCCAGCCAGCTCTTGGCGTATTTGAAGTTGCCGTATTCCTGCCGCGCGCGCCGAAGCGCCTCGTCCTCGCGGGATTCCACGATACCCAGACCGATCACACCCGCACAGATCAGCGCGATCGCAACATAGACGAGCGGAGAGTATTCCTCTCCGAAAAACAGAATTGCCAGAATCGCCACCAACGCACCGGAGGCGTTGCAGATTGGAGAGGAGACGGAGAGCTCGATGTAGCGCAGACCAAGATAGCCCAGAGCCATCGAGACGATATAAAGCAGGGAGACGGGCAGATAGGTCAGGATGATCCGGAAATTGATGACAACGCCGTTGACAAAGATCTCGAAGAGCGCATGCAGGCCCATCACGACGCCGACGGCAATCACCATTTTCAGGTGATTGAGCTTATCCGAGCCATCCCGGCAGCCGATTTTTGAAAACAGGTCGGATCCGCTCCAGAAGAGCAGGGCAGCGAGTGCGAGCCAAAACCACATCGGTGTAAACCTCCGACAAGAAAGCTGCCGCGATTCTATCATATGCGGCCAGTTTTGGCAATAGCCGTGTGCCGCTCCGGCAGGGGCGAGTCACGCCCTCACGGGGAAAGTAAAGCTTGACATCGTCCCCGGAAGTGTTTATAATATCACCGTTAATGCGAGATGCTTAACCCTCAAGGTACAATCGGAGGGAGGGAAATAGAATGTCCGAGGTCCATGTCAAGGAAAACGAGTCTCTGGATGCCGCGCTCAGACGCTTTAAGCGTAACTGCGCCAAGGCCGGCGTGCTGGCTGACCTTCGCAAGAAGGAGTATTATCAGAGCCCCAGCGTGAAGCGCCGCAAGAAGTCCGAGGCCGCCCGCAAGAACAAGAACAAGCGCTCTTACTGAGCAAGTAGAAAAAACGACCCGTTTGCCATTGCAAACGGGTCGTTTTTTCTGCACTTCGGATCGGCCTCAGCTCAGGCCGATCTCACTGTTGTTGGGAACAACGCAGATATAGGTCGTGCCGATGCCGAGCGTGAGCGGACTGCCGTCCGCCTTGATGTAGGAGAAGCGATCAGCATTCGACGCGCGTTCCCAGGTGATGTGGGTGGACTTTCCGCCGCATGCGTAAACGCCCTCGTTGCTGCCTGTCAGCGTGACGGCAAGACGGCCGTAGTTATCAAGCGTACGCGTTGCTGCGTAGAGTACCAGCACATTTGTGAAACCGACCTTCTCGCCGGTGTTGCCGTCGATATAATCGCTGCCGTACTGCGCGGGATAGTACAGCTGCGCTTCCGCGTCATAAGTGAAAGTCGTAGTTTTGTAGTTGCCGAAATGGACCTCTATCTTCTCTGCGGGAGCGCCGCTCGGCGTGCCGTTTTCCGCAAAACGCAGACCGTAGTCATAGTCCTCGGTCTCGTGCTCCGTGCGGTAGTTCAGCGCGGCAGTCGTGTCGAGGATCTTCTGCCCGGTCGTGAACAGACTGTGCTCAATGCCGTGCGCCATGCGGTTGGGGTCGCGCGCAAAGGCATCGGCGCCGGGGCCACGCACACCGTCGATGTTGTTCCAGTGGAGCGTCTTGACGTCACTGTAGGCCTGATCGCTTCCGCCCGCATGTACCATGATGGCATCATAGGTGGTGGCGACGTCCAGATAATAGGGGCGCAGAGAACGCATGCTGCCCATGCTTCCGACGCCGTCAAGACTGGAGAACACGGCCATCATGCGGGTCGTGCCCTCCGCGAGGATCTCATAGAGAATGTCGCATTGCGAAGTAGAGCACTGCGGCTGCGCCACATTAATGTTATTGATCATCACCGCATACGGACGGGCGTTCCCGAAGGGCTGGGCAAGAGGCTCGCCTGTGAGCGGATGCTGATAGGGCATGGGGGTGGGCTCCGGCGTGGGCTCGGGCGTCGGCTCGGGCGTCGGTGTAACCGTTGCTTCCGGCGTGGAGGCGGGCGTAGCGACCGGCGTCGGAGAAGGAGTCGCCTCGGACACCGTTGGCGTCGGTGGAGGGTCGACCTGAGCGGGTTCGCTGCCGCAGGCGGCGCAGAGCAGAAGCATGGAGATTATCAGTACAGAAAGAAGCAGGCGTTTCATGCAAGTTACCTCATTTGCATACGTGTTTACATAATAGTAAACCCTCTGTTCGCAATTGTCAATTCGTGTTGAACTTGCTTTACGGGCGCGGCGTGCTATAATGGGAAAAACAATAAACGGAGATGGTTCGTGTGGACGATATCAGAAAACAGACCCGGGCGGCACTTGAGCAGCTTCTGGAGGCCGCGTCGCTCCGCAGCGGAGCTCTGGTCGTGGTCGGATGCTCTTCGAGCGAGATCCTCGGCGAGACGATCGGCAGGGGATCCAGCCCGGAGGTCGGACGCGCAGTCGCTGAAGAGATACTTTCGATTCTTGACGCACACGGACTCGCGCTCGCCGCGCAGTGCTGCGAGCACCTCAACCGCGCGCTCATCGTCGAGCGGGAGACGGCGGAACGGCTGGGACTGGAGATCGTCTGTGTTCGACCGCGGCCGAAGGCCGGAGGCTCATTTGCTACAGCCGTCTACGAACTGATGCGTGACCCGGTCGCGGTGGAGCACGTCCGCGCGGACGCGGGCATGGATATCGGCGGAACGCTCATCGGCATGCACCTCAGGGACGTGGCCGTGCCTGTGCGTCTGGGCGTGAAAAGAATCGGCGAGGCAATGCTGCTTGCTGCGCGCACGAGACCGAAGCTTATAGGCGGCGCCAGAGCAGAGTATCCTGAATAAAACAGAACGGAGCGACAGGGAACCGTCGCTCCGTTCCGTTTATGAGAAGTCAGTACTCGCTGTAATTGTACTCATACCCGATCGTGAGGTCAGGACCGGAAAAACTGCCGTCGAGCTTTGAGAGCACACGCTCCCAGCGAGGATCATCCTCAGTGAGCGGAACAGGCTGGTAGTTGTTGAAATTCGCCTCACCGCTGGAACTGCAGGGCAGGATCTCGTGATCGGTGAGTGATATTGTTCCGTCTACATCACGCATGACCGTCTGCCGGATGAGTACGGTATCCTTGTCGCGGGGATTCGTGTTGCCGCCGAAGGACCAGTTTCCCATGCTGTAGTAAATATATACGCCCTTATATTCCTCGATGGGCTGCAGCGTGTGGGGATGGGTGCCGTAGACGATATCCGCCCCCGCGTCGACTGCGGCGTGGCCCTGACTGATCTGCAGGCCGTTGACGTGATAGGAGCCCTCGTCGCCCCAGTGGATGGCGGCAATGACGATATCCGCGCCGGCCTCGCGCACGGCCTTCACGCCCTCGCGGATCTGCGTTTCATTGCCGAAGCTTACAGCGTATACGCCGATTTTCAATCCGTGCTCAGTTTCATAGATCGTCCACTCGTCACGCCCTGCGTAGGCGATGCCGGCCCCGTCGAGCACGGCCTTGGTATCTGCGTAGCCCTGCTCACCGTAGTCGAGCACGTGATTGTTGCCGAGCGTTACGAACTCGACGCTGCCCTCGGACATGATGTTTGCGTAGTCGGGACTCGCGCGGAAGACGAAGTTCTTCTGCGCCGCAACGTTGTATTCCGAGAGGACGCACTCCAGATTGGCTATGGTGAACTCGTCCGTTTCAAGCAGATGAAGCGTCTTGGCAAAGGGATAGGCATAGTCATCGCCGACGACCTTCTTATAACCGCCAGCGTAGTTGTCATTGTACGGGCCGCTTGAGAGAGTGCAGTCGCCGATCATCGTGATCGTGAAAAACTCCGGCTCCGGCTCGGGAGTCGGTTCCGGCGTGGGCGTGGGTGCCGGCGTGGGCGCGGGCGTGGGGGTCGGAGTCGGCGTGGGGGTTGGCGTCGCCTCAATGACCGGCTCCGGAGTCGGAACAGGTTCAGCCATCATCGCGCTGCCGACGAGAACAGCCGCAGCAATCACGATGAGCGCGGCAGCAATACGAAACAGTACGGATTTCATACTATTTCTGCTGACCGGCTTTCATGGAGAGGTAGGCATTGATAAAGCCGTCGATGTCACCGTCCATGACGCTCGTGATGTTGCCGTTTTCGTAGCCGGTGCGGGTGTCCTTGACCAGCTGATAAGGCATGAAAACATAGCTTCGGATAGCACTGCCGAAGTCAATCTTCATCTGCACGCCCTTGATGTCACTGATTTTTTCCAGATGCTCGCGCTCCTTGATCTCGGCGAGCCGCGCGCGCAGCATTTCCTTGCAGTTTTCAAGGTTCTGAAAGTGGCTGCGTTCTACCTGAGAGGACACGACGATGCCCGTGGGAATATGGGTCAGACGCACTGCAGAGGATGTCTTGTTGACCTTCTGTCCGCCTGCGCCGGAGGAACGGTAGACATCCATCTTTATGTCTTCGTCCCGCAGTTCGATCTCGGAAGTGTCCGTAATCTCTGGCATGACCTCTACGGCTGCGAAACTTGTCTGACGGCGTGCGTTGGCGTCAAAAGGAGAGATTCTGACCAGACGGTGAACACCATTCTCGCTCTTGAGGTAGCCGTAGGCATTCTCTCCGTCGATCTTGATCGTGGCAGACTTGATGCCCGCTTCCTCACCGTCGAGGTAGTCCATGAGGGTATACTTGAAACCGTGGCGTTCCGCCCAGCGGACGTACATGCGGTAAAGCATGCCGGCCCAGTCCTGCGCCTCTGTTCCGCCCGCGCCGGGATGAAAACTCATGATTACGCCGCAGCTGTCGTATTCTCCGCTGAGCAGCGTGCTCAGATGAGTCTGCTCCAGATCCTCCTCGAACTGCGCGAAGCCGGTCTGGAGTTCCTCAAGCATACTCTCGTCGTTTTCCTCGAGCGCCATTTCGCAGATGGTGTACAGGTCGTCCCAGGTGCTCTGCAGCCGCGCGAACTTGTCCAGCTTGCTCTGCAACTGCTTGGTGCGCTGCTGGTTCTTCTGCGCTGCTGCAACGTCATTCCAAAAGCCTTCGGCTTCCGTGGCAGCGTGCAGTTCGTCCAGCTCACGCCGCGCATCGTCGAGATGCAGCGCAACGCCCAGCGTTTCCAGCTTCGGTTTCAGGTCGCTCAGCTTGCCCTTGTATTCTTCAAATTCCAGCATATTCGTTCAAATCCGTTTCTAAAAATGAATTTCGCGCAAAGCGCAAAATATTATATACTATCCGAAAAGAATTGTAAATACTTCAAAGCCATGCACACTTGACATTCCGCAGCCTGTAGAGTAAACTGAATGCGCTTTGTCAGGAATAAATAATACGCCCACGTAGCTCAGCAGGATAGAGCACTCGCCTCCTAAGCGTGAGGTGCCCCTTCCGCCAACTTCCGAGATGGAAATTGACTGCTGAGTTCGAATCGGGACATGTATGTTACATTGGCAGGTTTACCTATCCGCCAAAATGGCGTTAGGGTGAACATGCCGCTACAACGGAGATCGGATGAAGTCCATTAGATGAAGTCCTAAAATCCGGTCTCCGTCGGGGGGCTCCCGAGGGTCAAAAAACCCAGTAAATAAGCCAAAAATTGAATACGTCTCCGTAGCTCAGTAGGATAGAGCGGTCGCCTCCTAAGCGAAAGGCCGCGCGTTCAAATCGCGCTGAGGGTGCCAGAAAGTGCCGAAAATCGTCGATTTTCGGCACTTTTTTCGTCAAAAAGTTGAACGAGCATTTTCCGGCGTTTCCCCTTGTTCAAATTGAACCA
>JAFYCC010000065.1 GCA_017539885.1 Oscillospiraceae bacterium
CGCCGAAGAAAGTGCTGGGCTACTGTCTGAATGACAGGGTGCGTTACAAAGGCACGGACTGCTTCGTGCACGGCAGAAGAACAAGGGGTTATTTCAATCTCTGCCTTCTGGACGGGACTGTGGTCAATACCGACGCGCCGGTGCGGGATATCAGATTCATCTCCCACTCCGGAACTATTTTGACTGAGAGGAGAAAGCAGGGGCCTGCGGCGTGACTGCCGCAGGATGGAGCAATTCACCCCCCACCTGCAGAGGTGGGAGTACCCTTGCTAGTTTTTCGATGGACAACACACTGGAAAAGTTCCGGGCGGGGAACAACAGACGGCGCATCCTCATCGTGGATGACGAGTCCATCAACCGGGACATCCTCGGCATGACGCTCGAGGAGGACTACGAGATCCTCTACGCCGGCGACGGTCAGCAGGCGCTCGGAATCATCCGCGAGGAGGGAGAGAAGCTGTCTCTCGTGCTGCTGGATCTGATGATGCCGGTACTCTCCGGACTGGAGCTGCTCAAGATCCTGCGCGAGGATCCGCAGCTGCGGCGCATCCCCATCATCGTGCTCACAGCGGATCAGGACGCGGAGATCGAGAGCCTGAACCTCGGCGCGATCGACTTCATTCCGAAGCCTTATCCGCGGGCAGGCGTCATTCAGGCGCGCGTGAAGCGCACGATCGAGCAGCGCGAAGACCGCGATACCATCAGTTCCACCGAGCGGGATCCGCTCACGGGCGTTTACGTGCGCGAGTTCTTCTATCGATACGCTGCGCAGCTCGATCAGTACTATCCCGATGCCGACACGGACGCCGTGCTCGTGGATGTCAATCATTTCCACATGATGAACGAGCGCTACGGCAAGGCCGGCGCAGACGATATGCTCCGCCGGATCGGCGCCGCGCTGTGCGAGGCCGTCCGGACGACGGGCGGCATCGTGGGACGCCTCGCCGCGGACACGTTCATGCTCTATCTCCCGCACCGCGAGGATTACCGCGAACTGCTTGAGGCGGCCAGCGTGCCCGTAGAGGCCGGCAAAAACGACAACCACATGCGTCTGCGCATGGGCGTATACGCATGTGCGGACAAGTCCCTCGACGTCGAGAGACGCTTCGACCGCGCGAAGCTCGCGGCGGAGACCGTTCGAGGCTCCTTTTCCAATGCCGTCGGCTTCTATGACAACAAGCTGCACGAACGCGAGCTCTTCGCCGAGCAGCTGATCGAGGACTTCCGCGCCGCGGTGCAGGAGAAGCAGTTCCTCGTCTACTACCAGCCGAAGTTCGACGTGCGGCCGGACAAGCCCGTGCTTGCGAGCGCGGAGGCGCTCGTGCGCTGGCAGCATCCCCGCCTCGGCCTTGTAAGTCCCGGCATATTCGTTCCGCTGTTTGAGGAGAACGGTCTGGTGCGCGAACTGGACGAATACGTCTGGCGCGAGACCGCCGCGCAGATCGCCGACTGGAAAAAGCGCGTCGGACGGGCAGTGCCGGTCTCGGTGAACGTTTCGCGCGTGGATATGTACGATCCCAAGCTCGTGGATTCACTGCATGCGCTGCTGGAAGAGTACGGCCTGGACACGGGCGAGCTGCTTCTGGAGATCACGGAGTCTGCCTACACGCATGAGTCCTCGCAGATCATCAGCTCCGTCAGCAGCCTGCGCGATCTCGGCTTCCGGGTGGAGATGGACGACTTCGGTACCGGCTATTCCTCGCTGAGCATGATCTCGAGTCTGCCCATTGACGCGCTGAAGCTGGATATGTCCTTCATCCGCGAGGCTTTCCGTGACGGAAAGGACACCAGACTGATCGAGGTCATCATCGATATCGCGAAGTATCTGAAAGTGCCGGTCATCGCCGAAGGCGTGGAGACTGAGGAGCAGATGCTTACGCTGCGCTCTTTGGGCTGCGCCTACGTGCAGGGCTATTTCTTCTCCAAACCGGTCCCCGCGGAGGAGTTTGAGAAATTCCTTGCGTGAATACGAATTTTCAAAAGCCAAAAACCCTTGATAACACAGGCTTTTTGAGGAGATGAGTAGAGGTCAACTACCCCGACCTACGGCTGACGCCTAAGAGGTCGGAGCTTGTAACTGCCCTGTGGTACAGCGGATATCTCCTCCCACATTTTGTCGGTCGGCATTGCTGCCAAAGGTGGCGTTACATCAAGGCACGTTGACTCGTACCTGTGCCGGAGAGTTTACTCCCCGGCAACTGCATCCGGTACTTAATAACAGTTTTATTCCCATGCGATGCAGATTCATTGCTGCTATACGGTC
>JAFYCC010000066.1 GCA_017539885.1 Oscillospiraceae bacterium
CAAATGACTGAAAGAAAACTGAGGATTTGGCGCGCAACCGCGATCATAGCCCTTTGCGCGCTGCTGACTGTCAGCGTACTTTTCGCCTTCGGCGTTGGAACTAAAAGATCCGAGCCTGCAATAAACGGCACCGACGCGCTTTCACTTTGGAACGAAGGCACCGGCGCAAGGGAGCATCTGATCGACTACGTCAGCACCGTCACAGAAGAGGGCGGAGCAGATTATATCCCTGTTGAAGACCGCATCGCTGTGTTCGATATGGACGGTACGCTCACCTGCGAGACCTTCTATACCTACTATGACACGATGATGTTCATTGAATACTGCCTCTACGATCACCCGGAACGCGTCTCGGATGAGCTCAAGGCAGTCGCCGCGTCGATCCAGCCCGGATACGTGGCCGACGAGACGCTCGCGAGAAACTTCGCAAAGGCCTATGCGGGCATGACTGTTGAAGAGTTTTACGACTATGTTGTGGAGTTCGGGCAGAAGAAGAACGCGAGCTTCAACAACATGCGCTACATAGACGGTTTCTATCTGCCGATGGTGGAGCTTGTGAAGTATCTCTACGACAACGACTTTGAAATCTGGGTCATCAGCGGTACGGAGCGCACGACTACCCGCGCCATCGTGGCCAACTCCCCAATCAGGGACTATGTGGAGCCGGAGCATGTGATCGGCACCGATTTTGAGGTAAAACAGAGAGGGCATGAGGACGAGCCCTCTAATATGGACTTCAAGTATGAAAACGGTGATGAGCTCGTTCTGACTGGTGGTTTCATCCAGAAAAATCTGAACGGCAATAAGTCAATCTATGTGGAACGCGAGATCGGTAAACGTCCGGTGCTTGCCTTTGGCAACAGCGGCAGCGACACCAGCATGATGAACTATGCCATCGATGAGCGGAATCCATACCTCGCGCAGGCGTATATGATTGTCGCCGATGACAGCGAGCGCGAATGGGGCCAGCAGGATTGGGAAGCAAAGTCCGCCGACTATCTTGCCAAGGGCTTTATCCCGATCTCGATGAAAACCGATTTTGCGCAGATCTATCCGGACGGCATCACAAAAGCTGACGAACAGTATGTTCCCGCCGACGTTCAGCCTTCGGAGACAGAGTCCCCGGCACCGGACACTCTGGATTACAGTGTGCCGGACAACTGGGCGTATTTTGAGCTCGGCGAGGATCGCGCGGTCGATGTCTTCCTGATCTGCCCGACAGTGGATACCCGGAGTGAGACGAACGCCTTAGACCTCAACGACAAGCTCAAGGGCAATTTTATCTACGCGCTTGATCTGGAGAAAGGTATCTTTGAGGAAACGGGACGGCTATTCTCTCCCTATTACCGGCAGATGTCCATCAATGCCTATATGTTGCCGGAGACTGAGCGCGAAACGGCCAAAGAAATCGCCTATTCGGACATTTCTGCTGCTTTTCGCTGGTATCTGGACAACGAAAACGACGGACGTGGTATTATTCTGGCCGGATTCTCTCAGGGCGGAGAGATGTGTCTGGAACTGCTGAAGGAATATTACGGCGGCGACAGTGCCGAGGCCCAGGCGCTGCGTGAACAGCTGATCGCGGTCTATTCCATCGGCTGGATGGTCACGGAAGAGATGACTTCTGAATATCCGCAGATCGTGCCTGCCTTTGGTGAAACAGACACGGGAACTGTTATATGCTTCGATTGCGAAGATGGGAACGTGTCGGAGACCATCGTCATTCCTGCCGGAATGAAAGCTCTGTCCATCAATCCGCTGAACTGGAAAACTGACGGTACGCCGGCAGATAAATCGCTGAACCACGGAGCTGTTTTTGAAGCCGGCGGCGAACCCGTTCCCGAGCTTTGCGGAGCCTATATCGGCGAGAAAGGCGAGCTGATCGTGACCGACGTGACGGCGGCGGATTATCCTCCCGGGTTGGATGTTTTCCCGGAAGGGGCTTATCACCTTTATGACTATATGTTCTTCTTCACGAATCTGAAGGAGAACGTCGCA
>JAFYCC010000067.1 GCA_017539885.1 Oscillospiraceae bacterium
ACCTGGGAGGGCGCCGTCTGCGGCGCGCTGTCCTCGATCCCGACGGCGTTCGTGTGCTGGATCCTCTTCCGCTTCACCTATCCGATCCCCCTCTGGCTGTGCGTCGTGACCTCGCTGTTCGCCTCCACGCTCGGACAGATCGGCGACCTTGCGGAATCTCTGCTCAAGCGGATGATCGGCGTCAAGGATTTCAGCAACCTGATCCCCGGCCACGGCGGTCTCTTCGACCGCGCGGACAGCCTGCTCTTCGCCATCCCCGCGGTCTATTTCTGCTTCAAGCTTGCCGGTATCTGAAAGGCTTATCCGAATGAACACACCCGATTATTCCCGCCGCGCGCTGCTCATCATCAACCCCGTCTCGGGCAAGCGCGCCGTGATCCGTTATATCCCCGAGATCATCCGCTGCCTGATGGACGCGGGCTACCTTGTCACCACGACCGTGACCGCACGGCGCGGCGAGGCACGGGAGCTTGCGGCCGCGCTCGGCGGCGGCTTTGATCTGATCTGCTGCACCGGCGGAGACGGCACGCTCAGCGAAGTGGTCTCCGGTCTCGTCGGAGCCGGGCTGGACGTGCCGCTCGGCTACATCCCCTGCGGCAGCACCAACGATTTCGCGATTTCCCGCGGTCTGAGTCCGGATATCCTCACCGCGGCCAAGCAAGCCGCGGAGGGGATCTGCAGGCGATACGACGTGGGCCGCTTCGGCGACCGCACTTTCAGCTATGTCGCGGCCTTCGGCGCTTTTTCCTGGCTGAGCTACACCACCGACCAGAACCTCAAAAACGTGCTCGGCCACACAGCCTATATCCTGGACGCCATCAAGGACCTCTACAAGATCAAGCCCATCCGTCTGCAGCTCGACGCAAACGGCGTGCACTATGACGACGAGTATATCTTCGGCGCGATCTGCAACTCGACCTCGGTCGCCGGGACGATCACCCTGCCCGACAGCATCGTCAAGACCTGCGACGGGATCTTTGAGATCCTGCTGATCAAGATGCCGAAAACCATTGTCGATCTTGAGGAGATCATCCGCGGTCTCCTGTCGCAGGACTACTCCTCCCCGCTGATCGACTTTTTCCAGGCCAGGGAACTGGATCTGAACTGTCCCTCGGGTCTGGAATGGTCGCTCGACGGAGAGTACCACTGGATCGAGGACCGGGTCCATGTCTCCGTGCTGCCCGGCTTTCTGACGCTCAAAAGCTGAAAAAACCAGCCTGCTCCGGCAGGCTGGTTTTTTTCAGGCTTCCTTTTTGAAGACCCATTTTTTCTGAATGTAGTAGCTGATGATAAACAGGATCAATTCGATCACGATCTTGACCAGCGTCGCCACCGCCGGGACAGCGATGTGCAGCGCCGCGATCAGCGCGGTAAGGCAGACGGTAGAGATCAGCGTCTGGGGGATGCACAGGCAGTAGTACTTGAAAAAGGCTTGCCAGTGGTTTTCCCCGTTGCGGAACACGAAGCGGTCGTTCATCGTAAAATTGAACAGCGACGAGACCACGCGCGCCGAGACCTGCGACACGGTCGAGGCGAGCGCCGCGGCGAACCGCCCGCCCAGAAGGCTCAGCAGCAGGAGATACAGGCCGTTGTCGAGCACCCAGGAGCAAACGGCGCTGACCACATAGCGAAAGCCGGAGCCGGTCATCAGGAAGCGCAGCATCACCTTGGAGATGCGCAGCGAGTCCTTCACCGCGTCATAGTGCGAGCTGTAGTCCTCCGGATCGTAGACGGTGGCGATGGGCTGCTCCAGGAACTCGATCCCCCGTCGCTTCATGTGCAGGAGCATGTTCGTCTCGTACTCGAAGCGCTCCCCTTCGATCTCGCAGAAGAGCGGCAGATCCTGCGCCGGGATGGCGCGCAGGCCGGTCTGCGTATCGGACAGGCGGATGCCGAACAGCAGCCGGAAAAAGCGCGAGGTCGTCTTGTTGCCGGCAACGGAACGCGGCGGGATGCCCGGTTGGTTGAAATCCCGGCAGCCGAGGATGACCTTGTCCCCTTCCTCGAGCATTCTCTGCCCGCAGGCAATAATATCGTCGATCAAGTGCTGTCCGTCGCCGTCGATGGTGATCACGCCCCGCATTTCGGGAAGCTGTTCGATCACGTAGGAAAACGCGGTCTTGAGCGCGCGGCCCTTCCCCTTGTTGACCTCGTGGGTGAGGACAGTGCACTGCGGATGCGCCGCGGCCTCGGCAAAGCGCAGCCGGTGCAGCTCGTCGCTGCCGTCGTCGACGATGACGATATGGGCGAAGCCCGCGTCGAGCAGCCCGGCGATCACCTTCTGAAATTTCAGGTCGGGGTCGAGCGAGGGCAATACGATCGCCATCTGTTCCCGACAGTCCAGTTTTTCCTCCATCTTGAAATCGGGGAGCGTCTCTCCCCTCTCCTCCCTGAATTCGGACACGCATAAGGGGACCGCCGTCCCCTTATGCGTGTCATTTTGTCATATCAGTACAGCTCCAGCGACTCGCCGAGGATCTGCGTGCCGTCGTCATAGGTGATGACGCGGAAGTTGGTCGTGCGGGTCTCCTCGCCCTTGCCGTAGGTAAAGGTCTTCACATCGGCGGACACGTCGCAGACGGCGTAGCCCTCGACCAGCGGCAGGACCGAGTTGATGCGGATATCCAGGATCTCGATGCTGGCCGTATGGCCCCAGCTCAAGCCGTCGAGCGCGTCCCACATCCGCGCGGCCAGATCGGAGTCCGGCAGCAGATAGGGCACCAGCGCGAAGTAGTTCCCCTCCGCCCGGTTGCTCAGTCCGGAGGTATAGGTGAGATATTTCCTCGTGAAGGGATCGCAGAAATTGTAGTAGCGCTGCAGCTGATCCTGGGAGAGCGGAGTGAGGAACTGCTCGTCGCCGCGGCTTTCGTCGATCGTGACGACGTCGCCGTGCTCGTTGCGGATCACAATCTCCACCTCGCCGATCACGTGGTCATATTTGTATTTGACCTTTTTCGGCAGCGTGTCCCAGTAGCGGTAATAGTTCTCGAACACGTCATAGTGGATGTCGTCGTCCACAATGAATTCCTCGCCCAGCTGCACGCCGTTGATCCAGACCGAATACTCGGAGGGAACGACGATCTCCACGCCGGAGTAGAAGGAATCGAAGTTGAAGCTGTCATCGCAGACCTTCCACGGGAGCATGCCGAACTGGACGTAATTGAGATAGGAGCTGTCCTCCATGATGCTGACAGTCCCGATCTCATGCTCCTCACAGCGCAGGCTGTAGGTGACGGTATCCTCTTCCCCGTTGCTCGATCTGCCTTTGCGGACGGCGGTCACACCGCTGCTCAGATGCTCCTGCACGAAGGCCTTGATCTCCTCTTCCGACTGGGTCTCATTGGCCATGGCGGACACCGCCCTGGCGACGCCGTCGTTCCAGCGCTCGCGATTGAGCTCGTCAACATAGGCGTCCAGCGCGTGGTTGGGCCTTGCATCCTCATATTCCTCCGCATACTGCCAGGCCATGCGCAGGCCCAGAAACGCCGCGGCAGCGATCAGCACGGCGTAGATGAACAGGAAGCTGCCATAGATTCGATTGCCGCTCTTTCTCTTTCCGGCCATTGATGTGGTTCCTCTCTTCTTTCGATTGGCTGTGTTTTCTCCCCGCCGTCAGTACAGCTCCAGGGAGATCGCGCGGACGTCGTCGTTTCGGTTGACGACGATGACGCGCATGTTGCTGATGCTCTCGACCTCTCCGTGGCCGATGGCATAGGTCGTGGCGCTGGAGGTGATGTCGCAGAGATAATAGGCGTCTCCGAGGGCGATCGCCCCGTTGAGCACCGCGCTGTTGACCTTGACCGAGGAGGTATGCGCCCAGCTCAGTCCGTCCATGGCATCCCGCATGCGCGTGTCGAGATCCCCGTCCGGAACCAGATAAGGCTTCAGCTGCTCGTAGCCGTAGCTCGGATCGAGAACGCCTGAAGTGTAGTTGAGATAGTTTACGACAAAGCCCGCAGTAAACTTCGCCAGGCGCGACAGTTCTTCCTCCGAACAGGCGGTGATGAACTGAGAGTCGTCCCGGTTCGGATCGACGATGAAGCGAACACCGTTTTCATCGTAAATGCTGGGATAGAGCGGGCCGATCGCATTGTCAAAGCGATAGCGCACCTTGGAGGGCAGCCCCTCGTAGTCGTTGTAATACTTGGCGAGCACATCGTAGGGTATGTTCTCCTCCACGATGTATTTCTCGTCCAGCAGCAGGTCGTTCAGATATACGGAGAAGGTGCGCGGAACGACCACCTCGACCGATCGGTAGAGCCCGTCGAAATCGAAACTCGTATCCACGACCTTCCAGGGGAGCATTCCAAAGCGGGTCTCGCCGTCATAGCTGTGATCCGCAGCAAGCGTCACAACGCCGAATTCTTTCCCGCCGCAGCGAAGACTGTAGTGCACACTGCCGTTCCCCGAGCTCTTCCGGACGTAGCTGATCCCGTTGGAGAGCATGTCCCTGACGATCTCGGCAACCTCCTCATCCGACTGCGCCTCATGCGGCATGGCCGAAATGGTCTCGAGGATCCCGTCGTCCATCAGGTTTTCACAGAGGGTGCCGACATAGGCGTCCATGGCCGTCTGGGGGCGGGAGGCCTCATACTCCTCCGCATACCGCCAGGCAAGCCGCAGCCCGTAAACCGCCGCCGCAATCAGCACAAGCACCCAGAAGCTCAAACAGATCATGTAGACATGGCGCGCTCGTTTTTTGCTGTTTGCCTTTGCCATAGGGGCCTCCGCTTATTTGAACAGGAAGGCGTCGGGCAGAGGACGCGGCTGTCCGTTTTCCGCAGAGCAGCTGTTGACATAGCGGCCCTGATAATACATGACCGTGGAGGAGCCGCCGTCCATGTTGCAGGCGTTCACGGCGCCGTAGTCGAGCAGCAGGTCGACCACGTCCTGATAGGTCGCGCCGATGGAGTGGACCTGCCGCCCGTCGATGACGAGCATCAGGATCGCGCCGTCGGCACGCTGGGCGATCGCCGTTCTGGGGTTGACGCTGCTGGTGAGGAACTCGGGCGGAGTAGGTTCGCCGTTGGTGATGAGGATGGGGCCAAAAGAGACCGCGTTGACGATGCCGAGCTCCACGCATTCATCATAGGTATAGAAACCGACATGCAGGATGCCGTCCTTGTCCAGTCCCGCAAAGCCCTCGGTCGAAAACGCACTAGGGTTATAGCAGACGCCGTTGACGATGGTCAGACCCTCCGGCTCGCCGCCGAGACCGGCGCCGCCGTCGTCACGGAAGCCGCCGCCGTTGATGCCGCCGATGGCGTCATACTTCTGGACCATCTGCTCCAGCGTCAGTCCGATGCCGCCGTAGTTGTCGGGCATGCCGACAAAGACGCGCGTCGGGTCCAGGATGACCGTCATGTAGCCCATGAAGCCGTTCCCTTTGACCTCGAGGAAAATGATCCCGTCGCCGTCCTCGTCCACGAGACCGTAGCCGTCGGTATGGTCATCGGGGTTCTCCTTGGCTGAGATCGTGATGAGGCTTGCGTCGGTCGAAACGCCGCCCTCGAGCTTTTTCTCGTTCGCCTTGATCTCCTTCAGCTCTTCTTCGGAGAGGATGATCCGCGGGACGAAGCGGAAGCGCCGCGTCTCGTCCATCGTATTGATGAAGATATCGCGCAGCGCGGGCGACGGGCCTTTCAGCAGGATATATTCAAGACCAAGCGCCGTGCAGCCGAACAGGAGAACAGAGACGATGATAAAGCCCGCGACTCTGTCCCAGAAGCGATGGCGCCGCAGACGCCTGGCGCGTCTGATCTTTTTCTTCTTCTCCTGAAGAGCGGCGTCCTGTACGCTGATCTGATCTGTCTTATCGGTTTGTTTCTTCACGTTTACACCTTCGCAAATCAAAGTCTTTTCATTTACATAACAACTCAGAATACCAAGGTATTTTATCATATGCGGCACAACATGGCAAGGAATTCTTGTCGAAATTCACAAATATGTTATACATTCCCATCCCCTCAATTCGGAAATGAAAAAGCTCTGTCTCAAACGAGACAGAGCTTTTCGTGTTCAGCGAAGCTGAGAATTACTCGTTGATGCCGATAACAACACCGGAGCCGACGGTACGGCCGCCCTCGCGGATGGCGAAGCGAAGGCCGTTCTCGATGGCGATGGGGGTGATCAGCTCGACGTCCATGTCGACGTTGTCGCCGGGCATGCACATCTCAACGCCCTCGGGCAGGGAGATGACGCCGGTCACGTCGGTGGTACGGAAGTAGAACTGGGGACGGTAGTTGTTGAAGAACGGGGTGTGACGGCCGCCCTCTTCCTTGG
>JAFYCC010000068.1 GCA_017539885.1 Oscillospiraceae bacterium
ATGTTTGTTCCGTCCGCATGATTTCAAACATTTTTTTGGCGCGTCTAGGGTAGCTCCCGAACGTGATATGCCTTAATCACTGGCGTGCCATTAAGCATAAGGCAATACCAAGAGGCGGGTATAAATATGACATGTTTTGAAGTGAGACCATTGTCAGTGGTCGAAGAATCTGGCAAGTTATCATCTTATCAAAAGGCTCGAAGTAAAAAACTCGATGAAGTGTTCATCTGCAAAGTGTGTGGCGCGGAATATACACCACGGCAGTACATAATTGATGCAGGACTAAAGACTTTTTCTAACACGGGATGTTGCTCTCGCGAATGCAATAAACGTTTTAATAGGAAGTCTCAAAAAATCAGAGAACGTGGATACAGAAATCATAGAGGGCGCGCTCGAAAATACGGGTGCGCTTTTGATTTGTCCGTAACGCTTGAAGCACTCATAAAACGTGACGGTCTTCGATGTGCCATTTGTGGGAAAATGTGCGACCCGAATGATAATGAATGGACGGATTACAGTGGGCCATTGCATCCGACAATTGACCACATCATTCCAATGTCAAAAGGCGGAGGGCATGTCTGGGATAATGTGCAGGTCGCTCATGCGATTTGTAACTCAATAAAACGAGATTCTATAGAGGTGAAAGCTCATGAAGCAAGCTGAAAAAATGTGTGAGTCTGTGAGCGAGGAATTGAAGCCGCAGGCGCTTGTGCTTGCTGAATCGATTCTCGCTTTGCAGAAGAAAATTGAAGACCAAACGCCAATATATGACACTCAACCACTTGCTCAATGGGTGACTGTCGGAACAGGCGAAACGATTATGCGGTCAAATCCAATTGTACAGGAATATCGAGCAACCGTTCGTGAATATGCGCAGGCGCTCACTAAGTTCAACGCACTTATAAAAGCGAGTAAAGCTACAAATGCGCAGACGGACAAAAACTCGAAACTCCATATTGTGGGAAACAGTAAGTGGAAACGAGCGTGATTTATGGCTGCGAGGCTCCCCGCATTTTCACTCCGCCGCTTCGAGACCTGACGCCGGAAACGACGTTAGGATTTGAGGTCATCGAATTCTCAGAGGAGGTACTCCATGTGGAGCTCCTCCCCTGGCAGAAGTGGCTCGTGCTCCATGCCCTCGAGATCATCGATGATCCTGTTGACGGATGGCGGCTCAGATTCCGCACGGTGGTCGTCGAGGTCGCCCGCCAGAACGGCAAGACCACGCTGTCCAAAGTCATCTCCCTGTATTTCATGTATCAGCTCGAGGTCGCACTCATCCTCGGCACGGCGCAGGATGTCTCCAACGCGGAGGACGTCTGGCAGCAGGTTGTCGAGATGGCCCAGGAAAACGATCTGTTATCCCCTGCAATCAAACATGTATGGTTCACCAATGGCTCGAAAAGGCTGCAGCTGGTCGGCGGTCGAGACTACAGGGTAAGAGCATCGAATCGTAAAGCGGGCCGTGGTAAAACGGCGGACCTTGTCCTTCTGGACGAGCTCCGGGAACACCAGACATGGGAAGCGTGGGCGGCACTCTCCAAGACGGGAATCGCCCGAAAGAACTCCCTGATGTGGTGCATGTCAAACGCAGGCGACGGAACGAGCGTCGTGCTCCGCCACTTCCGGCTGAGGGCGCACGCACAGCTTGGAGATCCGGACGGAATCGTGAAGGCGATGGGCGAATCAGAGCCGGAAGCGGAAGCCTCCGCAGAATCCAGTGCGCTCGGATGGTTCGAATGGTCAGCACCACCCGACGCAGATCCGAAGGATGTACATGCGCTTGCACAGGCGAATCCTTCCCTGGGATATACCATCGAACTCTCCACGCTCATGGCTGCGCAGGCAGATGATCCTGCGGACGTATTCAAAACTGAGTGCCTTTGCCAGTGGGTGACCACTACGGTCGTTCCTCCGTTTCCGATCGGAGCGTGGGACGCGGGAAAAGACGAAAAGAGCACCATAGCGGAGGAGTCGCCGCTATGGTTTGGCATAGATATAGCAGCCGACAGACTGCACACGAGCATTGCGGTCTGTGGGCAGCGGGCCGATGGAGCCTGGCACGTAGAGCTTGCGGAATACAGGACCGGCTCAGGATGGATCGTGAAGTGGCTGCAGACGGCCGCTCCGAATTACGAGGGCGGAATAAAGATCGCTTTGCAGAGTAAGGGCGCGCCGATCGCGTCCATGATGGACGTCATCGCGGCCATTGACGGCGTAGAGGTGATTGAATGCTGCGGAAAGGACGTCGCCGGATGGTGCGGACGTCTTTACGATGCGGTCTCCGCTTGTGATGAAAACGCAGAGACGGATGCGGTCCCTGTCTACCACATTACGCAGCCGGCACTCGACCTCGCCGCGAACATCGCAGTGACAAGGCCGATGGGTGATGGAGCATGGGCGTGGGACCGGAACAAGAGCATGGAGGATATATCTCCTCTGGTGGCGGTGACGATGGCATTCGGTGCGGCGACTCGTGTGGAAACGACCAAACAGAAGGTATACGACAGCATCTATGAGGAGAGAGGCGTGCTCGTCGTATGAGGAGGACACAGATATGGTGATTTTAGACGGCCTCAGGAATCTTTTCCGGCCGAAATACACTTACGTATACGGCGGAGATTATGGCGTCAGCGTCGCCAATATGAACGCCGCAGAACTCTATAAGACACAGCCCAATCTCCGCGCGGTCATCAGCTTTCTGGCAGACAATGCGGCGCAGGTGCCGATAAAGGTCTATGACCGGGTCAGTGACACGGACAGGCGCAGGATCCTCGACAGTCCCGCGGCGCTTTTGCTACAGAATCCGAATGAGGACATGACCGCATTCGAATTCAAGCGGTGGATGTATTCCGACTTGCTTCTGTACGAGAGATTTCTCACGCTGATTGTGCCGAGCAAATACACGCCGAGCGGATGGGAGCTGAGGCCCATTCCGGCGAACTGGATCCAGAGCTACAAAGGACCCTCTCCGTTTGCTCCGGAGGCGATCGTGATTTGTGCTCTGAACGGAGGCAGTGCAATCGAGGTTCCGGCTGATAAATTCATCCTGTTTCATGGCTATGACCCGACGGACCCGATGC
The DNA here is from genome assembly GCA_017539885.1 of Oscillospiraceae bacterium. Next base: position 3,084 of record JAFYCC010000068.1, read on the forward strand.
GCCAGTATAGCAGAATCAGCGCACTCACGGAGACTCTGCATGAGCAGATCGAGTCGAACAGATTCCGTCGCCAGATGTGGCACAGAGGCGGACGATTCAATTCTTACCTGACAAGGCCGAAGGATGTCGCACAGTGGTCGGAGACCGCTTTTAATAGATTCAAAGAAACATGGAAAGCATCCTGGGCGGGAAGCGAAGCGGGCGAGGGCGGCGGAATGCCGATCCTCGAGGACGGAATGGAGATTAAGACCGTCCAGTTTAATTCCAAGGACGCGCAGTGGGCAGAATCCGTGAAGCTATCCAGAGAGGATTGCGCTGCAGTTTATCATGTGAATCCGGCTATGATTTGGCCGGGCAGCGGGCAGACCTACGCGAGCGCCAAGGACAACGCGAGGGCTCTCTATAATGACTGCCTCGCGCCGACGCTGATGCAGGCGACCGACCGCCTCAACATGGTCCTGCTCAAGAGAGTAGGAGAGCCGGACGGCCATTATATCGCATACGATATCACAATCAAGACCGAGGGCACATTCGAGGAGAAGATCATGACGCTGTCCAGTGCCGTCGGCGGGCCGTTCCTGTCCAGGAACGAAGCGAGAGCGCGGCTCGACCTTCCCGCGATCGAGGGCGGCGACGAGCTGATCACACCGCTCAATGTGGTCACGGGCGGACTGGCATCGCCCAGGGACACGGACCCGACGGTCGAGCGGTATAATTCGGCACAACACATATTGAAAAAGTCGGAGGCGCGCAAGTCGCGCGGCAAACCGACGAAGGAAGAGAGCGAGCAGCTGACGGCTGTGTATCGCTCTTTTTTTAAGCGCCAGAAAAAGAGCATCCTGTCCAAATTGGGGAGCAAGTCGGCGGAATGGTGGGATGAGGACCGCTGGAACAAAGAGCTTGCAGAAGATCTCTTTGAGAAAGCTTTCGGCCTGAGCAATGCGGCCGCCAAAGAGACGACCGAAAAGCTGTTTGTCGGCGGCGAATATGACCCCGACCGCACAGAGGCATTTATACGAGCCATGTGCAAGCGCCGCGCTGAGATGGTCAACCAGACGACATACAAGGAACTGATGGAAGCTCTGGAAGCCGATGAGGACGACGAGGACAACGAAGCACTCAAGGCGACGCCTGAGGGCGTCTTTGAACACGCCGAGGAGAACAGGGCCGAGAGCGCGGGCCTTGCCTTTGCGGGTGCCCTGATTGGATGGGCGGCAATGGAAGCCTGCCGACAGAACGCGAGGCCCGGCCAGAACGTCTTTAAGTCATGGCTCGTAACCTCCATGAATCCAAGAGCATCCCATGCGGCGATGAACGGTGAGACGGTCCAGTATGATGAGCCGTTCTCGAATGGTGCCATGTGGCCAGGGGACATTGACAACCTCGATGTCGAAGAGGTCGCAAATTGCCATTGCATTCTGGAAGTGGAAGTGAGGGATTGATTATGAGAAAAACAAAGACGATTGACGCCAAAGCCGAGAACGGAATGATCGTCGGCTATGCGTCGACATGGACAAGAGAGCCCGACAGCTACGGTGATGTCGTAGCCAAGGGCGCATTTGCGGAATATATCGAACAGCTCAAAACGGAAGGCAGAGTCCTTCCGTTTTTGCTTAATCACGATTCCCGCAACATCAATGCATTTATCGGGACGGTGGTCGAGCTGGAAGAGGACGACCATGGCCTCAAGTTTGCGGCGACGTTCGACGACACGAAGGAAGCGCAGAGGGCGCGTGAGCTTGCCATGAACGGAAGGCTTTGCAAATTCTCGTTCTCTTATAACGTCTTGGAAGCCGCAGAGGTCACTCTGGAAGACGGCCGCAAGGCGAACGAGCTCCGCAAGCTGATCATCCACGAGGTGAGCCTCGTGATGTATCCCGCCAACTCCGACACCTCCGTGATTTCCGTGAAGTCCGGAAGGCGCAACAGTAAGTCGGACGAGGACATCATCAAACAGATCATCTCTCTCGCCAACCAGCTTTTGGATGACGAGATTGACGATATACAGGAAGAGCCTAGCGGCTCAGAAGCCAAGGCGGAGGAGCTGGATACGGCCAACGCCAAGGAGCAGAAGAGACGGGAGGAGCTTCTGAAAGAAGCTGAAAATATCATCGAGAAGGAGAAAGAAAGATGAATCTCAAAGAAATGCTCAAAGAAGCTATCGCAGAAATGACAGAGGTCAAGAAGTCCGTCGAGAAGGGTGTGAAGAACGCGGACGAGCTCCAGGCGGCAATCGCCAAGGTTAAGGAGCTGCAGGATAAGGTTAAGGCAGCCGATGAGGCAGAGGCGCTCATGAAGGGCCTCAACTCCGACGGCGGCGAACAGCCTGCAGACGTAGAGCAGAAGGGAGCACAGACTCCCAGAACGATCGGCGACAACTTCGTCGAGATGCTGAAGAAGAACAACGCAAGAAAGAACGGTCAGAAGTTCAGATTTTACGCTCCCGCATTCAAGGCGGCGACCGACATCCAGACTTCCCCGGCGGCAGCGGTCGACTTTGCGACGACCTTCGACAGAAATGTAGTCACTGCCCCCCGCATTGACCTCGTGATCCGTGACCTGTTCGGTGCGGAGACCATCTCCGGATCCACTCTGGTCTATCTGGTTGAGGGCGCTATGGAAGGCGAGCCCGCAGAGACTGCAGAGGGCGCTGAAAAGGCACAGGTCCACTTCGCTGATCCCGTTCCCAAGACCGTCTCCCTCAAGAAGATCACGGAGTACATCAAGGAGTCCGATGAATACATAAACGACTATCCTTTCCTGGCATCCGCGATCAACGGCCGCCTGCTCTATGCTCTCGGCCTGAAGGAACAGAATACACTCGTCGCTGACCTGCTTGCTACATCCGGCATCCAGACCGGAAGCATCGCAGCCAGCGCTACTGCTACTAACATCGCAGACGAGATCCTCAAGGCGGCTATGGACGTACAGGAGCAGTCCGGATTCCCGGCTACGGCGATCGCGATGAACCCTACCATGTGGTACAACCTCCGTGTTGCCAAGGACGGCGAGAATCGCTACTACGGCGGCGGCTTCTTCGGTCCGCAGAGCGTCCCGAATCTCTGGGGATTCCCTGTGTGCGTGACACCTTCCATTGCTGCGTCAAAGATTGTAGTAGGCGCGTTCAAGACATGCGGTTCTGTCGTCTCCAAGGACGGCGTCTCTGTCGAGGCGACCAACTCCAACGAGGACGATTTCATCAAGAACCTGATGACAATCCGTGCCGAGGAGAGACTGGCGCTTGCAGTCCGCAGACCTGCAGGCTTCAAGGTGCTGACCAAGGCGTCCTGAGAATAATGATCAATGAGGGGAGACGCTTCGGCGTCTCCCTGTTTTTGTAGTGAAAGGCGGCGACATGCTGAAGATCTATATCATCAACGGCAAGGAATGGCAGTACGAAGAAGGCGAACAGCCTGAAGGCGCTGTCGAAAAGAAGCCGGAAGACAAATCAAATAAAACTCCCGCCAACAAATCCAGAAAGGTGCCGAAAAACAAATGATGACGCCATGGGGATATGAAGCGGAAGATATCCCGCCGATCATCACGCCGGAACGCTTCCATGCGCTGACAGGCCTCGCGTATATCGATAACCCCCGCATAGGGTCGGCGCTTCTTGCGGCGTCCCAGGCGGTCCGTAATTACTGCGGATGGCACATCTGCCCGGCAGTAGAGTGCACAGCGCATCCGGACGGAGGGGGCAAGGTGCTGAGGCTCCCTGCGGGCTACGTCTCCGAGATCACCAAGGTGACAGAGGATGGCGAAGAGCTGAGCGAGGGCCAGTATGAATGGAGGCGTGACGGGCTGTTAAGGCGCGCACAGTTCAAGAGATGGTCGCCCAGATGGGACGGCATTGAAGTTAAGTATACGGCGGGATACGAGGCTAGTGCTGTTCCTGACCTCACGGAAGCAGTGTGCGCGATCACGGCGGGAGTCCTGTCTGTTTCAGCGGGAGTTATATCGGAGAGCGCGGACGGCGTGAGCGTCAGTTATTCGCAGAGTGCCTCGAGCATTGCGGCAGGGCTGACGGCGCAGCAGAAAGCGGCTCTGGAAGCTTATAAGGTGGTGAGTAGTCATGGGGCTTAGTTTTTTCAGAGATTCCGTCACCATTGTGAGGGCGCCGCTCAGGAAAAAGAACGGCAGCGAATACCGCGATTGGGAGCAGGCAGATGAGCTTACTCTCGATCGTGTGCAGGTGACGGCAGCGGGCACGACCCGGGACTTTGCCGGGCGAACGGAAAGCATCACCGACGCCCGCACGCTTCGGGCGAGTTATGACGCCGACATCCGGGAGGGCGACAGGGTCGTCTATGACGGCAAATTGTACGAGGTGATCGGTGAGGTATTCCACACCAAATCGCCGACAGGACGGGCGTCAAGCACCAGATGCACGCTGACAAGGTGGAAAGGCTGATGGGAGCAAAAGTAAGGATTGAACACAACAGTGCCGGATGGGCCGAGGTATTCCAGTCGGAAGGAATGAAGGCAGCGGTCGACGCAGCTGGCGAGAGGATCGCGGCGGAAGCGGGCGAGCATTTCACTTATACCCCGGCACAGAACAACCAATACACGGTCGCCGGATTCGTCTCGGGAGATCCCGAGGGGAATATCGAGGAGGCCGTCGACAAGGTGCTGACAAAGGCGGTGCACGCATGACAGTAAGTGTTGATATTGAGACGGCTCTCTATGAGCTGCTCGAGAAAAAAGGATATAGCGCTTCGGCGCACGCGATCCCCGCGTCACTGGGGGAAGACCTCCCGCACATCCATGTCACAAGGACGGGAGGATTTACGACCGACCGCGTCCTGGAAAACAACAGCGTTGATTTTGACGTCTACGCGCTGACAGAAGCGGACGCAATGGAAACGGCCTCGGAGCTCTGCGGATGGATCCGGGACCTCGAGGGCGAGATGGTCGAGACAACGTGCTACGCCTCGGAGGTCACGAGCCTCCCCTACCACAACCCGGACCCGCGCCACCCCAATCTTCCAAGAACCACCATCAAAGCACAGATATTAGTGAGAAACAAGGAGGTATAAATAATGCCTAAGAATTCGGATGTGCGCATCGGCGCACCGGACCAGAAAGTCACAGGAGCGATTAAGCACGCGCCGCTGGGGACGACCGTCCCTACGCTTACAAACATCACAAAGGCAGCAGTATCGCTCGACGAAGCGTTTGTGGGCGATGAATATGTTTCCGAGGACGGCCTCACGCTGGCACCTTCCATGAGCACAACAGAAATTAAGGATTGGAGCGGCGCGACCGTTCGTAAGGTCCTTGAATCCTTCGATGGAACGCTTGCGTGGACTATGATCTCCACAAATGCTGGAGCGCTCGAGATTGCGTTCGGCGAGGAGAATGTCAGCGAAGTGGTCGCCAGCGCGACTCACGGCAAGCAGGTTATGGCCAAGCTTGGCGCACATCTGCCCGAGGAGCAGGCGTGGGTATTTCTGATGAAGGACGGCGACGCAAGAATCGTGATCGTAGTTCCGGACGGACAGATCACGGAGGTCGGAGAGGTCACGTTCGCATCCAACTCCGCAGTGAGCTGGCCGGTGACCCTGTCCTGCTATCCCGACTCTACGGGGACATGTATCTACATCCTCACGGATGACGGGGTGGTGACCGCATGAGGACATTCAGCGTAAGCAAGACTGAATATTTTGAATTTCAGATCGAAGGGAACGAGAAGATCTACAGGATCCCGCTCGCGGGGTCGATGGCCAACCGCGAGCTGATCGCGTTCAAAAACACGAATGGCGACTACGAAAGCCAGGTCGAATGGCTGCGCGGCTATATGGGCGACGCGGTAGACGACCTGACGCCCGCGCAGACCGGCGAGATCTTGCGTGCATGGTCGGAAGACACGCGCGAGCAGGGTGCGACCGTGGGGGAATCCTGAGCCTTGTCCAGATCATAGACGATCATGACCGCGCGCTGGAATATGACCTGATGACGCGGACGGGGCGGACCTTGACTGAATACATGCACATGGGGGCGGCCGGAAAGGTCGCCCTCTTATCTTTTATTAACCATTTGCCGCCCGACTCCGCACTCAGAGCAGTGATGGAGCCGGAGGACGAAGTCGGCGAGTGGTTCACGACGAAGAAAACGAACATGATCCTTGCGGACCTCTTTGATGTCTTTGTCCAGTCAAAGACCAAGAAAGGGCGCAAAGCGAAGGAATACCCGAGACCGAAACAGAAGAAGCGGATCGGAAGAGGAGCTATCCCGATCAGTGAATTCTGGGATTGGTGGAATGGGGGTGATGATTAATGGCTGGTGGAGGAACAGAGGTCGCTCGCGCTTATGTGACCATAATCCCAAAATCAGACGGCACATCGAATCAGGTGATTGACAGCGTGGTCAATCCGATCAATGACGCGGTGGGCAAAGCCGGGACGAACGCGGGCGGACTGTTCAACAGTAACCTGGGCGCGATACTCAGTAAGTTTGCAGCGCCTGCGGCGATCGGAGCTGCGCTTGCGGGCGTGGGAAAATTCGCGGTGGATGCTTTCAACGAAGTTGATGCCGGTATGGATAACCTCATTATCGCGACAGGAGCGACCGGGGACGCAGCAGAGGCGCTCGGAGACGTTTACAAGAATGTAGCCCGGAACGTGGTCGGCGACTTCGGCGACATCGGCTCCGCAGTCGGCGAATTAAATACCCGTCTGGGACTCAATGGTGACCAACTGGAATCCGCCTCGGAATCTGCTATGAAATACGCGCAGGTAACGGGACAGGATGCTACCAAAGCGATCCAGGACGTCACGAAGATGATGAACAATGCCGGGATCCCGGCCGAAGAATATGGAGCGACCCTCGACAAGCTGACCGTCGCCGGGCAGCAGGCAGGCGTCGACGTCGGGAAACTGGCGCAGACCGTCAACCAGAACGCTGCAAGCTTCAACGAGTTGGGATTCTCTACAGATGAAGCGATCGCCATGCTTGCTCAATTTGACAAGAGTGGCGCTGACACATCCGGCATCCTCGCCGGCATGAAGAAAGGTGTGCAGAACTGGGCCAAGGAAGGCAAGAGCGCCAAAGACGGATTCGCAGAATTTGTTAAGGGTGTCGAGGACGGCTCGCTGACAAGCGCGGACGCGATCGAACTGTTCGGTGCCAAGTCCGGCATCGCCATGTTTGACGCGGCCCAGAAAGGTCAGCTGTCGTTCGATGACATGCTCACGGCCATTGAGGGGAGCGCGGGAGCGCTCGACACGGTCTACGAGTCCACATTGGACGCGCCCGACCGGATGGCACTGGCATGGCAGAACGTCAAGATTGCGGCGGCAGATGCGGCGGCGCCGCTCATGTCGCTTGCAGCTGATGTCCTCACGGGCGTGGTGATCCCCGCGCTCCAGTGGGCGAGTGAGAACGTGAGCGTGTTTATGGCGAACATCGGCGCTTGGTATGACCAGTACATCGCGCCGGTAGTCGCCCAGGTATCGACGTTCATTCCGCCCATCCTGTCGGCGATCGGATCGCTTGTGATGAGCACCGTGCAGACCATCGGCAGCATTTTTAATCAGGTAATGCCTGCGATACAGCAGCTCATCCAGGACGTGTGGCCTGACATCCAGAGTATCATCACGACGGTGATGTCGATCGTCCAGCCTTTTGTTGTGACAGCATGGAATGTTATCAGCAGCGTGATGTCTACGGTCATGAAGGCGATTGGAACGGTCGTAAAGGCTGTGTGGCCGGTGATCTCATCTCTGATCAGGACACACGTCGCCACGATCAAGACGGTGATCACCAACATCAGCACGGTCATCTCGAGCGTCAAGAGGACATTTAACAGCATCAAGTCGGCTATATCCGAGCCTATACAAAAGGCAAAGGACACAGTCGAGAAGGTAATCAACGGAATCAAGGGATTCTTTCCGATCAGCGTCGGGAAGATCCTGGATAACATTAAGCTGCCACACTTCACGGTGGACGGCGGTGAGTTCCCCTACGGCGTAGGAGGAAAAGGTTACATGCCCTCGTTCGGCGTTGACTGGTATGCAAAGGGCGCTATCTTCGACGGCGCGCAGATCATCGGTGTCGGTGAGGCAGGTCCCGAGGCGGTCGTGCCTTTGTCCGGCCAGAGCATGAAACCGTTCGCGGAAGCGATCGCGGATGCGAGCGACGATGATTACGGAGAGCTATCGAATGCCATTTACAGGGCGGTCTCGGCCGCACTGGCCAACAGCAACTTGAAGATGCAGATCGGCAGCAGGGAATTCGGCAGGATCCTGAGAGAGGCAGGTGCATTATGATGCAGACGCAGATTAAATACATCGCCTCTTCCGGGAATACCTACGACTTGACTACCAAGGACATCCTGACGCGGGTGGGCGATTATTACGACTGGTCCTGGAAGCCCGAAGGAGCGAAACGACAGTACGGCTCGCGGGTATCGAGCTTCTCGAGGGACGCGGCACAGTACGAGCCGGAGCTCATCTTTGGCCGCAACCAGAAGGGACTGAGGAAGCTCATCCAGGCGCTGCACAACGACTTCGAGAACGACCTGCGGCGGCTGAAGCCGGGCAGGATCGTCTGGGGCGACTGGTATCTTGACTGCTTTATAAACGGCTCCAAAGTCGACAACGTCAGCTATTGGAAGTGGATAGCAAACAAGATTCAGATTTACGGCCCTTATCCCTTCTGGATCAAGGAAGAAAAGGTCGTGCTGAATGCGGCCGGGGATGTGTCGGGAGATTTCCTCGACTACACCTTCGACTATAACTACGATTACGCCGCCGGAGCGATCGGCGAAAAGATTGTTTATTCCGAATCGCCGTTTACTTCTGAATTCAAACTGGTGATCTACGGAGAAGCGGTCAATCCGAGGATAGTAATCAACGGATACCCTTATGTCCTGTACACCACTATTCCGGCGGGAGCTTACGTCGTGATAGATTCCAGGCAGAAGACCATCATGATGTATCAGAACGGCACTCAGACCAATATCTTCGATTACCGAAACAAATCAGATTCGATTTTCGAAAAGATCCCGGCCGGAAATCTGCGCATCGTCTGGGATTCCGCATTTGGCGCGGACCTGACGATATACAGGGAGCAGTCAGAGCCGGAATTCGAGGAGGTGCCGTATGAATGACATAATCGTAGCGAATCCGGACGGCACTGAGGTGAGAGTCATGCTCTTCAACGAGTATGATTTCGAGATCGGCGACGAAGAAAACAGCTTTTTGATAACAAGCCCTCGGGCCGAGTGGGAAAGAGTCGAGGAGAATTCGAGGATCTATATTCCCGGCACGGAATACGGAGGGCTGTACAAGCGCCTCGAATCAGATACAAAAAATAACTCTGTGGCCGTAGGCGGGCTGACGTGGCGGGGAATGATGCAAAGAAAGATCATTTCGCCCGCCTCCGGCGCCGACTACGCCACAGACTCGGGCGAGCTGAATCAGATTATCGGCTCGCGAGTCTCCGCACAGTTCCCAGGGCTTTTCGTGGGTTCCTCGGAGTCCACGGGCGTCACAATCAATTATCAATATGCCCGCTATTGCACACTATACGACGGGCTCAAGGCTATGCTCAAGAGCGTGGGCTACAGGATGCAGATTGAGTATGATCTGGAACTCAAAAAGGTCGTCGTGTCCGCAGTGCCGATTGTGGATTACTCGAGAGAAATCGAGTATAGCTCAGACATGAACGCGGACTACACGATGATAATCAACCGCACCGGTATAAATCATCTGGTTTGCTTAGGGCAGGGTGAATTAAAGAACAGAATCGTCGAGCACCTCTACGTGGACGCGCGGGGGAATATCTCTCAGCGTCAGACCTTTTTTGATGAGGACGAGATCGCGGAGGTATACGACTATGCGGGCGCGAGCAGAGAGGATCTGATACAGTCGGGAATCGACCAGCTCGTAAAGGAAATCAATCTTAACGAGTTCAGAATTGAGATTGAATCGGAGCGGGAGGTGCAGATCGGTGACATCGTGGGAAGCCGCGACTATGTGACCGGGCACACGGTATCCGCGCCGATCACGACGAAGCTCGTCAAATTCGAAGATGGATTCGCAAAGATTGAATATAAACTCTCGGACGACGTAACGGTCGAGAGCATCTAAGGAAGGTGATAAGCGTATGAAAATTATCACAGGCTACAGGGGCGAGCCGCATATCACGTCCCAGCAGGACAGAAACGTTAATATTGGCATCTTTGGCAGTGGCACGCACATCGTAAACGTCGGCTCGAAAATGGCCGCGACGATCGTGAGCGCCAATGAGATCACCATCGCGGACGGCCTTCTGGTGGCGGAAGGATGCACGGCTGAGATCGAGCGAGGCACGACCGAATCCATTTCGATCGAGAACGGCGCGCAGGAAATGCTCCGCAAGGACATCATCGTCGCCAGATACACAAAGACATCCGGCACGGGTGTGGAGGATATGCAGCTCGCATATATCGCCGGGACGCCTGCGGCGAGTGCTCCGGCGCTTCCGAGTTATAACGAGGGCTCAATCGCAAACGGTGACACGCTCGTCGACTTTCCCTTGTACACCGTTAACATTAACGGAATCTCGGTGGAGTCGGTGGTGTGCATGGTTGACGAGGTCACACTTGCCAGTGCTGCGGATGTGACGGAGCTCACGAACAAGATCGGCACAACGACCATGGGAACGGCGGCGACCACGATCACGGCGGCGATCAAGGAGCTGCTCACCAAGATAAACACTAACATCACCAACATTACGGAGGCGGTGCGCAGGATCACAAGCCTCGAGGACAAAACAGAAGGCATTGTCGGAACTAAATATATCGTCGCAGAAGCGAACAGTACGAAATATATTCAGCTGCACGAATCCACATCCTACATCATTTTTGTTTCCGCGAATGCCCTCGACAATGGACTGCGAGGCCTTTACATGGTCGGCGTAAATAGCGACAAACATATCGGAATCAAAACCATAAGCGCAGCAGGAAACATCGAGATGATCGACGCCGGGAGCGTCGCGGGAAACTACACGGGCGTCATGCGCGTTAAGAATAACGGCGCGACCAACTTGCGAATGACCATCATCACGACATTTGGAACCGCACTGTAAGGAGGGCTGAATGAACACGACAAAATTTGTAACCGTTGTGGTCGGCAGCGATAAAGTATCTGTCGCTGAGCCGATCACAAGAGTCGATCACGGGCTCAGGCTCCGGATTAAAGGCGTAGCGCTCCCGGCAACCTACGAGGTGGACTTTTCCCTCTCAGAGAAGAGCGGAGAGTCGGTCACGGTCATCGGCGACGCCCAGGGCGCAGAGATTCCGATCGACCACATCAGGACGGGCAAAAACATCTACGCATGGATCTACTGGGTCGGCGAGGATTACGGTCGCCGCGTCAAGGAGGTCATGATCCCCAATGATGCAGGCCCGGACCGAACAGACATCGCTCCTGAGCCGGCAGAGCAGAGCGTGATCGACCAGACGATTTCCAAACTCAATGAAGCAGTATCCCATGCGCCAAGGATCGGAACAGACGGATGCTGGGAGCTCTGGGATCCGGAGCAGGGTGAGTATGTGAGCACGGGCAAGAACACCAAAGGAGATACAGGAAACAGCGGTGTGTACATCGGCGATGATGAACCGACCGATGAAGATATAAATGTTTGGATCGACACAGACGGCGATGCGGATGAGGGCGATACTCCTTCAGGGGCGCTGAAGTATGTCAAAGATGACCCGTCTGATAACGGCGGCGTGATTGAGGGACATATTTCTGCTAACAGTGCGAGTGGTGCTTATGCTCATAGTGAGGGAGATGGTACTACTGCAAGTGCGCCTTGCTCTCATGCTGAGGGTTATCAGACAACGGCAAGTAATACTTGTTCGCATGCCGAGGGCAGAGAAACAAATGCAAATGCGTTTTATGCTCATGCTGAGGGATATCAAACAACTGTATCCTCTATGTGCGGACATGCCGAAGGTGCTGGGAACACAGTCAGCGGAGACAACGCTCACGCTGAAGGCAGTGGCAATACAGTAACGGCAAGTGGACTTAACGCGCACGCCGAGGGAAACTACACAACGGCAAGCGGAAGACAAGCACACTCCGAGGGTGGAAGTACAACCGCAAGTGGTGAGTGTAGTCATGCCGAGGGTGCTGGAACGAGAGCCACGGGTAGTCAAGCACATTCTGAGGGTGGTGGCACATTAGCAAGTGGAAATCAAGCCCACGCAGAGGGTGCATCGACAACAGCAAGCGGAGATAATTCGCATGCAGAGGGCCTTTCAACAACGGCGAGCGGCGCATTATCTCATGCGGAGGGCTGTGGAACCATAGCAGCACGTAAGTCGCAGCATGTAATCGGTGAATATAATGTAGCTGATACAGAGGGCGAGGATGGCACAAATAAAGGCGAGTATGTATTAATCGTTGGCAACGGCGACTATAACAACCGTTCTAACGCCTTTGCTATTAAGTGGGACGGCACTATGGTATTCGCGAACGGCACGGAGATCACACCTGCTCAATTCGCTGCGCTTCTGGCGCTGCTTGGCAGCTGAGAAAGGGAAACTATATGAGTGCTTTGAAGATTAAAAATGCACAGGGTACGTGGCAAGAGGTCCCCATGATCAAGGGAGATAAGGGAGATGCTTACGAACTGACCACGGCAGACAAGCGTGAAATAGCAGACATGGTCAAGGAACGCGACAGGATACTCCCGCTCGACGGATCCGAGATTGAAACAGGAAACATTGTGGTGGCCGTAGGAATTCCGGCATATGTAGATGATGTGAATCAGTATGCGGAATATGGCATTACAGAAACGGGCTGGTATGTATTCGCAAGGATCTTAGCGAAAGGAGGCGGATTCGTATCTGTAGAAGGGGCAGCGGGTTACATCGCTTCAGCCGGAGACGACCATGTTGACGTCGCGGTCCGTTTCGAAGTGGCGGCAACATCGCAGATTGTAGATGTGAATTGGAGCGAATACACAGAAAGGATTGTGTTCCAGGCAACAGACCTCGCGGTGAGGAACCTGGACTATCGCGTGACGTTCTACGTGTACGATGCGGATCCGTTCGTCACGTGGTACTATAAGAGATCCGCAGACCCGGTATTTGTCGGAACAAAGTATTACACCGAAGAAAACGGCGTGTATACGCAGGCTGCTGTCAAGGCTCACGAGCACGTGCCGGCGGACACGTATTACACTCATGCCTACGCTCTTGCGACGGACGAGGTATTCCAGGAGGGAACCGTTTATTACACCCTCGAGGCAGGCGTTTATACGCCCGCGGAGGTTGTTCCCGGCGATCCTCTGGTACCGGCGGAGCCTGATCCCGAGGTTCCTGTGCCGGTCTATTATGTCGACGAGTACACTCTAACGACAGATCTCCGCTTTGTGGGTACCCGCTATTATGCGGAGCATGACGGCACTTATGAGCAGATCGCGGTTAAGGCCGGAGAGCCCTGCTCTTACTACAACAAAGTGATCACGTATCCTCTGCCGGGAACGGTGGC
>JAFYCC010000069.1 GCA_017539885.1 Oscillospiraceae bacterium
CGCGCTTGTTGATATCGCGGTCATCCGCGTGCCGCGCCTTTCCAATTTCACGGACTTCAATGTGCTCGACGGAGTGGAAGGCGTGTCTTTGCGCTATGTTGAGAATGTCCGCCAGCTTGGCAGTCCCGACCTCATCATCCTCCCTGGCACGAAGAACACGATGAAGGATCTGCTGTGGATGCGTCAGAATGGGCTGGAGGCCAGGATCAAGCAGCATGCAGCCGCAGGCGGTGCGGTACTTGGCATCTGCGGAGGTTATCAGATGCTGGGCGAACAGCTCTCGGATCCTTTAGGTGTCGAAGAGGGAGGCAGCATGCAGGGCATGGGCCTTCTGCCGCTGTCCACAGACTTTACACCGGAGAAGGCGCGCACCCGCGTGACGGGCACCTTCGGCACGCTTGAGGGAGTGTTCTCCGCCCTGAGCGGGCAGCGCTTTGAGGGGTATGAGATCCACATGGGAGCCACACCTAGTCCTGCGCCGATCGCGGAACTGCATGACAGCGTCTCTGGTACTACGCGACCGGACGGATGCTGCAGAGGCAACGTGTACGGGACATACGTTCACGGAATCCTGGACGCCGAAAACGTAGCGCGCAGCGTCATTGACGCGCTGGCCGTGAAAAAAGGCGTTGATCCGGCATCGCTGGGCAGCGTCTCCAACGCTGAGTATAAGCAGCAGCAGTACGATATCCTTGCCGCAACCATGCGCGAACACATGGACATGAAGAAAATCTATGAGATACTGGAGGCGGGCATCTGATGCAGATCGAGAATATCGCGCCGATGGACATCGAGCGTGAGAGCTTCGCGACGATAACGAGGGAACTGGGCGACCGCGTGCTCGACCCGGAGCAGGCACCGATCATCAAACGGGTGATTCATACCACGGCTGATTTCGAATATGCGGACACGCTGTATTTCTCCCCGAACGTCGTGGAACGGGCAAAGGCTGCTATTCGCGGGGGCGCGACAATAGTGACAGATACGCAGATGGCCTGGTCGGGCATCAACAAGCGCACCGCCGCTCGGTTCGGATGCGAGGTCAAATGCTTCATGTCCGACGAGGATGTGGCTCAGGCAGCCAAAGCGCAGGGCGTTACGCGCGCACGCGTCGCAGTCGACAAAGCAGCGCAGATCGGCGACAACCTCATTTTCGTGGTAGGCAACGCACCGACAGCGCTGATACGAATGCGTGAGCTCATCGATGAAGGCCTGCGTCCGAAGCTGATCGTAGGTGTGCCGGTCGGGTTCGTGAATGTCGTTGCTTCGAAGGAACTGATTATGGAGACAGAGGTCCCATGCATTGTCGCCAGAGGACGAAAGGGAGGCAGCAATGTTGCGGCCTGTATCATAAACGCACTGCTGTATCAGCTTGACGAGAAGCGCGGTCAGTAAGAGAAACCGGGTATGCACAGAGGGCGAAGCGGCTTGCGCCGCTTCGCCCTCTGTGCTATCATGACATTAGAAAAATCGCGGGAGGAAAGCTGAAACATGGACGACGCGCTCGTTCTGGAAAAGGAAATACGCGCTGCGCTCCGAAAGCCGATCCCGGCCATGGAGGTTCACGCTAAACTGACGTCGACACTTGACCGAGCGCGGGAACTTGCGCTTTCCGGCGCAAAGGAGGGCAGCCTGATCGTCGCCATAGAACAGACGGCCGGACGCGGACGACAGGGGAGAAGCTTTTTTTCTCCTGCTGGAACGGGCGTTTACATGAGCCTTGTGCTGCGACCGGAAACGCTGGAAAACCCAGAGAGCATTACGATCGCGGCGGCCGTCGCCACGGCACGGGCAATAGAAGCGGTTGCCGGAGAGAGCGCTGAGATTAAATGGGTAAACGATGTATATATCCGAGGGAAAAAAGTCTCCGGCATACTCACCGAGGGCGGATTCCTGAAAGATGGAAGCCCGTGGGCGACACTTGGAATCGGCGTCAATCTGATCTCGCCGGAAGGAGGATTCCCGGAATCGATCAGGGGCGTCGCAGGTGCACTGCGGACAGACGAACAAGCCGCATCGATGCGGGGAGAGCTGATATCGAGAATAACGGAGGAATTTCTGTCTCTCTATTCGGCACCGAATGCGGATGAACTGCTGCGGGAGTATCGCGGACGAAATTTTCTTCTCGGGAAAACGGTTGACATAACAATTGGAGAACAGACTCGGGCGGCAGTCGTTCTTGATGTTGCGCAGAATTTTGGATTACGTGTTCGATACGCAAACGGCAGGGAGGAGACTTTACGCAGCGGCGAGGTACATATCCTGCCTGCGAATGGAGAAGGAACATGGTAGAGCAATCGCA
>JAFYCC010000070.1 GCA_017539885.1 Oscillospiraceae bacterium
CGGGGCGATCTTCACGAGGTCCATGTCCTTTTCGATCGCGATCTGCAGCGCCGCCTCGGACGACATGATGCCCAGCTGCTCGCCGGTGTCGCTGATCAGGCGCACTTCCTTGTCGCGGATCTCCTCGTTGATCTGATGAGACGTGCTTGCGATGCGGGAACACCTCCTACTGAAATAAACAAAAAACGCGAATGCCTTCGGCATCCGCGCCCCAAACACCGCTCCCGTAGGGGGCGGCAAAGGAACTGTATCGACCGGACTCGCCTTCCTGCGGTCCGGTGAGGACGGATGCCATCCGTTCTGCTTTGTTGTAAGCTCTGATAATATATCAAAAGCCTTCCTGCTTGTCAAGCACGATTTTTCGTGTTTTTTCCTGCGGTTTTTCGCGTCAGGAGGCTCTGGAAATCCTTATGCTCCTATATATTGACGAACGTTCGCGCCTGTGTTATAGTGTGATAACTATATTTTGGGGCGGTATGCCCCCCGATTCGAAGATAACAAGGAGCGTGTTCGTCTTTCATGGACAGCGACAGTTGGCCTCGATTGTTGGTCATCCCCGTCATCATCCTGCTTCTGCTTCTCGTAGCAGCCTATTTTGCCGCAGCGGAAACCGCGCTGGCCTCAGTAAGCCGCATCCGCGTCAAAGCCAGACAGGATAAGGGCGATCTTCGTGCACGCCGCGCGATGTACGTCCTCGACAACTTTGACAAGGCCATCACCACCATCCTCATCGGCACCAATATCACGCATCTTGCCGCGGCGTCGCTCGCGACGCTGTTTGCCGTGCGCCTCTGGGGCGTCGGCGCAACGGCGCTGACGACCGTCGTGACAACGGTCCTCGTGTTTTTCATCGGCGAGATGCTCCCCAAGAGCATAGGGAAGAAATACAGCGAGAGAATATCTCTGGCTGTGTCTTCTTCACTGTGCTTTTTTATGAAGCTGCTCACGCCGCTGTCCGCCGTGCTTTCTGCCATCGGCCGCGGCGCCGCCCGCCTGACGAAGGGTGACGCGGAGGTCACCGTCACGGAGGACGAGCTCTATGACATCATCGAGAACATGACCGATGAGGGAGACATCGACGCCGAGCGCGGCGAACTCGTCCATTCCGCTCTCATGTTCGCGGACGTGACCGCCGAGAGCGTCCTGACCTCGCGTGTGGACGTGGCCGCCGTGGACGCCGAGGACAGCTGTGAAGAGATCCTCGCCTTCATCAAGGAGCAGAAGCACTCACGTCTGCCCGTCTACCGCGGCAGCATAGACAACGTCATCGGCGTACTGCAGATCCGCAAGTACATCAAGGCCTGGCTGCGGGAGGGCAAGGCGCTGCAGCTTGAGCCTTTGCTGGACGAGGCCTATTTCATCCACCGCAGCACAAAGATCGATGAGCTTCTTGAGGACATGAGCCGCAAGAAACTGAACATGGCGATCGTCACGGACAACTACGGCGGCATGCTCGGAATCGTCACCGTGGAGGACATCCTTGAGGAACTGGTGGGCGAGATCTGGGACGAGGACGATGACGTTGTCGACCCCTGCGTCCGTCTCGAGGACGGCAGCTATCTCCTGCAGGCCGATCTCTCCGTGGAGGAAGCTTTCGACTTGGTGGATTTCGAGGATCCGGACGACTTTGATTTCGAACACAAGCTCATTGGCGAATGGGCGTACGAGCAGTTCGACCACATTCCAGACGAGGGTGATTCTTTCACCTACAACGGTCTGCGCGTGCAGGTTGCGGCCAAGAAAAAACACCGCATTGTTTCCCTCCGTTTCTTCCCGCCCGCTCCGGTCTCCGACGAGGGAGGTGACGCGACGTGATCTCCTTCTGGTATTATGTGGGCATCGCCGCCTGCGTCGCGCTCAGCGCTTTCTTCTCCGCCGCGGAGATGAGCTATTCATCCCTCAACCGTCTGCGCATCGACAATCTTGCGGAGGACGGCAACCGCCGCGCACGCATCGCCGGTAAAATTGCCGACCGTTATGACGACGCGCTCTCGGCCATCCTCATCGGCAACAACCTCGTCAATATAGCGGGCACCTCGCTGGCCACCGTGGCCTGCATCCTGCTCACAGGCGGGGAAAAATACACCGCTCTCGCCACGCTCGTCATGCTCGTGCTCGTCATCATCTTCGGTGAGACGATTCCGAAGATCGTCGCGAAAAAGAACGCCAACCGTCTTGCGCTGCGCTACGCCTATGCCGTGCGCGCCCTTACGGTCGTGCTAACGCCGCTGCGCGTGCTCGTCGTCGGTCTCGTGAAACTTATCATACGGCCGCTCAAGGGCGAGGACGACGTCGGAGAAGAGGAGGCCGTCGAGGAGCTGCAGACGCTCATCGAGACCGTCGAGGATGAGGGCGTCATCGACGAGGACCGCTCCGAGCTGCTGCACGCTGCTCTCGACTTCTCCGAGGTCTCCGCGCTCGAAGCCATGACCGCGCGCGTGGACGTCATCGCCGTGGACGTGGATGACGACTGGGAGGACATCCTCAAGACCATCGAGGAAGCGCCCTACTCACGCCTGCCTGTCTATGAAGAGAGCATCGACAACGTAATAGGCGTGCTCTACCTCAACCACTTCTTCAAGGCCATGATCGACGAGGAGAAGCCTGATCTCCGCTCTCTGCTCATGCCTCCCTGCTACGTCTATCAGACTATGCGTCTGCCGGACGTGCTCGCCCGGATGCGCCGCGCAAAAATGCATCTGGCCATTGTCACGGACGAATACGGCGGTACGGCGGGCGTCATCAGCATGGAGGACGTGCTTGAGGAGATCGTCGGCGAGATCTGGGACGAGACCGACGAGGTCGTCAGCGAGATCCGCGAGACGAAGCCGGACGAATATGAGATCGACGGCGATATGCCCATCGGGGATTTCCTCGAATATGTCGACCGGGAGGATCTCACCGACGAGATCGAGTCCGCTACCGTCGGCGGCTGGATGCTGGAACTCTACAACGGCTTCCCCGCCCCCGGCACGGAGATCGACTATGACAACATGCGTTTTACCATCGAGCAGGCCGACGACCTGCGCGTCGAGCGTGTGAAGCTGCGTCTGGAAAACCCTCAGGAAGAGGAATAGGCGGCCATTGTGCCACACGCGCTGCAGGACAGCGTCAGCAAAGCAGAAGCGCCGGACAGATCCTGATTCGGACCCGTCCGGCGCTTCTGTTTATGCTATACTTCCGATCGGCTCAGTATGCGACGCCCCAATAGACCATCTTCTTTGCGGGCTTGCCGCAGATCGGGCAGACGTCGGAAAGCGTCTCCTGCTCAAAGGGGATGCAGCGGCTGGACATGCCGGCTCTGTCCTTCATGGCAAGCTCGCAGTCAAGTTCTCCGCACCACATCGTTTTAATGAAGCCTCCGTTTTTCTCCTGCAGCGACTTCGCCTCTTCGAGGGAGAACGCCGGGAAAACATGCTCGTCGAGGTTCTTCTTCGCTTTGTCAAAAAGACCCTGCTGCACTGCCTTCAGCAGTTCGGGCACAGCCTCGGCCAGGTCCGCGAGCGCAACGGGCGTCTTCTCGAAATTGTCGCGGCGCACGCAGACGCACTGACCGTTCTCAATATCGCGCGGCCCGAGCTCAAGGCGCAGCGGAACGCCCTTCATCTCCCACTGGGCGCATTTCCAGCCGAGGGAGTTGTCGCTGTCATCCATCTTTACGCGGATCCCGGCAGCCCTGAGCGTGTCGGCCACCTCGGCGGCTTTCTCAAGTACACCGGGCTTGTGCGCCGCCACAGGGACGACAACGACCTGGATCGGAGCGACCTCCGGGGGCAGCACCAGACCGTTGTTGTCGCCGTGGGTCATGATGATACCGCCGATGATTCGGGTAGAAAGGCCCCAGCTGGTCTCATGCGGGGTCTGCTGCTTGTTTTCTTTGTCCGAGAACGCGATGTTAAAAGCGCGGGCGAAACCGTCGCCGAAATAGTGGCTCGTTCCGCTCTGGAGTGCCTTATGGTCGTGCATCATGCACTCGATGGTGTAGGTGCGCTCGGCTCCGGCGAACTTCTCCTTATCGGTCTTCACGCCCTTGACCACGGGCATCGCCAGCAGCTTCTCGGCACAGTCGGCATAGACTTCCAGCATCTGCTCGGTCTCTTCGATGGCCTCCTCGGCTGTCGCATGGAGAGTATGGCCCTCCTGCCACAGGAATTCGCGGCCGCGAAGGAAGGGGCGAGTAGTCTTCTCCCAGCGCAGCACGGAGCACCACTGGTTGTATTTCATGGGCAGATCGCGCCACGAATGCACGACGTGGCTCCAGTGATCGCAGAAAAGCGTCTCGCTCGTGGGTCGGACGCAGAGGCGCTCGGGCAGTTCCTCGCTGCCGCCCATGGTCACCCATGCGCACTCCGGGGCGAAGCCCTCAACGTGGTCCTTCTCCTTCTGCAGCAGGCTCTCCGGGATCAGCAGCGGCATGGAGACGTTCTCATGCCCCAGCGCCTTAAAGCGTTTGTCCAGATAGCTCTGGATGTTTTCCCAGATCGCATAGCCGTAGGGGCGCAGGATGAACAGTCCCTTGACGCCGGAGTAGTCCACGAGTTCCGCCTTGACGCAGACATCCGTGAACCACTGGGCGAAATCGACCTCCATATCGGTAATCTGCTCGACCTTTTTCTCTTTCGCCATCGAAACCCTCTCCTTCGTGAAACGGGGAAGCCCCGTGTCTTTACAGATGTAACCTCATTATTTTATGCGCTGCGGCGCGGGTTGTCAAGCATGGCGATCCGGCTTCCGGCGCTGTTGCCTTAGGCTGCCTGAAGCGGAAACACGCGTCTCTCCGATCCGTCCGCCCCGAACTGTCTGCTCCATGCACGGAACGGATGTCGGTCCTTCACCGCGTCGAAAAGTGACCCGACGCAAGGCGTTATACGCAAATCGGATACAATTGACTCTTATTTTTATCATGTTGACAAACAACGCACCCTGACATATAATAGCGTTTACGGAAGTTTACATAATTATTACCGCGTCGGGGGATCATTTTATCCCCCGCACAGGAGAGATACGATGACTCGAAACATGTTCCTGACGGATCTGCGCAAGCTGCTCGTCTTCATGACCGATGAAGACCGTGAGCGCACGATCCTCCTGTACGAGCAGATGCTCGACGAGGCCGGCGAGGCGCAGGAGCAGAATCTGCTCGCGCAGTTCGGCTCTCCGACGCAGACCGCCGTCAAGCTTTTCCACGAATACTCCCGCGGCAAGACGGAGGAGGCCGGGTTGGATCTGCTCGCCAAGGGGCGCCGGGATGCCGCCGCAGCGGAGTCTGCTGAAGAGCCGGAGTCCGAGGCGGAACCCGAACCGGAAGCGGAGACCGGGTCCGGAACGGAAGCGGCGCCGGAAGCGGAAGCCGAGCCCGAGCCGGAATCCGGAACGGAGACCGAAGCCGCACCGGATGCCGAGACTGAGCCGGACACCGGGGCGGAGGACGAGACGGGCCCTGACGCAGAAGCAGAGGCAGAACCGCAGTCCGAACCCGAACCCTTGCCGGAAGCGGAAGCCGAGACGGAACCGGCGGCCGAAGTCAAAACGGAACCCGAAGATGAGAGCTCGGCAGAGCCCGATACCGGAACGGAAACGGAATCAGAACCTGAAACAGCACCGGCTCCGGACGCCGAGGCGGATACGGAGACAGAAGCGGAACCCGAGATACAGGCGGAAACGACGCACGATGCGAAAACGGCGCCCGTATTCGTGGACGTGCCTTTGGCCGCGCCAGTTACCGCTCCAAAGGCCGAGCCTGAAATCGAACCGGAGACAGAAGGCCCGACGCGACGCGGAATGCCTGGCTGGGCGATTGCCCTGATTCTTGTGGCGACCTGCTGGCTCTGGATTCCGATCCTCGCCGTGCTGTTTGCTGTATCCATTGCGGTGTCCCTGTCGATCGCGGCGCTCGGCGTCGGCCTGATCGCGGGCGGCGCGGCACTGGTGATCTGCGGCATCTGGGCGCTCGGCGTGCTGCCTGACGCGCTGCTGATGTTCGGCTGCGCGGCGATCGCACTCGCGATCGGACTTGTGCTGCTGTGGCTGGGAATCTGGCTGCTGATCCGCCTGATCGGCCTGATCTGCCGCGGCACGAAGCGCGTCTACCGCGGCATCTTCAAGGCAAGAAAGGAGGCGGTCCTGTGAAAGTCGTATGGAAGATCGTTCTCCTCTTCGCACTCGTGTTCGTGGTGCTCGGCGTTGCGCTCATCGCCGTGTCTCTGTTCTCGGGCGGCAGCGTGGAGGGCGTGCGCAACAATGTACCTCTGATGAACTTTGAGCAGAACTTTCCCGACGAGACGCCGAACGAGCTGCGCATCGAGATCCCGGCGGGAAAACTGATCGTGGAAGCGGGCGACGTGCTCCGTGTAGAGGCCAGAGACGTCGCGGAGGGCCGCTTCGAATGCAGTCTGGAAAACGGCGTCCTCACCGTCAGAGAGCGTCAGGACGAGTCCTGGTCGAACGCGCTTTCGCGCCTGATCTCTCTCGGCAAGCGTGAACCGGAGTACCATATCTGGCTACCGCGCGGCACGGAACTCACGCGTACGGACGTGCGCATAGCCGCAGGGCAGGCGGATCTCCGGGGCCTGAGCACGGATGTGCTGCAGTTGAATATGGCCGCAGGCAACGTCTCCGCACCGAGCCTGCGTGCGCGCTCGGCGCTGGTCGAGATGGCAGCGGGCGATCTTTCCCTCTTCGATCTGGACACGGACATCCTGCTTCTGCGGGCTACCGCCGGCAGTGCGGGTGTGAGCGGAACCGTGCGCAGCCGCTGCACAGTCGATCTTGCTGCAGGAGCGGCGGTCCTCAGGCTGACGGGAAACGCCGCCGACTACGCCGCGCAGCTTGAGGCTGCCGCCGGTTCGATCGACTACGCCGGTACGAATCTGACGCTCGGACGCATGAGCGTCGGCACAGGCGAGAACTCCGTCTCCCTGCGCTGCGGCGCCGGCAGCATTGATGTTCAGTTCTTCGGTTGATGGCGACCCCACATAAAAACAACCGGCCTCGCGGCGATGATGCCGCGGGGCCGGTTCTATTATCTGATACTTCAGCTCTCCTGCACGCCCTCGATGACGTTCTTCGCCCAGAAACCGCTGCTCAGCATCGGGATCGCGATAATGAGCTTGATGATGTCCGAAAACTGCACGATGAAGAAGATCATCGGCATGGACAGCGCCGTGAAGCGGCACAGGATCAGAGAAAGCACTACCGGAACAATCCATGTGTACACGCTGTCGAAGAGCATGGTGACAAATGTCTTTCCGCCGGATCGGATGGTGAAGTAAGCGGCGTGGATAAACGCGTGGATCGGCAGCGACGCGCCCGTCACGAGCAGGAAACGCGTCGCCAGCGCGCGCACCTCCGGCTCTGTGTTGTACAGCATCGGGAACAGTCCTGAGCAGGCAATCACCAGCGCGCCGATGCCGATGTGGATTAACGCCGTGAACGTCAGGATCTTCCGGTTTGCGTCCTTGGCCTCATCGATCTTGCCGGCTCCGAGCAGCTGGCCGATGACGATGCTCACGGCGGTGCCCATGGACATCATCATGATGCTGAACACCTGCCAGGCGGTGTTGTTGATGCTGATGGCCGCTACGACGTTCAGACCGCGCGTTGAGTAGTTGCGCGTAATAAAGGCGTTGCCCACCGCCCAGAGCACCTCGTTGAGCACCAGCGGAGCACTGGTGATGCATATGCGTTTGACGAGTTCCGCAGGGATGCTGAAGCCGCGGTAGAGCCCCTGTACGAAGGGGAACCTGTTCGCATGGACGTGGGTATAGACAACGACGATCACGAGCTCGACATAGCGCGAGAGCACGGTGGCCAGCGCCGCGCCCGCGATGCCCATTGCCGGAAATCCCAGATGGCCGAAAATAAGCAGATAGTTGAATACGAGGTTCACGACGATGGCGCTCACGCTCGCCGCCATGGGCACGACCGTCTCGCCGGACTCGCGCAGCGTACTTGCATAGGCCTGCACGATCATGAAGGCCGGGATGCCCCACATCATATACCAGATATAGCTCTTCGCGCCCTGCAGCGTCTCCGCCGTTGCGGCGCCGCTGTTTTCCTGACTGCTCAAAAACAGTTTTACGAGATCCTCGCCGAAGACGCTGAGAACCAGCACGGAGACTGCCGCGATGATCGCACCGAAGAGGATCTTGAAGCGCATGGTGCTGCGCATGCCCTTGTAGTCGCTCACGCCGTAGAACTGGGCGCCGAAGATGCTCGCGCCGGACATGATGCCGAAGATGGCCAGATTGTAGATAAAGATGATCTGGTTCGAAATGGACACGCCGCTCATTGGAGCTGTGCCCAGCGCGCCTACCATCAGGTTGTCGAGCAGGGCGACGAAATTCGTCACGCCCGTCTGAATGATGATCGGCACGACCAGCTTCATGACGCGCCCGTAAAAGGCGCGGTCGCCGATGTATCGGCGGATCGTTGCTTGCATAAGAATCTACCCGCTTTCTGATGGTTGGGATTATAGCAGAGGGCTGTCTCAAAAGCAACCATTTTTCTTGCGTGCCGCACGTGCCTGTGATATTATTAATAGTTGGATACAGATATCTGGCCACCGCGCGCCGGTATTGCGGCGTCAGCGGCGGAAGGAGGTTTACCATGGACGAGAACAACAGGCCTCGGAAGAGAGAGAAGAACGTCACCGGCGGCGGCGCCGGCGTCCATCGCCGCGGCGAGGGGCTCGGGACCGGCAAGGTCGGCAGCGGCAGCGGCAATCCTGCCGGCGGCGGCCGTCCGCAGGGCGGTCCGTCGTTCCATCAGCCGGCGCAGCCGACGCAGCAGAACGGCCAAAGCTACTCCGGCACGCGAGCGACGCGCGGTCTGGGCGGCGGAAAGCTGATTCTGATCGTCATCGTGCTCCTGATCCTGTTCGGCGGGGGCGGAAAACTCGCAGGCCTCTTTGGAGGAGGCGGCGGAACGGTCGTCGACAACAGCGGCTATTCGAACAATGTCGTCCCGGCGGCAACGCCGCGCCCGACACCGGTCGCCGTGCAGCAGAGCCCCGTCTTCAGCGGTCAGATGCAGCAGGTGACCAGCCATATCGCGAGCACGAGCTCCACGGGCACGGGCAGCTGGACGGTGCCGTCCAACAACGGCACGCTCAACACCCGCGTGGCCCCGGGCGCGCGTTCCAAGTTCACCTCGATCCGCGGCGGCGGCAGGGACACCGTGACGATCATGGTGTATATGTGCGGCACGGATCTGGAGTCCCGCGGCGCGATGGCATCCAAGGACCTGCAGGAAATGGCGAGCGCGACGCTCAGCAACAAAGTGAACATCATCGTCTACACCGGCGGCTGCAAGAGCTGGCAGATCCAGGGCATCTCAAACAGCGTCAACCAGATCTACAAGGTCGAACAGGGCGGCCTGCGTCCGCTGGAGACCAACGCGGGCACGGGCGTGATGACCGATCCGAACACGCTGCTGAGCTTCCTTGATTACTGCGGCAAGAACTATCCCGCCGACCGCAACATGCTCATTTTCTGGGATCACGGCGGCGGCTCCGTATCCGGCTACGGCTACGACGAGAAGAACGCCCGTGCCGGCTCCATGTCTCTGGCGCAGATCGACTCCGCGCTGCAGGCGGCCGGCATGCAGTACGATTTCATCGGTTTCGACGCCTGCCTGATGGCTACGACGGAAACCGGCCTGATGCTCTCCCGCTATGCCGACTACATGATCGCCTCCGAGGAGACCGAGCCCGGTGTCGGCTGGTACTATACCAACTGGCTCACCGACCTGTCCGCGAACACCTCCACGCCGACTCTCGATATCGGCAAGCGCATCGTGGACGATTTCGTCGATGTCTGCAACCGCCAGTGTCAGGGTCAGAAGACCACGCTCTCGGTCGTTGATCTCGCGGAGCTCAGCGGTACGCTCGGCGACGCCTTCACGGCCTTCGCCAAAGACACCCGCGATCTGATCACCGGCGACGACTTCCGCGTCGTCTCCACCGCCCGCAGCAACACGCGCGAATTCGCCGGCTCCAACCGCATCGACCAGATCGATCTCGTGGACTTCGCGCAGAACCTCGGCACAGAGAAAGGCCGCGCGCTGGCCAACGTCCTGCTCAGCGCGGTGAAATACAATCGCTATAACAACGTTTCGAAGGCCTACGGCCTGTCGATCTACTTCCCGCTCAACAAGGTCTCCGACGTCGATCAGGCGGTGAAGACCTATAACAGCATCGGACTGGATGCCTCCTACAGCGAGTGTATCCGTGAGTTCGCAGGGCTTGCGGTCAGCGGTCAGGTGGCTGCCGGCGGCACCGCCAGTCCCATGTCTTCCCTGTTCGGCCTCGGTTCCTCCGGCGCGAGCGGTCAGAGCGCCATGGACATCACCTCCCTGCTCGGCGCCTTCCTCGGCGGCGGCATGGGCGACATCTCCGGCCTGAGCAGCGCAAACACCGGCTTCTTCTCCGGCCGTGCGCTCTCCAACGAAGACGCGGCGGCCTATATCGCGGCAAACAGCTTCGATCCGAGCTCCCTGCAGTGGTATATCCACGACGGCGTGCACAAGGTCATTATGCCGCAGGAACAGTGGGATCTCATCACCGACCTCGACCTGAACATGTTCTACGACGACGGCGAGGGCTACGTCGATCTCGGTCTGGACAACACTTTCGAGCTCGATTCCTACGGCAACCTCATCGGTGAGACGGACGGCACATGGCTGAGCATCAACGGTCAGCCCGTGGCCTATTACCGGCTCTCCACCGCCGAGGAGAACGGCCACTACGCCATTACCGGTTACGTTCCCGTGCTGCTCAACGGCGAGAGGCACGACCTCATCCTCGCGTTCACGGACGCGCAGCCTGACGGCTATATTGCCGGTGCTCTGCCCGCCTACGCTGACGGCGAGACGCAGACCGTCGCGCGCGGTCTCATCGAGCTCGTGCCCGGAGACAGGCTCGACTTCCTCTGCGACTACTACAGCTACGACGGCGAGTATCTCGACAGCTACATGCTCGGCGAGCAGATGACCGTCACGGAGAACATGGTGATCAGCAACACCTATCTCGGCGACGGCTGCGTGGAGCTTTACCGGTTCACCGACATCTACGCCCAGCACTACTGGACGCTCCCCGTCCCGGAGAACTGAATCCCCGTACAACAGCGCTGCGGCGGCTGCGAGAGCAGCCGCCGCAGTTTTTTCCGCCTGCACCGGCGGCAAGTACGCCGATCCCCGCAGCGTGTTCGGGAACGTCTCCGCGCCCCCGCAGAAGCATAGATCTGCCGCTCGTATTATCGCCGCAGCCCGCCCCCTGTCTCTTCGCGCGGATCACAGGCACAAAAAACGACCGGCTCCGCTTTGTCCGCCGCGGAGCCGGTCTTCGTAATCGTGTTTGAACCGACAGCTGTCAGCTCTTGCTGTTTTCCTTCTTGCTCTTCTTGACGTAGTGTCCGACGACCAGCATGAGGCCGATGGTGATGAGCGCAGTGATCGCGCCCATGATGAAGGTGGCTGTGTAGCCGCCGGTGGACTTATTGAGCGCGTTGGCGATTGAGTTGAAGATGATCGAGGAAAAGCCGAGGGAGAGCATGATGACGCCGTAGTTCGTGCCGGAGTACTTCGCGCCGAAGATGTCGGTGCTGGTGGCGGGGTTGACCGCGCTCGGGCCGCCGAAGGCGAAGGCCGTTACGAGCACGACGGCGAAATAGGCCGGGCCGCCGACGAAGGTGAGCAGCACCGCGCACACGATGGTGACTACGCAGAGCATGATGACAGTGTTCACGCGGCCGAGCTTGTCGGAGAGCGCGCTCATGCTGAAGCGGCCGGCGGCGTTGAACACGCCGGTCAGAGACAGGCAGACAGTTGCCATCTCCGCCGTGAGGCCGCGCTGCTGGATTCCCAGATCTCTGATAATCGGATTGAGCATATTCCAGGTCGCGTTGTAGAAGAAGATGTTCAGCAGCAGGCACCAGAAGGGCACGGTCTTGATGGCTTCGCCGAACTTCATGTCGCGCGCCGCGGTGATGGCGTTCTTCTTCGGCGCCGGCTTGGGAAGTGCGGCGATGTACTCTGCGTCCGGCTCGGTGATGACGAGGCAGGAGACGAGGCCAACCACAAGCAGGATCGGGGAGAGAATGCGCAGCACGTTCGGAACCACCATACCGCCTTTCAGCATTGCGCCGATGACCAGGCTGAATGCGACTGTGCCGAAACCGAAGGCCGCGGTGGCGATGCCGGTGGCGAAGCCGCGGCGGTGCGGGAACCACTTCTGGATGCAGGCGAGGATCGCGCCGTAGGTGACGCCGACGCCGATGCCGCCGATGATGGAGAAGAAGAGATAGAACAGCCAGATGCCGCTGCCCTTCGGCACCAGAGAGGCGAAGAACATGCCAGCGCAGAACAGGATCACGCCGAGGATGCTCACCTTTTTCGGGCCGATGCGGTCGTTGAGCGCGCCGCCGGCAAAGTTGCCGACGCAGAACGCGAAGAGCATGAACGAGGCGACCAGTGTCACGGCTGACGGTTCCCATTCAAAGAAGCTGATGGTGTCCTGCCTCAGTGCACTCCAGCAGTAGATGACGCCCACGCAGAGCATGCAGACCAGGCAGCCGACGACGGTCAGCGCCGGGGATTGCTTCTTTTTCACAGCAGAATCCTTCCTTCCAGTTGAGGTTTTTCAACGCAACTATTCTACTCTCCGCACAGCGCTTCGTCAAGACCTACACGTCTGCGCAAAACGGCAAGCCAGTCAGCGGCAGGCTGCCCGCACTGGAAGTAATCTTTACACTTCACACGCAGGGCAGACGCCGGCCGGGGCCGGGCAGTTGGCTATTGACATGTCCGTGATTCATACTGTATAATACCTCGGCAAACAGTCAACTGCGGCAAGAGCAGCGCTCTTGCTGTTGAGTATGGCCGGGCAGGTCTCCCTCCGCCCGGTACAATGATTTCGAGAAAGGAGTGCAGAAAATGCTTCGTACCTACCAGCCCAAGAAGCGTCAGCGTCAGAAGGAGCACGGCTTCCGCAAGAGAATGTCCACGGCTAACGGCCGCAAGGTCCTCTCCCGTCGCCGCGCGAAGGGTCGTAAAAAGCTCTCCTATTGATGATCGGAAAGACAGGGTCATAATCGCTGTTTCAGGGCGGAGTCATCCGCCCTATTGGTGTTTGCCCGCAGAATAGAGGGGTAAGGCAAGTGGAATTCACCTCGGCTCTGAACAGAAATTCCTCATTTCGCCGCCTGTACGCGAAGGGCAAAAGCGCGGCGACGCCGCTGCTGGTCGTGTATGAGCGCGCAAACGGCGGCGCGGGCAATCGGCTCGGCCTCACTGTCGGCACAAAAGTCGGCAAGGCCGTACAGCGCAACCGCGTCCGGCGGCGGCTCAAAGAGATCTACCGGCTGCACGAACGGGAACTGCAGCCCGGCCGCGACGTCGTTATCGTCGCGCGCGTTAGAGCGCGCGAAGCCGGGTATCGCGAGCTGGAGCGGGATTTTCTCACGGCCTGCGCGCGGCTGAAACTCCTGCGGAGGAACGGGTCATGAAGCGCCTGCTCATCGCAATGGTACGCTTTTACCGCCGGCGCATCTCCCCGCTGACACCGCCCACATGCCGTTTCATCCCCACCTGCAGCGAATATGCCCTCGAGGCATTGGAGAAATACGGCGCGGCCAAGGGCCTCTGGCTCACGGTCAAGCGTCTGTCCAAATGCCATCCCTTTCATTTCAAGGAACACGACTACTATGATCCCGTCCCCTGAGGCGGGAGAGATGGGAGAGAACGAATGAGTTTAGGATCCATTATCACCGTGCCGTTCAACTGGCTGCTGATGACCCTCTACAACCTTGTCAACAATTACGGCGTGGCGATCATCCTCTTTGCGCTCGTGGTCAAGCTGATCCTGCTGCCCTTCCAAATGAAGTCCAAGCACAGCATGATGCGTACCGCGAGTCTCACCCCCAAGCTCAAGGAGCTTGAAAAGAAATACGGCGACAACAAGCAGAAATACCAGGAAGAGGTATCCAAGATCTATAAGGAAGAAGGCATCAAGCCGCTTGGCGGCTGTCTCTGGAGCCTGATTCCCTTCCCGATCCTGATCGCGCTGTACAGCGTCATCCGGCAGCCTCTGACGCATGCTATGCACATGTCGGCGGAGACGATCACCGCCGTGACCGAAAAGCTCGTCACACTGGGCGTCTATACCGTTCCCGAAAAAGCCAACGCCTACAGCCAGATCACGCTTGCCAACCTGATCCATGAGAACCTGGATGCCATCAAGGCTGCCTTCCCCGCCGAGAAGGTCCTGGACATCAACTACAACTTCCTCGGCATGAATCTCGGCGACACGCCGAACTTCCGCTTCTGGACCTTTGACTGGAGCAATCCGAAGGTCTGGCTGCCCCTCGTGGGGCTGCTCCTGATTCCGGTCATCTCCGCGGTGCTCAGCTGGCTGCAGACCAAGGTCTCCAGCTCGCAGCAGCCCTCCGCAGGAACGGATCAGCAGGCCGCCCAGATGAAGAGCATGACCCTAATGATGCCGCTGATCTCTCTTTACATCGGCTTCGTCATGCCTGCCGCTCTGGGTGTATACTGGATCGCACAGTACGTCTTCGGAATTCTGCAGGAAATCATCCTCAACAAGCACTATGGCAAGATCATCGCCGCGGAGGAGGCCGAGCGCAACGAGCGCTTCCGCCTGCGCGAGGAGGAACTTGAGCGCAAGCGCCAGGAGACCGAGCGTCTGCGTGCCGAAGGCAAAACGCAGGTGAACGCCAACACCAGCAAGAAGAAACTGCAGGCCCAGGAGCGCGACAAGGAGGACCGCCGCAAGGCTGCCGAGGCGCGTGAGGAACTGCGCCGCAAGCGTGTGGCAATGGGACTGCCCGCCGATCCCGAAATTCCGGAGTCGCAGGTCGGCAACCGACGCTATGCCCGCGGCCGCGCCTATGTCGCGGACCGCTACACCAATCCGGAGACTGCAGAGGAGCGCACGCGTCTGGCTGCCGAGGCAAGTGAAGGCGTCGACTCCATCGACGACAGCATTCCGGACGATGTCGAGACCGCTCTGCCCGAGGCGGCGGAGACCGTCGAGACTGCCGCTCAGGAGCCTGAGGACGCCGAACAGACGTCTTCCGACGAGGCGGATCCCTGGGACGGCGACAGGGACGAAGATCTCTGGGACGACGAGGACGACAAGTCCGACGGCAATTGAACAGGAGACTTTTATGTTGAATTCGATCGAAGTATCTGGAAAGACCGAGGATGAGGCGATCGCCTCTGCGCTCGAGCAGCTCGGTCTGGACCGCGACGAGGTCTCCATCGAGATCATCGAGCGGGCCAAGTCCGGTTTTCTGGGAATCGGTGCATCCCCGGCCGTTGTCCGCGTGAGCTACGAGGTCGCGGACGAAGAGACGACTCTGGAAAGCCGTGTGCGGGAATTCCTCGCCGGGCTTCTTGAGAACATGGGCGTCGAAGCGGACATGGAGATCACCGAGAAGGAAAACGGCGCGCTTTGCGTCAACCTCACAGGCGAAAACATGGGCGTGATCATCGGCCGCCGCGGCGAGACGCTCGACGCCATCCAGCATCTGACCAACTACGCCGTCAACCGCGGCGCGGACAAGCGCACCCACATCAGCGTGGACGCCGAGAACTACCGCGCCAAGCGCGAGGACAGCCTGGTCACTCTGGCTGAGAAGATGGCCGCCAAAGTCATCAAGTACAAGCGCAGCATGGCGCTTGAGCCCATGAATTCCTATGAGCGTCATGTCATCCATACGGCGCTGCAAAACTATGAGGGCGTGACCACCGCCTCCACCGGCACCGAGCCGAACCGCCGCGTTGTGGTCAGCTATGTCAAGCCGCAGGCGCCTGCGAAGCCCACCGCGCGCGAGTGGAAATAAGCGCGTTCCCGAATTAAACTGATGTCCGGACTTCGCGCCGGACATGAAGAGGAGGTCATCCCATGTTTGAGAAAGTCCGCGATATCCTGGCTGAGCAGCTGGAGATCAACCCTGACACCATAACGATGGAGACCAACATCATGGAGGATCTGGGCGCAGATTCTCTGGACGTCGTCGAGCTCATCATGGCGCTCGAGAGTGAGTTCGGCATCATGATCAACGACGAGACGGCTGCCACGCTGGTCACGGTCAGCGAGATCGTCAAGTTCCTTGAGAACCTCGAAGGCTGATCAGATCGAACCCGCTGAGTGGACATCAACTCAATAACGAAAAGCCTCCCGTTCCTCTTCGAAACGGGAGGCTTTTCGTTATCTTCTGTCATTCCGTGAAAAGGGCTGTCGAGTAGTAGCGATCGCCGCTGTCCGGCAAAAGGGCCACTATGGTCTTGCACTTGTTCTCCGGCTTTTTCGCCAGCTCGATGGCCGCATGGAGTGCAGCGCCCGAGGAGATGCCCACGGAGATGCCCTCCTTGCGCGCGAGCAGCTTTGCTGCGGCAAAGGCGTCCGCATTCTGTACGGGGAACACCTCGTCATAGACCGCTGTATTGAGCACGTCCGGCACGAAACCAGCGCCGATGCCCTGGATCTTGTGCGAACCGGACCTTCCCTCGGAGAGGACAGGAGAATCAGCGGGTTCGACCGCTACGACCCTGACAGAGGGTTTCTGCGACTTCAGGAACTCACCCGTGCCGGTCACGGTACCGCCCGTACCAACGCCCGCGATGAAAATATCCACTTCGCCTTCGGCATCGCGCCAGATCTCCGGGCCGGTAGTCGCCTTGTGGATCGCGGGATTGGCCGGATTGACAAACTGCCCGGGAATAAAGCTGTTTGGCAGCTCCTTTGCCAGTTCCTCGGCCTTTGCGATGGCGCCCTTCATTCCCTTCGCGCCCTCGGTCAGCACCAGCTCCGCGCCGTATGCCTTTAGAATGTTGCGGCGCTCGACGCTCATCGTCTCCGGCATGGTGAGGATGATGCGATACCCTTTTGCTGCGGCGATGGCAGCCAGACCGATGCCTGTGTTGCCGGAGGTCGGCTCGATGATGACGCTGCCCGGGCGAAGCTGTCCCCTGGCCTCCGCGTCCTCGATCATCGCCTTGGCGATGCGGTCCTTGACGCTGCCTGCGGGGTTGAAGTACTCGAGCTTGACCAGCACGCGTGCCTGCAGGCCCAGTTCCTTTTCCAGATTTACGACCTCCACCAGCGGAGTGTTGCCGATAAGGTCGAGCGTTCCCTGATATACTTTAGCCATTTTCTTTTCCGTCCTTTCCGTTTCAGACCGCCGCAAAGCCTCTGTCGAGGTCGGCGAGGATGTCGTCAATGTGTTCCGTACCGATGGAGAGCCGGATCGTGTTGCGATGGATGCCCGCCGAGATCAGCTCCTCGTCGGTAAGCTGGGAATGCGTCGTAGTCGCCGGGTGGATAACGAGGCTCTTTACGTCCGCGACGTTGGCAAGCAGCGAGAACAGTTCCAGCGCATCGATGAACCGGAAGGCTTCCGCCTGTCCGCCCTTGATGTCAAACGTGAAGATTGAACCGCCGCCTGCGGGGAAGTATTTCTCATACAGCGCGTGGTCCGGATGATCCGGCAGAGAGGGATGGTAGACCTTCTCCACCAGGGGGTGCTTCACGAGATAATCGATGACCTTCTTCGTATTCTCTGCATGTCGCTCAAGGCGCAGGGACAGTGTCTCTGTGCCCTGCAGCAGCAGGAACGCCGCGAAGGGCGAGATACACGCGCCCGTATCGCGCAGCAGGATGGCACGGATATAAGTTGCGAAAGCTGCCTTTCCTGCCGCTTCGGTGAAGCGTACGCCGTGGTAGCTTGGATTCGGCTCACTGATCCAAGGATAGCGTCCGCTCGCCGCCCAATCGAAAGACCCGCTGTCCACGATCACGCCGCCCAGGGTCGTTCCGTGGCCGCCGATGAACTTCGTCGCGCTGTGAACTACGATATCCGCGCCGTGGTCGATGGGACGGATCAGATACGGCGTGCCGAAGGTGTTGTCGATCACGAGAGGCAGACCGTGCTCGTGCGCGAGAGCCGCGATCGCGTCGATATCCGGGATGTCGCTGTTGGGATTGCCGAGCGTCTCGATATAGATCGCTTTGGTATTCGGCCGGATCGCCGCCTCCACCTCGGCAAGGTCGTGGACGTTTACAAGCGTCGTCTCCACTCCGTAGAGAGGCAGAGTGTGTGTGAGCAGATTGGCCGAGCCGCCGTAGATGGTCTTCTGTGCGACGATGTGCTCTCCCTGTGCTGCCAGAGCCTGTATCGTATAGGTGATGGCGGCAGCGCCGGAGGCAACCGCCAGCCCTGCGACTCCGCCCTCAAGCGCGGCGATTCTCTGCTCGAAGACACCCTGTGTGGAGTTGGTGAGTCGTCCGTAGATGTTGCCCGCGTCGGCAAGGCCGAAGCGGTCGGCGGCGTGCTGCGCGTTATGGAAAACATAGCTCGTCGTGGCGTAGATCGGCACCGCGCGGGCGTCGCTCGCCGGATCCGGCTGCTCCTGTCCGACGTGGAGCTGGAGCGTTTCAAACTTGTAGCTGGACATGATATGTACCCCTTTCCTGTTCTTGAAATCGGTTTTCTGATATGTCGGTCAACAGGAACGGCCGCACATTCGTTCCGCAGGCTTTTTCAAAGTCGCCGCCTCCTTCGCGTTTTCTGAGGAAAGCATACGCCACCCCGGAGTGTTTGTCCAATATCGCATCCGGATTCTTGGTTATAGGCTCAGGCTATAACCAGGGCATCCTTTTCACAGACAGCTTTCTTCCTCCGCGTCAGGCGTGCTCTTCCTGATACTGTTTCAAATAGCGGTCAAGACCCGCGACGTACAGTTCCGCGAGGGGACTCAGAATCATGTTCTTCTTCACGATATATCCGATCTCCATCCGGCTGCCGACGGCATCATCCTCCGCGGCGAAAGGTACGGCGACGTAGTCGGCGCCGTTGAGTTCCTCGCAGATCACGCCGGAGCACAGCGTATATCCGTTCACTCCCACCATGAGGTTGAGCATCGTGGCGCGGTCGGTGGCATGGATCATGCGGGGATACTCCGCGGTGCTCAGGATCTCCTCCGAATAATAGAAGGAACCGCTCGCCCCCTGCTCAAACGCAAGACAGGGGTACGGGGCCAGATCTTCAAACCGGATCACGGGCTTTTGCGCCAGCGGATGACCTTTCCACAGGTAAACGTATGCGTCGCATTGTGTCAGCGTATGGAATTCCAGCTGATTGGCGCGCAGGAGCTTCTCCAGCGGCTTTCGGTTGAAATCGCTGAGATAGAGGATACCGAGCTCGCTCTTCCCCGTGAACACGTCATTGATGACGTCACGCGTCCTCGTTTCACGGATCGCGAATTCGTACTCATCCGTCCCGACGCGTTTGATCAGCTCCACGAAGCTCTTGACGGCAAACGAATAATGCTGCGAGGATACTCCGAACTGCTGTTTACGCACGCCGGCTCTGCCAAAGCGCTCCAGAAGTCCGTCATACTGCTGGAGCACCTGTCTGGCATAACGAATGAACTCTGTTCCGTCATTGGTCAGAGTGACTCCGCGACCGCTGCGGGAGAACAGAGTCACTCCCAATTCCTTTTCCAGCTCCTGAACAGCGCCGGTCAGTGAGGGCTGCGCGACGTACAGGATCTCGGAAGCCTTGTTGAGCGACCCCGCTTCGGAAATCACCACCGCGTAACGAAGCTGCTGGATCGTCATGATCATCACACCTTTTCTGTCGACCTATTTATGGCCCTTGTCATATCATGTATTCCACGGTGTTCTCCTCCGTGAGTTCAGTAGCACTGTTGAACAGCAGCACTGCTTCCCGTGTCTCGCTTGGACCGAGGGCATAGGGCCGGATCTCCTGTGTTTCCAGGCGCTCGACAGGCACGATCCGGTTGCAGCACTCGTCCTGTCCCCGCACGGCCGCTACGTCCTCAAAGGGCAGCGGCTCTGGCATATAGTAGGGGTCGAACAGATGCACGCCTTCCTCCCCGATGCCCGTCATGAGCACGTAGTGCCATCCATCCAGATCCAGCCGTACGACAGCCGCGCCGCCGCGCCGAAGGGCGCTCACAATCCGGCTGTCACTGCTGAAATTCACATCGCGCCCTGCCAGATAGTCGGAGCGGATCGAAAGTCTGCCCGTCTTTCCGAAACCGTCCAGCCAGTGCGACAGAAACATCATGGCCGTATGCGAAGTCCCGCTCTTGCCGAAAAAGCCGTCCGACCCGTATGTGTCGAGACAGTAGAGCATGATATTGCGCACGATCTCCGGCGGAATCTCCTCGCGCTCGAAAAGAAAGCTGACTGCGTTGAGAAGTGAGGTCGGTCCGCAGTCGTATTCCGTGATCTGATAGCGAAGCGGCAGTTTCACGGCTCTCATTCCTCCAATGTCATCAGCTTAAGCGTCAGTTCGGCGCTTTTCACGAGTTCTGCGATCTCCGTGTACTCATCGGCTGTGTGCACAAGTTCCATTGCTGAGGCAAGGACCACGCCCCGGAGTCCGTGTCTGACGAACTGGTTGTTGTCGCTGCCTCCGAAAGTATTTACAAGCACCGGCTCCCCCCACCCGAGTTCTGCGAGCGCCTTACGCAGTCGGCTGACGGCCCGCTCATGTTCCTCGATGCGGTATGCCTGTATCTCTTCCGCCACGCTCAGCTCGACGATGCCTCCGCGGCGGGTGGCCTCGCGGCGGAATATGTCCTCAATGGACTTGGCCTCGCGCAGCGCGGTCTCGTGGCACAGCGAGCGCACCTCGCCCGTGATACGGATCAGGCCGGGCACGACATTCTTTCCCTCACCGCCCTCGATCGTACCGAAATTCACAGTCGTATCCGGGTTCGTGCGGCCCGTCCTGATCTGTGCGATTGCGGCCGCAGCAATGGAGAGCGCGTTGATCCCCTCCTCCGGCGCAAAGCCGGCATGGGCAGCCCTGCCGCGTACTGTGACTTCCAGAGAGAGGAGCGTCGGCGCGGCGACGGCCGCAGTTCCGACGGGACCCGTGAGATCCAGAACGTAAGCCGTATTCGCGTGGATGCGCGAATAGTCGAACCGGGCGCTTCCAACGCAGTAGCGCTCCTCCTCCGCTGTGAAAAGAAGTTCTATCTCCGGGTGTTTCAGAACCTTCTCCCGAATCACCGTCAGCGCTTCGAGAATCGCGGCGATCCCGCACGCGTCATCCGCGCCGAGTACCGTCGTTCCGTCCGACGTTATCCTTCCGTCCGGCCGAAGGATCGCCTTTTTGCCACGGCCCGGCCTCACTGTGTCCATGTGCGCCGAAAACAGCACCGCTTCGCCGCCGCCCGTACCGGGCAGACGGGCGAAGAGGTTTCCGGCCTCGTCCGATTCGGCGGAAATGCCGAGCCTCTCGAGCGCTGCGGTCAGGTACGCGCACATGGCCGCCTCCTCACCGCTCTGCGAATCAATGGCCGTGAGTCCAATAAAGCTTTCGATAAGTCTCTTTTCTATTACCATATGGCACCGCCGTTCTCCGGAGCGACAATCTGTATCGCATCGTCACATTGGCATGCTTATCAAAGATACGAGGATACGAGGTTTTTTGCCAGACGCAGTTATTCAGAAAGCGGCGCCCGCTCCGGTTTTCACGGAAGCGGGCGCATTTTCTCGGGACCGGACTATCGGACTGTGAGGCCGCCTGACACATTTCGCGGTCTGCGGCTCAGTCCTCCGGGACAAAACCGTCCTCCGGAATATGTTCCGGCTTCAGGCAAGGCGGTTCCTCCTCCGGGTGTTTCGCATAATAGTCCTCAAGCGCGCCACGGATCGCTTCTTCCGCAAGGACGCTACAGTGCATCTTGTAGGCGGGCAGGCCGTCGAGCGCTTCGGCTACCGCTTTGTTTGTAAGCATCATCGCCTCCGCGACGGGCTTTCCCTTGATGAGTTCTGTAGCCATCGAGCTCGAGGCGATTGCGCTGCCGCAGCCAAAGGTCTCGAACTTCACGTCCGTGATGACGCCGTCTTCGATCTTCAGGTACATCTTCATGATATCTCCGCACTTGGCGTTTCCGACCTCGCCGACGCCGTCCGCATCCTCAATGACGCCCACGTTCCGGGGGTTGCGGAAATGATCCATCACTTTTTCACTGTATAATGCCATATTTGCAGCCTCCTCACAGAATGAACGGCTTCTTGCCGCTTTGCAGCTCTCTCCAGATCGGGGAGAAGCTTCGGAGGTATTCAACGACCTCCTTCACGTTTTTGATGATATACCCTACGTCCTCCTCGGTAGCGTCGTCACCCAGTGTCAGGCGCAGCGAACCGTGCGCCACATCGTGTACGCGTCCGATGGCCAGAAGCACGTGACTGGGGTCGAGCGAACCTGATGTGCAGGCGCTGCCGGAGGAAGCGCAGATACCGCGGTCATCGAGCAGGAGCAGCAGCGATTCGCCTTCAATCCCTTCAAAGCAGTAATTCACGTTGCCGGGCAGACGTCGTGTCCTGTCTCCGTTGAGCGCAGAATGCGGGATTTCCCCGAGGCCGGCAATCAGTCTGTCGCGCAGGGGCCGGATCCTTGCCGCCGTCTCCTCCATCTGCGAGACCGACTCCTTCAGCGCTGCGGCCATACCGACGATCGCGGCGACATTCTCTGTTCCGGCGCGCTTGCCGCGTTCCTGTGCGCCGCCCTCAATGAGATTGGTCAGGCGTGTACCCTTCTTCGCATACAGGAATCCGACGCCGCGCGGGCCATGGAACTTGTGCGCAGAGGCCGAGAGCATATCAATACTCTGTGCTTTCACATCGATGGGCAGATGCCCCACCGCCTGAACGGCGTCCGTATGGAAGGGAACGCCTCTCGCTGCGCAGACCGCGCCGATCTCTGCGACGGGCTGGATCGTTCCGATCTCATTGTTCGCGTACATGACCGAGACAAGACAGGTATCGTCGCGAATAGCCGCCTCAAGCTCGTCGACAAGCACAAGACCGTCCTCATGCACGGGCAGCAACGTGACCTCAAAGCCCTCGCTCTCCAGTCTCTGGAGCGTGTGCAGGATGGCATGGTGTTCGAAAGCGGTGGAGATGATGTGTCTCTTTCCTTTTTTCGCGCCCTGCGCGGCCGCGCTCCGCAGCGCCTGATTGTCCGCCTCGCTGCCGCCGGACGTGAAAAGGATCTCGCCCGGCTCGGCGCCTATCGCGGCGGCGACCTCCGCTCTTGCGCTCTCAAGCGTCTCTTTTGCCCGCTGTCCGAGTGCGTACAGGCTCGACGGGTTGCCGTATTCCGTCTCCATACACTGCAGCATGGCGTCTATGGCGGCGCGGCTCATCTTCGTCGTTGCCGCGTTGTCTGCGTATATCATGTCCTTCCCTCCTCTGGCTGGGTCTCCTCGGTCACCGTGTCGCCGACACGGATCATGCCGCCCTGCAGCACGCGGGCAAACACACCTTCCCGGGGCATGATGCACTCACCCATCTTTTCAAATATCTGACAGCGCGTATGGCATTCCTTGCCGATCTGTGTTATCTCCAGCAGCGTGTTCCCTACGCGCAGCCGCGTCCCCACAGGCAGCATACGTACGTGCAAACCATCCACGATCAGGTTCTCTCCGAATGCGCCAAAGGCTACGTCAGCGCCCTTCGCGCGAAAGTCCTCGATCTGCCCGAGTCCGAGCAGACTGACCTGCCTGTGCCATTTCCCGGCATGGGCGTCGCCTTTGATCCCCCATTCCTCGATCAGTTCCGCCTCAGGGACTTCACTCTTTTGGGTACCCTTCCGTTCACTGACACAGATCCCTCGCAAAACGGCCATACAGCGCCTCCCGTCATCTGTTCTGCCTTTACATTATACCCATTTGCCTACTATGTCAATAGGTAAATTCTTCAGATTCCTCTTGATTTTCCTATTTACCCTGCGGTATAATAGGTAAAACGTGGGAAAAGAGGGCGAACTTGATGATTTCAACAAAGGGACGCTATGCGCTGCGCGTGATGCTTGATCTGGCTGAGCGTGCGGGCGATGGCTGCATTCCGCTTAAGGACATTGCCGAACGTCAGGGGATCTCCAAGAAATATCTGGAGATCATCGTCAAGGGTCTCGTCGACGGCGGACTCGTATCCGGTGTCAGCGGCAAGGGCGGAGGCTACCGGCTTTGCCGCGCGCCCGAAGACTACTCCGTGGGAGAAATCCTGGAACTCACCGAAGGGACACTGGCAACGGTCGCCTGCCTCTCCGGCGGCACAGTTTCCTGCCCGCGCGCAGCCGAATGCGAAACACTGCCTCTATGGTCGGAGTTCGACAAGCTGACGCACGATTTCTTCTATGGCAAGCACCTGAGCGATCTCTTATCATCCCGCTGAACGCGATAAATGTAAGATCACCCGTGCGGCAGACACACAGCCGCACGGGTGATCTTTCTCTGGGGAGGAACCCCGAGGCGTCTCCTCCCCTGTTCTGTTCGATCCGACAGATAGGATTACGCTTTCTGCTTCTTGACGAATGCTGCGGCCTCCACCGCTGCGTTAAGCCCGGAGAACATTGTGTAACTCAGCTCAGAGCCGGGGAAGGCGTAGCATTTGTGCAGCCAGCCGCTGGTCATGACGCCCGCAGCATACAGGCCGGGGATCGGGCGATCTTTCCTGCTCATGACGCGCTGATGGTTGTCCACAAGGACGCCGCCGATAAAGGTGTCCACGGCGCTGTCGCCGACAAGCACGTAGTAAGGAGGCTTGCTGAAGGGAATGAGCGTGGAAGGATCCTTCACGAACTCACGGTCGTAGCCGATCGCGCAGGCATAGTTGTAGTCCGCGACCGTCTTCTTGAGAACCTCCGGCTCGCATCCGATATACGCGGCGATTTCATCGAGGCTGTCGGTCTTGAGCGCGTGTCCGTTCTTGACTTCTGTGTCGAGGCTGTCGATGATCTGCGGGCGCCAGTCGTTGCCGCTGGCCTGGATCTCCTTCTTTTTGCGCTCTGCCGCCCAGGGATCGCCGCCGAAATTGAGGATATCGCGGGTATCGACAAGGCAGAAGATACCGTAGTCGTCCTGCATATGCTCGATCATGTTCTGGTCGACCAGCAGATACGCGCGCTTGTCCGGCTGGCGGTCGAGGCACTGCATCAGCATCCAGCCGTAGTCATCGCAATGCCGCAGGTTCTCATCCACATAGCGCTCGCCGGAATAGTTCACCTGAAGGATGTCGCCTCTGCGGGTGACTGCTCCGGAAATCGGGCCGTGGCCCGGATAGTGGTTGTTCGGGCCGATGAAAAGCGGGCTGAGGTAGCCGCGCTTGCCGCCGATCTCCTCGGCCATTACGAGGCCGTCGCCGGAGTTGCTGGGGAAATTCGCCATGATCATGAGGTCATCGTACTCGTGACTGCCGTCGTAGAAACTGGCGATGAGGTCCTTGTTCGCGGAGATGGATCCAGTGGCCAGAACGACCGCCGTCGCGTCCACGTCCACCTCGCCGTCCGGCCCCTCGGCCAGCACGCCGACCACGCGGCCGTTCTCGTCGGTCTTGAGGTGCTTCGCCGGCGTGGAAGTGTAGATATCGATGCCCAGCTCGCCGCAGCGCGCGGTCAGGGTATCCACGATCGTGCGCCCGGTGCAGATGTCGCCGCGCTCGTCGGCGATCATGTGGTGGAGCATCAGCAGGTCGTTGCTGCGGCCCTCCACGCGCGTGAGCCGGTTGAACACCGCGCCCTCGCCCTCCAGCCAGCGGATCGTGTCGCCGGACTGTGTGACCCACTTGCGCACCAGCATCGCGTCAACGTCCCAGCACTGGATCAGCATCATATCCCGGTAGAGTTTATCCACATTATAGTATTGGCCGTGACGGGCCTGCAGCGGGCTGTTCACCGCGAACATGCCTCTCGGCCGGACAGAACTGCCGCCGATACGGCGCATCTTCTCAAGAACGACGACCTTCTCAGCGCCGAGTTCCTTGGCCCGAACCGCTGCGGCAAGTCCGCCGCCGCCGGTGCCGACGACGCACACGTCAACAGTAAGTTTCATGTTGCTGGCTCCTTTCAGTCGTTTTTGATCGCCTCGTAATCCTCAGGCGTGAGGATACGCTTGGTCATATGCTCGATATCAAACTCGGGAAGCTCATCGGGCTTCACATATCGGACGTTGATCTGGAACAAAAGACGCTGGAAAGTATTGATGCCGATGCGGATGACGTCGTTGACAAAGAACTCGCACTCCTGATGGTAAACGCCGCAGAAGCCTTCCACGGTTCCGTCCGCCTTTTCGATCACGCAGGCGTCCTTGTTGCCGACCATTTCGAGCAGACGTTTGATGAGCGCGGGCTCGACATAGGGCATATCAAGCGAGGCGATGAAAACGAACTCCTCATTCGTGTTGGCGAAGGCCGAAGACAGCGCGTTCATGGGGCCGTCCGAAATCGTCGCATCCTCGTAAACAGGATAGTCGCCGGTGTCGAACTTGCCTTTCTTGTCCACGGCGAAAGCCACAGGACCGAGCTCCTCGTATTTCTTGGCCAGATACAGAGCCATCGTCGTTCCCTTGTAGGGAAGGCTTGCCTTGTCTCTGCCCATACGCTTGGCGTCGCCGCCAGCGGCAATAATGGTAAACATAGCGGCATTCTCCTCCTTGTATTACGTTAAATTACGGTTCTGTCCGAACTTTCAGCCTCAGACTTTTTTGATATACTCCGCCGCTTCCTTCGCGGCGTTCATGCCGGAGAAGAGCGTGTAGCTCAGCTCGGAGCCGGGGAAGGCGTAGCACTTGTGCAGCCAGCCGCTGGTCATGACGCCCGCGCCGTAGAGACCGGGGATCGGGCGGTCTTTCTTGCTCATGACGCGCTGATGGTTGTCCACAAGAACGCCGCCGATGAAGGTGTCCACGGCGCTGTCGCCGATCAGGACGTAGTAAGGCGGCTTGCTGAACGGGATCAGCGCGACAGGATCCTTCACGAAATCCTTGTCATAGCCGACCGCACAGGCGTAGTTGTAGTCCGCGACCGTCTTCTTTAGCGTCTCCGGATCGCAGCCGATGTAGGCGGCAATCTCGTCCAGGCTGTCGGTCTTGAGCGCATGACCGTTCTTGACCTCCGTATCGAGGCTCTCGATGATCTCCGTGCGCCAGTCGTTGCCGCTGGCCTGGATCTCCTTCTTCTTCCGTTCGGCCGCCCAGGGGTCGCCGCCGAAGTTGAGGATGTCCACGGTGTCGCACAGGCAGTACAGTGCATAGTCATCCTGCATATGCTCGATAATATTCTGATCGTAGAGCATATAGCAGCGCTTGTCCGGCTGGCGGTCCAGATTCTGAGACATCATCCAGCCGTAGTCGTCGCAGCAGCGCAGGTTCTCGTCGACAAAGCGCTCGCCGGCATAGTCCACAAGCAGGATGTCGCCGCGGCGGGTGGCCATGCCGGATACCTTGCCGTGGCCGGGATAATGATTGTTCGGTCCGATAAACAGCGGACTGATAAATCCGCGCTTGCCGCCGATCTCCTCGGCCATGATGCAGCCGTCGCCGTTGTTGCTGGGGAAGTTGGCCATGGTGACGACGT
Organism: Oscillospiraceae bacterium; assembly: GCA_017539885.1. Next base: position 27,416 of record JAFYCC010000070.1, read on the forward strand.
CGTCGTACTCGCGGCTTCCGTCGTAGAAGCTTGCGATGAGATCCTTGTTCGCGGAGATGGATCCGGTGGCCAGGACCACGGCCTTCGCGTCCACGTCCACCTCGCCGTCCGGCCCCTCGGCCAGCACGCCGACCACGCGGCCGCTTTCATCGGTCTTGAGGTGCTTCGCAGGCGTGGAGGTGTAGATGTCGATACCCAGTTCCTCACATCTGCGGGTCAGGGTGTCCACGATCGTCTTGCCCGTGCAGATGTCGCCGTGGCTGTCTGCGATCATGTGGTGGAGCAGCAGCAGATCATTCCTGTTTCTGCCGGCCATTCGAGTGAGCCGGTTGAACACTGCACCCTCGCCCTCCAGCCAGCGGATCGTCTCTCCGGACTGTGTGACCCACTTGCGCACGAGCATTGCGTCCACGTCCCAGCACTGGATGAGCATCATCTCGCGGTACATCTTGTCCACGTCGTAGTAGCAGCCGTGCCGCGCCTGCAGCGGGCTGTTCACCGCGAACATGCCCCTCGGCCGGACAGAACTTCCTCCGATCCGACGCATCTTTTCGAGGATGATGACCTTCTCTGCGCCAAGCTCTTTGGCCCGCACGGCCGCAGCGAGGCC
>JAFYCC010000071.1 GCA_017539885.1 Oscillospiraceae bacterium
AAAATAGTAAAGAACAGCCTTAAAAGAGCTGGGCAAGAAATCTAAGGGGGAGTCTTATCATGAAGCTGGCTACTGCGTTATCTGAGCGAGCTGATCTGCAGAAACGGATCTCCGAGCTCAGCACCAGGTTGAATAATAATGCGAAGGTTCAGGAGGGCGATAAACCTGCGGAGGATCCGATGGAACTTCTGCGGGAACTGAACGAGTGTTTTTCACGCCTCGAAGAACTGATAGCGCGCATCAACCACACGAACAATGAAGCGTGCAGCGGCGGCTTGTCGATCACGGATCTGATTGCGAAACGGGACTGCATGCGTGAACGTATCCGGATCATGCGGGATTTTCTGAATGCTTCGAGTGAGAGAGTATCGCGTTATTCAAAAGCGGAGATCCGAATCCTTAGTACAGTTCCTGTCGCGCAGCTGCAGAGAGATGTGGATGCGCTTTCCAAACAGCTCAGAGAGACGGACGAACTGATACAGAGCCTGAACTGGACTACAGAACTGCTTTGATATAATTGAAGGTAATTTGTCCGGGCGGACATGATCTCCGGCGATTGAGAATGAATCGCATGCGGTTTGTATGGTGGGCACATACAGAGGGTTCGAATCCCTTTTTTAAATCGTACGCCCAGCAAAGCTTACAAACGTATCGGGATCCTGTATTGTAACTACCTATTGTCGACGGACAGATGAGGGCGGGTTCGGGGAATCATCGTTCAAACATTGCTGTCGTTTCGGACATTGTCCGGAAATGAAAGCGGAGGAGAGAAATGAGGATCGCGGTAATTACCGGGGCATCTGCCGGCATCGGCCGTGCGCTCGTTTTGGAAACGGATCGTCAGGAGCGCTTTGACGAGATCTGGGTCATCTCACGGCGGGGAGAGCGCCTGGAGTCCCTGCGCGAGCATTGCAGAAGCACGATCCGTCCTGTCGTGCTCGATCTGACCAGAAGGGAATGCAGGTCGGAGTATGAAGCATTGCTCGATCTGGAGAAACCTGAAATCGCGCTTCTGATTAACGCTGCGGGCTGCGGCGTGTTCGGCCCGTTTTACGAAGCGGACGAGGATCTGCTGATCGACAGCATTGAACTCAACGCTGTCGCTTTGACATCCATGTGCCGTGCAAGTCTGCCGTACATGAAATCCGGAAGCCGTATCGTCAACCTTGGATCAAACTCAGCCTGGCAGCCTGTACCATACCAGGCAGTCTACGGAGCGAGCAAAAGCTACGTGCTGAGTTTTTCACGCGCACTCGGCAGAGAACTGCGATCTGTGAAGATACACGTGATGTGCGTATGTCCGGGCTGGATCAAAACGGAATTCCAGTCGCATGCTGAACACGACCGTTATATACGATATGTCGACCGGTGGTATACGGCAGAAGAGGTCGCTTTGCAGACGTGGAAGGATCTGAAAAAAGAGAAGCGCGTTTCCATCCTCGGCGCGCCGGTGCGCAGACAGGTACGGCTCGTTAAGCATTTGCCGGTCGATCTGGTCATGAAAATCTGGTGCAGACAGCAGGGCATCAAATAAATAACGCGGGAGTGTCCGACAGACGCTCCCGCGTTGCTAATATAAGATGATGTCTATTCTCCGACCAACTGTTCTCCGACACGGAAAATATCGCCGGCGCCTACCGTCAGAATGAGATCACCGGGCTGCGCATTTTCACGAAGAAAAGCGAGCAACTCATCGAACGTTGCGAAAAACAGCGAACCGGGGATTTCTTTAGACAGATCGGCAGAAGAAATGCCGATCGTGTTTTTCTCACGTGCGGCGTAAATCTCAGCTAAAAGAGTCAGATCCGGACGCCGAAGCTGCTCCACAAAATCAGGAAACAGCGCCTTCGTACGCGAATAGGTATGCGGCTGGAATGCAAGTACTATGCGCTTATACCCGAGAGGCTCCGCCGCGTCAAGGAGCGCGCGCAGTTCGCCGGGGTGGTGGGCGTAGTCGTCATAGACGTCAGCACCGTTATACTTTCCCTTGAACTCGAACCGGCGCTCTGCACCGGTAAAGGCGGCGAGACCGTATTTGATATCAAGCGGCGAAGCGCCGAGAAAGATCGTAGCGGCAGACGCGGCAAGCGCGTTTTTGACGTTGTGCAGACCGGGTACGCGGAGACTTACACGCGTAAACAGTCTGCCGTTGTACATCACGTCAAACTCTGTCTGGGCACCATGCCTGTTGATGTTGCGGGCATATACGTCCGCGTCGTCGTGCAGACCGAAAGTGATGACCTTCCTGCCGATCCCTGATACGACTTCCATGGTGTTCGCGTCGTCCTTGTTCGCCACGACGCATCCGTTTTCAGGTACGAGCTGCGCAAAACGCCGAAAGGATGACTTGATGTCTTCGATATCTTTAAAGAAGTCGAGATGATCGGCCTCAATATTCAGAATAACGGCGACGGTGGGGTAGAAGCTGAGGAAAGAGTTGTAGTATTCGCAGGATTCAAGTATGATGGTATCGCCGCTTCCGACACGATGCGCGGCTTTGAGAAGCGGCAGCGTACCGCCGATCATGACAGTGGGATCCTTTCGGGCGGCCATAAGGATATGCGTTGACATGGAAGTCGTCGTGGTCTTGCCGTGGGTGCCGGAAATGCACAGCGCGTTCTTATAGTCGCGCATGATCGCTCCCCAGGCCTGCGTACGCTCGAAGACGGGTATTCCGAGCTCATGTGCCCGAACGATTTCGACATTATCATCATGTACAGCTGCCGTGCGTACGATGAAGTCGATATCCGTGGTGATGTTTTCGGCACGGTGACCGATGTTCACATCTATCCCGCGCTTTCTGAGCTGCTCCACCTTCGCGCTGTCGGACATGTCCGAGCCGGTGATGTGCAGCTGCGCACCAAGAAGGACTTCCGCCAGAGGAGACATCGACACGCCGCCGATCCCAATGAGGTAACCGCGTTTGCCGGGTTTGAGATATTCGGAAAAGTCTGACATAATAACACCTGACTATTGACAGATTCGAAATAGCACTTGAGAACTGCTGTAAGACGCATATAATAACAATCATAATTATAATACCGGCAGGGACAGAAAACAAGAGGAATCGGGCAGAATCCGCGACACATTGGGACTGCTTTTATGGATGCTGCCGAGTCGGATGGCACAGATCAAGAGTTCAGGGAGGCAACAATGAACAGAGAAGATATCCGAAACAAGCTTCTAACGCTGCCTTTCGAAAGAAAAGACTACTGGCTTGTTACCGGCGGCGCGATGGTATGGTACGGTTTCAGATCTGAAACGAACGATGTCGATCTTGGATGCACCAAAGAACTGGCGGACAGACTTGAAGCGGAGGGCATTCCCTTTGCGGTCATGGAAAACGGAAAACGCCGGTTTCGGTTTTCAGAGGATATTGAGCTTTTCGAAAGCTGGATGCAGGGAGAGACAGCTGAAACTGACGGATTTTCCGTTGTTAGCGTCGTTGGCTTGATTTCTATGAAAAGGGCTCTCGGAAGGGATAAGGATATACGTGATGTCGAGCTTATCCTCAATCAACTCCGCAGGGATGCGTGCGTCCTGTAATAATAAAATCAGGGCGTCCGGCCTCTGCCGGACGCCCTGGGCGTAATTAACCGTTTTTGTTTCCGTGGATCGCTTTCATACGCAGACTGTGGTCGAGAATCCGTTTGCGCAGACGAAGGCTCTTCGGCGTTACCTCAAGAAGCTCATCGTCAGCAAGGAATTCAAGGCACTGTTCAAGACTCATCTCACGGGGAGGTACGAGACGAAGCGCTTCGTCGCTGCCGGCGGCGCGCATATTCGTCAGCTGCTTTTTCTTGCAGACGTTGACGGAAATGTCTTCACTCTTGGGTGAGACACCTACGACCATTCCGGCGTATACAGCTACACCGGCGCCGATGAAGAGCTGCCCGCGTTCCTGCGCATTGAACAGACCGTAGGCAACACTCTCGCCTGTTTCAAAGGCAACCAGAGAGCCCGTGTTCCGACGGTTGAGATCGCCTTTGTATGGCTCATAGCGTTCAAAGACGCTTGCCATGATGCCTTCTCCCTTGGTGTCGGTAAGGAACTCGTTGCGGTAGCCGAACAGGCCGCGGGAAGGAATAAGAAACTCCAGCTTCATGCGGCTTCCGAGCGGCGTCATCGTTTGAAACTCACCCTTGCGGGCGCCCATCTTCTCCATCACGGAACCCATGCTGTCTTGAGGCACATCGATAACGACGCGCTCGATCGGCTCACATTTTTTCCCATCTATCATCTGATATAACACACGCGGGGGAGATACCTGAAACTCATAGCCCTCGCGGCGCATCGTTTCTATAAGTATGCTCAGGCTCATCTCACCGCGTCCGGCAACGTTGAAGGCATCCGTTGCACCCTCGATCTCGCTTACGCGAAGGGACACGTCCTTAAGCGTCTCCCGGAAAAGCCTGTCGCGCAGCTGACGGGAGGTTACGTATTTGCCCTCGCGGCCGGCAAATGGACTGTCATTGACGGAAAAAGTCATCTCAAGCGTCGGAGCAGAGATCTTCACGAACTCTATCGGCTCGATCGCTTCAGGAGCACACAGCGTGTCACCGATTGTCACATCGCCGATGCCGCTCATCGCAATGATATTGCCGGCTTCTGCTTCGGTAACAGGTGCACGGGAAAGCCCCTCAAACTGATAGAGGCTCACGGCCTTTGCTTTCTTTACAGGTGCGTCGGGATTGTGGTAATTGCAGACGGCGATTTCCTGATTCTGACGGATGACGCCGCGCTCGATGCGCCCGATTGCGATCCGGCCGACGAACTCATTGTAATCGATAGAGGAGACGAGCATCTGGAAGGGAGCGTCCACATCGGAATCCGGCGCGGGAATGTATTCCAGGATTGTCTCGAACAGCGGCTTGAGATCGGTGCCGACCACGTCCGGGGAATAGGAAGCCGTGCCGCTGCGTCCGGAACAGAACAACATGGGACTGTCGAGCTGATCGTCTGTGGCGTCGAGATCCATGAGTAGTTCAAGACATTCGTCGATGACTTCATGGATACGCTGATCCGGCCGGTCGATCTTGTTGATAGCGACGATTACACGATGACCGAGCTCGAGCGCCTTGGAGAGAACGAAGCGAGTCTGAGGCATAGGGCCTTCGGCTGCATCCACGAGCAGGATAACACCGTTGACCATCTTCAGAATGCGCTCGACCTCACCGCCGAAATCGGCATGGCCAGGCGTATCGACGATATTGATCTTCGTATCTTTGTAGTGAACGGCGGTGTTCTTGGCGAGAATGGTGATCCCGCGTTCACGCTCCAGATCGTTGGAGTCCATGACGCGCTCGACGATCTCCTGATTCTCACGGTATACGCCGCTCTGCTTGAGCATCTCGTCCACGAGCGTTGTCTTGCCGTGGTCGACGTGGGCGATGATGGCAATGTTTCTTAGCTGCATTTTGATCCATCCGTTTCTGTGAAGCATTAAATGATCGTATGAGTTTCCGAAAGTGAATACTAACATATACACTTGCGATTGACAAGCGTTTTTTCCTGACATGGGAGAGCATCGGTTTGACAAATATGCCACGTTATGATAGCTTCGGATTGTCAAGAAACAACAGCCGGAGAGAGCAATGGAAAAATCAGAAGTTTTTGAAAAGCTGTCGGTTCCGCGGGCGTTGACCAGATTCATCATCCCCGCGGTGGTCAGTCAGCTTGCATCGCTCATTTTGAACCTTACGGACGCGTTTTTCGTCGGACGGACCGGGGATAAGTTCCAAATCTCTGCAATGACGATCACGCTGCCGCTTGTCATGATGATTACCGTTGTTGCCACCGTATTCGGCGCTGGCGCCAACGCGAACATTGCCGCGTCACTGGGCGCAAAGGATTACGGGAAGACCAAAAGCTTCTCCTCGTTTTCAATGTATGCCGCCATCCTGTGCGCTGCTGTGCTGTCGATCCTTTTCGCTGTGTTTCAGACCCCGCTGCTTCAGCTGCTCGGAGCAGATTCCAACTCAATTGGATACTGCAGAGGGTATGTGCTCTGGGCGCTTCACGCCGCCTGTCTGCCGATGGTGTTCTCTCACGTGATGGCGCAGATGTTTTCTGCAGAGGGAGACGCCAGACCGGCGGGGTTCGGAATCGCCGCATCGGGCATACTTAACGCCGCGCTTGATCCAGTCTTCGTGTTCGGTTTAAAAATGGGAATAATCGGCGCCGGCATCGCGACCTGCATTGCAAACTACTGCTGCGCAGCCTATTTTCTTATCCTGTTCCGGCAAAAACGGGCCACGACCATGCTGTCCTTTCAACCGAAGTTCAGCAGGCCGCGGGACGGCATCTGTAAAACCGTTCTTATGGTCGGCCTGCCGGCCGGAGCGAGTATGTTTCTGATGAACGGTGTGGATTTCGTCCGCAATTCTCTCATGGGAATTTACGGCTCTCAGGGAGACTTCGCTGCATGGGGTGTCGTTCAGAAACTCGGCAACGCGTGCACGATCATAGCAATCGGCATTGCCATGGGCGCGAGACCTCTGATCGCTTACAATCACGCGGCCGGACTGCAGAACAGAACTCGCGCGATCATTCGCGGAGCGGCTCTGGTCATGGGCGTATTTACGTGCCTGTGCTTCGCACTTATCACGTCCGTTCCACAACTGTTCGTCAGAGTATTCCTTCCAATCCCGGAGCTGGAGGAACTGGCGAAGTCCCTGCTTCGCATCTATGCTTTCTGTACTTTCGCGATTGGATTTCTCGAACTGTTCAACTCGATCTTTCAGGCCATGGGACGGTGGAAGCCGGCACTCATCAGTATCTGTATCGGAAAGCTTGCAGTTATGATCCCCGCGATGATCTTCTTTGCAAGAATATGGGGCGTACGCGGCATTATCGCCGGACAGCCCTTCGGGGATACTATTACAGTCATCATCATGCTGCTGATATACCTGTCTATGCGAAAAAAGTCGGACAGCCAGCCCATATGAGCCTGTCGGAGCATATTTATAAAAGAAGTAGAAATATATGAAGAATTCAACCAGATCAGAACGGAGGGTTAAAAATGAACGAAGTACTGAATGCGATTTTCAACAGACACAGCGTGCGCTCTTTTAAGGAGGAAAAGCTCAAAAGGGAGGAACTTGAACTTCTCCTCAAGGCAGGTGCTGCCGCGCCGACCGCCCGCAACCTTCAGCTCAACGGTTTTATCGCGCTGACCAACCATGAAACGATTGAGCGCCTGGCTGCACTGACAGGTGAGGTCGTCGGTCGCGATCTGAAGGGATTCTACAAGCCCGCAGCACTGATCATCCCTTATACGAAAGCTGAAGCCGTTTTCGGCGCTGACGACAACGCATGCGCAATGGAGAACATATATCTGGCTGCGTACAGTCTCGGCATCGGGTGCGTATGGATCAATCAGCTGCGTGACGGCTGTAAAGACGAAAAGGTGCGCGAAATCCTACGCGGGATTGGCGTTCCAGACGATTGCGTCATTTACGGCTGCGCTGCAGTCGGCTATCCCGCCGCACCAGCCGCGGACATCGCGCGAAAGGCTCCGATCTCAATTGTCGACTAAGGGAACCGGCTGCTGGACATATATTCTGCGCTGCGGGGATGACAGCCTTTACTGCGGCTGGACGAACGATCTCGAAAAACGTCTGGCAGCACATATGTCCGGCAAAGGAGCGAAATATACACGTGCCCATCTGCCGGTTGAACTGATCTACTTCGAGCGCTTTTCAACAAAGAACGAAGCCATGCGCCGGGAGGCTGAGATCAAGCGTCTGACCCGGTCTCAGAAGCTGGAACTGCTTCAACGGCAAGCACCGTCAGGGATCCGTCCTGAACACGGAAGCGGATCTCCTGTTCTGAATAACGAAAGCCGTAAATGCGATCAGGGTCGTTCTGATAGCGCGGACGCGGATCAAGAGCCAGTACGGATTTGAGCGCTGCACGTTTCTCGTTCGGAACTTTGTCAAGAAGCGCGTTCGGAAAGACCACTTCCAGCTTCGGATCAGGCGCCTCGGAAGCGAAACCGCCAAGCGCGTCAGGAATACTGTCGGAATAGGGAACATAGGGCTTGATATCTAGAATCGGAGTGCCGTCTAGGAGATCGGCGCCGGAGACGATCAGTACAGTGCCTTCCGGCGTGCCGTGTCGGATCTCCACGAGTTTGACGACGGAGAGACCGATCGGATTCGGACGGAAAGGTGAACGCGTGGCAAAAACGCCCATGCGCACGTTACCGCCAAGACGGGGGGGACGTACGGTCGGAGACCACTCCCCGCGAACTGCTTTGGAAAACTCCCAAATCAGCCAAAGGTGTGAGAAGCCGTCCAGCCCTCGCAGCGCGTCATCCGAGCGATAAGGCGGCTCGAACACGACGCGGCCAAGCGCTTCCGGCACGAGTCCGCTCTGACGCGGTATGCCGAATTTTTCCTTGTAATCGGTATGGATGACGGCGACGGCGCACATTGGCGCGATTTCCATGGCCAGCACCTCCGTTTAATGCAGCAAGAAAAGAAAAACCGACTTGCAATGCAAGTCGGTTTTTTCTATGGAGCTGTTACCCGGATTCGAACCGGGGACCTCATCCTTACCAATTAACCCGAAGCTTGCTTTTGCTTGTCGTAGCTTTATGTAATTTGTGCAGAAAAACCTAGCAATATCAATGCATTGAGGCACTTTGCTTGTTGTAGCTTGTTGTATCCTCTTGTACAGCATTATATGCCATTTTTGCGTGCTCCTCAACACTTTGCTCAACACTTTTTTCTCGCAGACCTCATCTCTGCTACTTATGAGTTTTTTTGTTACTCGTTTTGAGCCTTCAAAGCGTCTCTGACTGCCTGGCCAGCTCGCCGGATGCTCTCCTCGTTCGCGTGTGCATACATCCGGAGTGTTACTGCGGTATCACTATGGCCGAGTCTCTCTGACACGCTCACAACATCGGCGCCGGACGTGATCGCGATACTGGCCGAAGTGTGCCGCAGCTTGTGCGGATGGAAGTCGGGGAATCCGTATCGGTCTCCGAATTTCTTGAAGTACTGGGTGGGCGTCTGAGGTGCCATCGGTTCGGACGTACCTTCCTGGGTGAATACCCACTTGCTGACGTGACTAGAAGACTGTATATCCCGCAGCTGCTTTAACAGATCCAGCGTTTCGGAACCAATGTCCACGATGCGGGTCTTTCCGTTCTTCGGCAACGCAACGTAAACGCCTTTGGCCGGCGTATACTGGAGATTCCGGCGAATACGGATGATGCCTTCCTTCCAGTCAATATCTTGCCACTGGAGGCCGCACAGCTCGCCTCTACGTGCTCCGGAATCTGCGGCAAGGTTGATGTACACTTGCCACTTCAAAGGTTCCTGAGCGACACAGGAGAGCACTGCACGCAGCTCTTTGGCCGTGAGCGCCTTTTGGCTTTCCGGCGTCGGCTGTTCATCCTTCCTGGGCGCCGGACGCTTGACTTTGAGCATGGGCGAGATCGGAATAGAATCATCCATGAAGGCCATGTCGAAGACGCCATTCAGGATGTTGTACAGTTTCACGGCAGACGCATGGCTTTTGCCGGTTCGCTGAAAGTCTATGATCAGCTTTTGGATGATCGCGGGAGTGACGTCTACAAGCAGCATATCTCCGATAACAGGGAGGATGTGATTGTCAAGAAACATCCGGTAATTGGATCTCGACGTTTCGGAAATGGTTGTCTCCTTCGTCGGCATGAACACTCCGTTTACATACTGCTTTACAGTCTTCAGCTTTGCAGCTTCGGCGGCCTCAACGGCCGCTATTTCTTTTTCCTCAGATCTAGTGAGGATCTCACCGGCCGCACAGGCACGCTCAAACTCAGCGGCGACTTTATTAAGCTCTCTGTCTACGGAACGCTGACTCCATCCCTCAGGCCGATACCAGCGCATCCTATAAGGGGATTTCCCATAACCGCGAGAAACAGAGATCAGATAAAACTGCTTGCCGGTCTTCGTTTCCGATAGCTTTATGCTTGCCATGTTAGTCACTCCATTCTTGAGCCTTTTTCTACTTCAACCGGCTCGCCGTCGAAAATTGTTGCCAATAAAACATCGCCAATCCGTTCCAATGCGGTCTCAAAGGCTTCCTCTTTTTCTTTGTGTTGCGTGACGAAATCAAACGCATCAGTGAAGCTCTCCAACGCCTCAAATCTGCTAAGCCTCAATTCTTTGTAGTAACTATATAACCTCGACTTGCTCGACTTGAGTTTTTTGAGCTTCATATTTCCATCAGGGTCTTGATCTGCTTCACTCAAGAGATCGTTCGTCTTCTTGATTTCCGTTAAACCCTGGGATGCCTTTCTCAGATAGGATGCAATTTCCGAGAAAGCGTCATAAAACCCAGGGGAAGAAATCAGCTCGCTCAAAATTGCCATATCTGTCGACGATTCGATTTCGCCAAGATGGTGGAGATTGAGCAAGGCCTTCTCTGAGAGATGCGTGTACTCCGCAGCGCTTTTTAATGAGGCATCGGGCCGTTTGATTTTAGTGCGTCCGAGAAGGTAATCAACAGATACGTTGAAGTGGGATGCTAATGCTTCATATTGTTCGATTTTTGCAACCTGGCGCGCGTCCTTCTCCCATGATTCACGCTCCCACGCTTTTACTAGCTCCCGGCTGACGCCAATTTCTTTACCGACTTGGTCTTGCGTTTCGTGTTTTTCTTCTCTCAGTTCACGAAGTATTGTACCAAGAAAGTGCGGCATTTGCTGCTTCTCCTTTCATTTGTACCAAATAGTGAAATAGTGGTACATCCATATTGACTTTTGAGGTTTGTCACGTTACATTGAGTGTACATTGTCTTTGTGCCAATGATAGACGAATCGGTACAAATTGTCAAGAGTTTTGAAAGGAGGACGTCTGATGAACCATCCTGACCCAGCTCGCGAAGAATACAATCGTTATCAGCGAGAATGGCGAGCAAGGAACAAGGACAAAGTGAGAGCTATTAAAAAGCGGTATTGGGCGCGACGCGCGCAAAAACGGAGGGAGGATGCTGAAAATGAGCAGGCGAATGCTGACTGATGGAGATGCGCCATTCAAAACAATAAACGAAGCATCCCGCC
>JAFYCC010000072.1 GCA_017539885.1 Oscillospiraceae bacterium
AAAGCCGTAGCTTTAAAATCATTTTTGATCGCTAATTCTAGCTTCTCAAAAGAATCTTTTCGGTCATTTCTGACCGGAAGCCTCTTCTCGGTGCTTATTTGCATAAGCTGTTCAAAATGTGTTTGGTTTTCACACATCTTGTCTTACATTGTTTAATTTTCAAGGTACACTCGCTGTCGTTGTGACAGGAGCTTAAGTTTAACACGATCGTGGTCCGTTTGTCAAGAGAAAATCTCTTGTTTCTATTGAACCCGGCAATCGGTCTCGCTCAAGCGCTTTGCTAATATAACACCGTGTTCCCCCGTTTGTCAACACCTTTTTTATTTTTTTCCCACTTTTTTCTTGGCGCTTTCCGGAGCCTCGATCCAGTGCTGTTTTCTGTTGCTTTTCGTTCTTCTTTCGATTATACTCTTTGAGAGCAACCTGATTCGGAGGCGTGATATTATGCCTATCAAGATTCCCGATTCCCTGCCCGCGCGCAGGATTCTTGAAAGTGAAAACATCTTTGTCATGACCGAGCGTCGAGCCATGCATCAGGACATCCGTCCGCTGAAACTGCTGATCCTCAACCTGATGCCGACTAAGATCGTCACAGAGACCCAGATTCTCCGCAAGCTCTCAAACACGCCTCTTCAGATCGAGGTCGAGCTCCTGCGAACGATCAGTCATGATGCCAAGAACACAGATGAAGAGCACCTTTCCGACTTCTACGTTTCGCTTGAAGATATCCGGCACCGCTTTTATGACGGCATGATCATCACGGGCGCGCCTGTGGAAAACCTCGAGTTCGAAGATGTGGATTACTGGCCAGAGCTGTGCGAGATCATGGACTGGACAAAGACGAACGTCCATTGTACGCTCCACATCTGCTGGGGTGCGCAGGCAGCGCTGTACCATCATTACGGGATCCGGAAATATGCCACGAGCGAGAAAGTGTTTGGTGTGTTCCGCCATCGCATTCTGAAACCCGACTCCCCCATCTTTCGCGGATTTGACGACGTTTTCCCCGCCCCTCACAGCCGCCATTCGGAAATCCACGAGGCGGATGTGCGCGCAGTACCGCAGCTTGAGGTGCTCGCTGTGTCAGACAAAGCCGGCGTGTTCGCGGTAAAAACGGAAGACAGCCGGCAGTTCTTCATCACAGGTCATCCGGAATATGACCGTGAAACGCTCGCTTTGGAATACCGGCGTGACCGTGATCGCGGGCTCCCGATCGCCGTACCGGAGAACTATTTCCCAAATGACGATCCTGCGCTTCAGCCTGTTGTTACATGGCGTTCACACGCCCAGCTTTTGTACACAAACTGGCTGAACTACTATGTATATCAGACGACGCCCTATGACATCACCTCTATCGGCACCGACAAAGACGGCATCGTCGGCTAACAGCGCACCAAATAAGAAACGGCCTCCGGGTTTATCCTGAAGGCCGTTTCTGTATACATATGAATGTTAAATATAACTCTCAATGCGTCCGGTCACAGCGTTTATGTAGTACTGCCCGGCGTCTGTGAGGATACACCAGTATGGAGTAAGGCTGCCCTCGCCGGATGCGGAGGCCGTCATGGAGTAGCCGAGCTCAAGTGTGCGCAGTTCGCTGCAGACCGCGCCGCGCTCGCGCATCTCGGCAAGAAACCGCATCAGCGCGGTCGGTGCTGATATTGCCGAGCTCTCTCCGTCAGCACTCCATTCCAGCGGTCGCCGACCGTTTATCATCATCAGATAATCCGGTGTAAACAGGAACGAGACGATACAATTATACACATTGTCGCCCCGATACATGCAGACAAGCGTGACTGTCGTCGAACCGGAAGCGCAGTCTACGACCGCCCGGCTGACATCCGTCCGATAGCCCATATCCGCGAGAACGTTCTTTGCCGTATCCAGCGGACTGCCGCTGACAGGGATCGCCTTCGCAGTCATCACGATCTCGAACTCGCCTGTTCCCCGAAACCGCGCCTCGCCTTTTGTCCCTTTGTAGTATAAGATGTTGCCGCCCAGATCTTCCACCATGCTGGTACCGATTACGGATTTGACAAGCGCGTTTTCCTTATTAAGGTCTCGACTGAGATTGCAGCCGACGAGCTTGTCATTCCAGCGAAGGTCTGCGGACAATTCAATACCGCTTGCTGCATAGGCAGCGGAAACATCAGCTATAGCCTGGTTTTCCGCTCTGATTTCCTCAATTCTGTCATGGAGGACCATAGCCGCGAGAAACAGATTGACAAGCAGCAGAATCACTATGATCAGGTTTTTTATCTTACTTGAGTCCATAAGCGCCCCGCAGTTGTGGAAATGTAGAACGGTCAGGCAGTCAGCCACTGCAGACTGACGGAACGCATCGTGTCGACGTAAGTCAGTGCGAGCGTGTCTCCATGCATGGCGTTCGCGGCCGCGAGCGCCTGCTCCCTCGGCAGCGGCGTCACCGCCTCTGCGTCCGCCGTATAGCTGCGATACCGCAGCACCGCCTCCCGGAGATAGCCGTTGGAGATCGTCAGCTCAGCTGCCGTACCCTCAGTCAGGCGAACGGGCACGCCGTCCACGGCATATTCAAAACAGATATAATACGTGTCGCTCGCCTGCTCGTAGCGCAGCGAGGAGAGTCCCAGATAAGCTGCGCCGCAGCTCGCGCCGGGGCCGCCTCTGCACAGCTTTCTTGCAGCCTCCACGACGTCCTGTGTGGACATATTCTCAGCGCCAAGCACAAGGCCGCCGCTTTTGCATCGATAATTCACAGTGCCGCCTGCTGAAACGCGCATCGTCGCGTCTCCTTCGACAAACACGGTTCCGTCGGATTCGGAATAGCTCCGCACAGAACTGAATTCGAACAGACCTGGCAGTGTGGCAAGGACGGCTGAATCGCGAAGCGGGTTTGAGGCGGTCAAGTGTGCGAAGCTCTGCATCCCCGGCTCCAGGAGCACGTACGCGTCCACAGCTGTATCTTCGTCAAGTTCAAAGGCAAACAGCGCGCCGTTTGCGGGATTCTCCTTCAGGCGCGCAGACAGCGTCGATGAGGAGAGGGCCGTATCACAACGGTAGAACTCCCCGTATCTTGCCCGGATATAGTACAGAGCCAGTCTGTCCCCCTCCAGCGACAGACAGATGCGCCGCGCTGTGTGGGATGCCGCGCCGCCGACGATCTCCGTCCCGAGCCATCCGGCAAGGAGGGACAGCGGCTGATCATAAAGGAAATCGAAAAACACGCCCGGTCCGCTCAGCGCCGCGCGCCATTGCGCCTCGCTTATCTGCTCCGGGTTGCAGGAGGAGCCGAGCGCCTCGCCGAGCACAGCGGAAAAGCGTTCATAGGTCTCTCCGACACGTGCAACGCCGTATGTCTGGCCGCAGCGTCCGCCGGACTCCTCGCCTACGACCGCTATGACGAACGGTACCGCCGCAGCGGATACGCTCGTACTGACCGGGCCATCCGGCTGCCCCGCCGGATCGATGTTGCGCCTCAGCCGGTCAATCACGCCGGACCGAAACCCCAGCAGCAGCGCGGAAGCGATCAGAAGAAGGATAATCAGATCCTTTCCCAGTTCGATAATCCGTCTCTTCTTCTCAGGCATTCTTTGGCCCCTCCACGGGGAGCTCGACCGTAATGGTCGTGCCCTTGCCCTGACGGCTCTTCAGCGAGAGTCTGCCGTCGTGGCGCGCGACGATTTCCTGCGCGATGCTCAGCCCAAGGCCGGTGCCGCCGGATTCTCTGGAGCGCGCTTTGTCCACGCGGTAAAAACGTTCAAATACGTGAGGGACGTCCTCCTTGGGTATGCCTATCCCGTTATCCTGCACAGAGGCCGAAACAAAGCCGTCGCCGTAGTTTGCCGAAAGCTCGATGCGTCCGCCGTCGTGCGTATACTTTATTGCGTTGGAGATCATATTGATGAGTACCTGTTCTATCCTCTCACGGTCGCCGCGGATCTCCGGCATTCCGTTTCGGATCTCCAGTGTGAAATCGTGGTGGTGCTTCTGGGCTTCCAGCAGCGTAGCGTTGTAAACGTCCTTCAGGGACTGTTCAAATGAGAAGCGCTCAAATTTGAATGCATAGCTGCCCGCGTCAAAGCGCGAGAGAGTCAGCAGATCGCTGACGATCGCCGTCATCCGGTCACTCTCTCCGAGGATGACTCGCAGGAAATTCAGTTCCGTCTCCGGCGGGATGCTGCCGCATGCATCCTGCAGCGTTTCCGCATAGCTGCGGATGCTGGTGATCGGTGTCCGAAGTTCATGGGATACGTTCGCAACGAATTCACGTCGCATCTGTTCCGAGCGGCGCAGATCGTCCAACGTGTTTTCCAGCTGCCCCGCCATGTCATTGAAGGTGCGTGTCAGTACGCCGATTTCGTCGCGCGCTTCCGACTGCGGTTTCTGCGAGAAATCGCCGGAGGCCACGCGCTCTGCTGCACGAGTCAGTCCCTGCAGCGGCGTGACTATAGTCTTTGCAAGAAACAGGCTCAGGAGCACTGAGATGGCCAGTCCGACCGCCATTGCCTCAAGGATTATCCCAATCAGCTGATCGGACAGGCTCTGAACAGCTGCTTTGTTATCGCGAATATAAACGATGTATCCTACGCCGTCCTTTTCAATCGGCAGAGCGACATCCATATAATCCGCGTTCGTTTCAGAAGCGTAGCCTTCCCTGCCGGAGATTGCGGTCAGGATATTGGGTGTGATCGGCAGTTCCGCATCCGGATCGCCGGAGCCCGTGATCTTTTCACCTGTGTGGATATCCAGCACATAATAGTTTCGGCGGCCGGCATCAATGCCCAGCGGGCCGGAAAACGCGGCCAGCATCTCAGCGATGTGTTTCGCGCCGTTCTCCTCCGCGGCAGCGGAGCGCAAATCATCCACCAGTTCCGTGTTCACTGAGAACACGTTGTGCATCTGATCATAGAACTCCCGCTGGTAGAAGCTTCGCACTCCTCTGATGAGGAACGCGCCGACCACCAGCATGAGCGAGGCTATGAGCAGCAGCATGATGAGCACTAGTTTGGAATACAGGCTCCGATTCATCAGATATTTGCGCGGAATCTCCCGCCTCTGCAGACGTGAGAGGAATGCGCATCCTCCTCAAATAATCTTTGTCCGAATCTGCTTTCGTTGATTCGATTACTCCGGGCGTCAGCCGCAGGTCGGGGAAGTCTACTCTTTAGGCGGTTCCTGAAAATAGTAGCCGACACCGCGTTTTGTAAGCACGCAGGCGGGCTGTGCAGGATTGTCCTCGAGTTTTTCGCGCAAACGGCGAACAGCGACGTCCACAGCGCGCAGATCGCCATAATAATCGTA
The DNA here is from genome assembly GCA_017539885.1 of Oscillospiraceae bacterium. Next base: position 5,281 of record JAFYCC010000072.1, read on the forward strand.
CTGCCAGACTTCAGTCATCAGTTCCTGCCGGGAGATGACTTTACCGGGTTCGGCTGCAAGAAACTTGATCAGCTCATACTCCCGCTGAGTCAGTTCCAGTTCCTTCCCGTTCTTGAAAACTGCGCGGCGCGCAGTATCAATGATCAGCGTTCCGCGACGGATAGTATTCTCTCCGTCAAGAGCAGGTGCGCTTTCCGCGCTCACGGCACGACGCATGTTTGCTTTCACACGTGCGAGCAGTTCCCGGATCGAAAAGGGTTTGGTAATATAGTCGTCAGCTCCGAGTTCCAGCCCGAGCACTTTGTCCGTCTCCCCTTCACGCGCCGTAATCATGATGATTGGCACGCTGTTTCCCTCTTCACGCAAAGCCCTGCAGACCTCAAAGCCATCCAGGTAAGGCAGCATAACATCCAGCAGAATCAAATCCGGCGTGCTCTCGCGCGCAAGGCGAAGCCCTTCCCTGCCGTCATAGGCGCTGAGCACCTCATATCCCTCACGCTCCAGATTGAAGCGAAGAATATCAACGATGTTTTTCTCATCATCTACGACCAGTATTTTCCGGTTCATCGTTCAGCCTCCTTCTCCAGAAAGCGCGCGGTCTTCAGAATGGCAATGGCGCTCTTGGCATCACAGATGTCGCCGCGCATGACCATATCCAGAAGTGTCTGCAGACTGTACTTCTCCACATTCAGCAGTTCATCCTCGTCCGGATGGGCAATCCCGAAGTGCAGTTCGCGTGCCAGATAAATGTGCAAAACCTCAGTGCAGAAGCCAGGTGACATCATGAATGCCCCCAGCGGGTCGATTCGTTCGGCTATGATGCCCGTTTCCTCGCCAAGCTCTCGAACGGCAGCCGCCATCGGTTCCTCTCCAGGCTCCAGCTTCCCAGCGGGAATCTCGAGAATATCTGTGGAGAAAGCGTAGCGGTACTGCCGCACACAGTATACATCTCCGTTTTTATCCAGAGGCAGTATAGTCACGCCTTCCGGATGCTCCGCGATTTCGCGCTTTGACTGTTTTCCGCCCGGCAGCTCGACTCTGTCCACGCGCACGTCCATCAGGATTCCAGAGTATCTGGAAATCTCTTCTATCTTTTTTTCAGTCAGATCCATAGAATCCTCCGAGGAATTGTAAGTTATATTATTATAGCATATATCCGTCGGGATTTCCACTTTTTTAGTCTCTCCGTGTGCACACGCGATTGCACTGCGGCGCATATGAACCAGCTCCTGCTTATCGCTGAAAACGCCGGGAAGGCGCTTGAGATCACTCCCCCCCGAAAACGGCAAAAGCCGTCCCGCAATCGGAACGGCTCCTGCCCCCAGGTCGTTATTCTCTTTCGAATGTTGCAGCCAAATTGCCCCAGTTCTCGCAGAAGATGGAAGGATCCATCTGTTTCAGGTCCGGACTGATTTCCGGACGGAAATCCATATTCGCCAGAATATCTTTCTCCAGATCGATTCCGGGTGCGATCTCCGTGAGAGTTACCTTTCCGTCGCGCAGCTCGAAAACGGCGCGTTCAGTGATGTACAGCACGGTCTGTCCCTTTTCGGCATACTGTCCGGCGAAGGTGATCTGCTTGACCTTCTTGACGAACTTCCGGATATCGCCCTCCTGCAGGATTTCCAGCTTGCCGTCACCGACCTTCAGTTTGGCATGTCCCATAAAGGTACCGCAGAACAGGACCTTAGGCGTGGAGCGGGTGATATCGATAAAGCCGCCCGGTCCGGTCATCATCTTGCCCAGATAGCTGGTGTTGTTGTTGCCGTCCTCGTCAACCTCGCCGAGGCCCAAGCAGGTCATGTTGAGGCCGCCGCCGTTGATGAAGTCGAACATGTAGCCGTGATCGACACATGCATCTGCATTGTAGGCGGAACCGAAATGCGGCAGCGCGGAAGGCACGCCTCCCACCATTCCGCTTTCGGTGCTCATGGTGATCTGATCGATATAGGCAGGGTTTTCCTCATTGATGACTTTCGCCATATCGGCAGGTATTCCGACGCCCACGTTGATAACGTCGCCCTTCTTGACCTCTGCAGCGCAGCGGCGGCAGATGATTTTCCGCTCGTCGAACTTCATGCGCTCGATGGCGTCCATCGGTTTTTTGATCTGTCCGGAAAAAGCGGGTTCGTAATAGATGCCCTCGGTCTGCCAACAGGCATCCTGCGATGTAGCCTGCACCACATAGTCAACAAGGATGCCCGGAATCTTTACATCCTTGGGCTTGAATGTACCCTTTTTGGCCAGATACTCGACCTGCACGATGACGATACCGCCGGAATTGTGAGTAGCGGTAGCTACAGGCAGCGCCTCCGTGATGAAGCTCTCGTGATCATAAGTGATATTGCCGTTCTCGTCCGCGACCGTGCCGCGCAGCAGGGCCACGTCACACTTGAATCCTTTATAGAAGAGGTACTCCTCCCCCTGGAAATCGATCAGCTCGACACGGTCTTCCGTCGTGCACTCGTTCATTTTTCCGCCCTGCACGCGCGGGTCGACGAAAGTACCAAGGCCGACTTTGCTGATGAGTCCGGGGCGTCCGGCCGCGATTTCGCGCCAGAGATTGACGATGACGCCCTGCGGCAGGCACCAGCACTGCAGCTTATTCTGAAGTGCGAGATCCCGCATGGCGAAGGCGCTTCCCACGTGCGCTGCGCTCCACCTGGTCACGAGCCCGGGGCCGGCTTCACCCAGGCGGGTTATGCCGCGGGTCTTCCAGTCTCCCATGGCGCTGCCCTGATGGACATCCAGGCCGCATGGATGACCGGTCTCTTTAAAGCGGTCGCGGATGGCGCAGGCGATCTCCTCGGGCCAGCCGGACAGACCCATGCCCGCCACGCCGACGGTGGCATTGTCGGGAATCAGGGCGGCAGCCTCCTGTGCGGTGATGAATTTAGCCATTGTCTTTCCTCCTACATTGGGAATACGCGGGGAGGCAAGCCGCCCCCCCGCGTGTTTAGGCTGTTTTCGCTTACTTGCCCAGTTCTTCGATCAGTGCGGGAATGACCTTGAACAGGTCTCCCACGATGCCGTAGTCCGCGACTTCGAAGATAGGCGCATTCTCATTCTTGTTGATGGCCACGATGTACTTGGAGCCGGACATGCCGGCGAGGTGCTGGATAGCGCCTGAAATGCCGCAGGCGATGTACAGATCCGGCTTTACGGTAGTACCGGTCTGACCGACCTGGAAAGAGTGGTCGATCCAGCCGGCGTCCACGCAGGCGCGTGAGGAACCGACGCTGCCGCCAAGTGCGTCCGCGAGCTGACGGATGACTTCGAAGCCCTCGGGTCCGCCGATGCCGCGGCCGCCGGAAACGATGATCTTCGCGTCCGTCAGAGAGGCGACCTCGCCGACCTTCTTGACGATCTCGAGCACCTGCTGGCGGATCTCGCCGTCCTTGACCTTGAACTCCAGCGGGATGAGCTCGCCCTTGCGGCCTTCCTGACGGGCAGGCTTCTCCATGACACCGGGGCGCACGGTGGACATCTGCGGGCGGTGACGCGGGCAGATGATGGTAGCCATAAGGTTGCCGCCGAAGGCCGGACGGGTCTGGCGCAGTTCCTTGGTCTCGGGGTCGATGTCCAGTTTGGTGCAGTCGGCGGTCAGGCCGGTGCCGCACTTGACGGCGATGGAAGGCGCCAGGTCGCGGCCGATATGGGTAGCGCCGTAGAGTACGATCTCGGGCTTATACTTCAGGATCGCGCGGTAGATAGCGGTGTAGTAACCGTCGGTAGTGTAGTTTTTCAGCTCTGGCGCGTTGGCGTAATAGACCTTCTCCGCGCCGTAGGCAAACAGTTCGTCTACAAGATCGTCGCAGCCGTCGCCGACCAGGACGGCGCAAAGCTCAGTACCGATCGCGTCGGCGAGCTTGCGACCCTCGCCCATGAGCTCGATGGCGACGTTCATAAGCTTGCCCTCGCGCTGCTCGGCGTAGACCCAGACGCCGTGATACTGGGTAATATCCACGTTCGTCATGCTGGTGCCGGTGCGCTCGATGGCGCCGAAGGGGCACTTGGTCTCGCAGACGCCGCAGTTTGTGCAGCCCATTCCGGCTTCAGCGACCTTCTTGCCCTCGCTCTCGACGAGGGTAATGGCCTGAAACGGGCATTCCTTTACGCAAATGCCGCAGGCCTTGCATTTTTCAGCGCTTACATTGATAGCCATATGTCCATACCCTCCTTAGATCACGTGCTTTTCGCGAAGGCTTCCCACCAGTTTCGCGGTCATCTCATGGATGGTGCCAGTGAGCATCTCGCCCTTGCCCTTGGGGTCGGGGGTAAAGCTCTTGTCGACCTTGGTGGGTGAAGCGTTCAGGCCGCAGTCAGCGGGATCGAGATCGACTTCCTTCTCGCTCCAGATTTTGATCTCTGCCTTCTCGCAGGCATAGATGATGCGGCCCACGGTCATGTAGCGGGGCTCATTGAGTTCCTTGACGCAGGTCAGCACGCAGGGCAGGCTGACCTTCACAACCTCATGACCGTCTTCAAGCTGGCGCTCGACGATGGCGTAGCGCTCCTTCTCGTTCACCTCAACGACTTTCTGAACGTAGCTGACGACCGGGAGGCCGAGACGCATGGCGGTCTGAGGACCGACCTGGGCGGTGTCGCCGTCGATGGCCTGACGTCCGCAGTAGATGATGTCGTAATCGCCGATCTTCTTGATGCCGGCGGCAATGGCAGTGCTGGTGGCACAGGTGTCCGCACCGCCGAAAGCGCGTCCGGAGAGGAGGACGGCGTCATCCGCGCCCATGGCGATGCACTCGCGCAGCATGATGAGCGCCTGCGGAGGTCCCATGGAGATGACGGTGACGGTGCTGCCGGGATACTGATCCTTCAGGGTCAGCGCTCCCTCCAGCGCATTTTTGTCATCGGGGTTCAGGATGGAGGGCACGCCGTCACGGATGAGGGTGTGCTTGATGGGATCGATCTTGACCTCATTGGTATCGGGTACCTGCTTTGCAGTAACGATGATCTTCATGTTCTCTTGTTCCTCCTTACTTCAGCAGAGCGCCGGCGATGACCATCTGCTGCACCTGGCTGGTGCCTTCAAAGATGGAATTGATGCGGATATCGCGGTACAGCCGCTCGATGCGGTAGTCCTTGATGTAGCCGTAACCGCCGTGGATCTGCAGCGCCTTATAAGCGATACGGTTGGCGGCTTCGGAGGCGAAGTACTTCGCCATGGAGCAGTACATGCTCGCCTGACGGTCGCCAGCGTCCTTCATGATCGCTCCGTTATACAGCAGCTGACGGGAGGCCTCCAGCTCGGTGGCCATGTCGGCGATCATGAACTGGATAGCCTGGAACTTAGCGATTGCCTTACCGAACTGCTTGCGCTCCTTGGCGTACTTGATCGCCTCATCAAGGCAGGCCTGCGCGATGCCGACGGACTGCGCGGCAACGCCCAGACGGCCGTAGTCGAGCGTCTTCATCGCGTTGGTGAAGCCTTCGTTCACTTCGCCGAGGCGGGCGGAGTCAGGAACACGGACGTCTTCAAACACGATGTCGCTGGTGGGACAGCCGATGATGCCCATTTTATTCTCCGGCTTGCCGAAGCTGATGCCGGGAAGATCCATATCCACGATAAAGGTGGTGATGCCCTTGTTGCCCTTCTTGGGATCGGTCTTGCAGAAGACGATGGCGAAGTCGGCTATCGGCGCGCCGGTGATGAACGCCTTGCGCCCGTTGATGATCCAGTCGTCTCCATCACGCACAGCGGAGGTGACTACGCCGCCGGCGTCAGAACCGGCGCCAGGCTCGGTCAGCGCGAAAGCGGGATACTTGCCGTCTCTGGCCACCATGCCAAGATACTTCTGTTTCTGCTCTTCAGTGCCGGCGAGCAGCAGCGGACCGCTGCCGAGGGAGTTCGCGCCGCTGACATAGATGGACGCGACCGCGCTTACACGGGCGATCTGCTCGATGCTGAGAACATAGGCCAGCGTATCGCCGCCCTGTCCACCGTACTCCACAGGTGCTTTGATACCGTAGAATCCGTAATGTGCGAACTTCTGAAGCAGCTCCTGCGGGAAGTTTCCGGTCTGGTCGATTTCGTCCTGAAGCTCGGAGGGAATCTCCGCCTCGGTAAAGTCTTTTGCGAGCTTTTGAATAAGCTGGTACTTTTCCGACAACACCATATCGTCTTGACTCCTTTCTTTTTACGCAGACTGCCTGTCTGTTTCGTCTGTATACCTGCGTAAAGACTGTATAATTTTATCATAGGGTATATGGGAAATGCAACAGGATTTCCCCGGGAAACACCAGTTATATTTTTAACTTTTGTCCTGTTCTGTCCATTTCCGAACAGTTGATTCCGGATACAGTCTCAACTGTTCCGATACTGCGCATCAGTCGCGCGCTTTCATCATAAGCACCTGCTCAGACTCCATGACCGTAACGCCGTTCTGGTTGACAAGCCGCAGGCTCTGTTTCAGGATTCCCTTCCCCGGTTTGGAGGAGTGCCTCGTCTCCGTAGGTGTCACAACGACGTGCACGGTGTCGCCGATGCTCAGCGGCGCCGGATATTTGACCGTACACTCAAGAAAGGCGATCGTTGTCCCTTCATAGATGCCGATCTGATTGCTCAGCCCCGTTGAGATGATGAAGCCAAGTGCGCCATGGGCAATGCGTTTGCCGAAAGGACCCTGTCGTGCGAACTCCTCGTCCATGTGCAGAGGGTTGAAATCGCCGGATAGTCCGGCAAAGTTCACGACATCCGACTCCGTGACAGTACGCGCCGGGCTTACGTACTCCCGGCCGATTACGAAGTCCTCCAAGAGCAGGCCTCTCTGCCGGTATTCTTCGCTCATATAAAGTATCCTCCTCGCTGTCATAAAGATCTTCGCTCGATTGTATATATCGTATCACAGCCTCCCGCCTGTTCGCAAGCGCAAAACAGCCGTCCGGCGGACAGTGCAGCGCTTGACAGCCGTGTTATAATCCTTATACGGAACACGGAGGTGACAAGCGCATGCCAAAGGCCAAGGGCGTCAAACAGATTGCGAGCAACCGCAAAGCATTTCATGACTATTTCGTTCTGGAACGCTACGAGGCCGGCATTGAGCTTTTCGGCACGGAGGTCAAAAGCATACGTGCCGGTGCCGTGAACCTCAAAGACTCATTCTGCACGATCAAGAACGGTGAACTGTTTGCGCGCGGTCTGCACATCAGTCCCTATGAGCACGGCAATATTTTCAACCGTGATCCCATGAGGCCAAAGCGTCTGCTTATGCACAAGCGCGAGATTCAGAAACTTAACGCGCGCGTCATGCAGGATGGCGTTGCCCTGATCCCGCTTTCGCTGTATTTCAAGGACAGCCGGGTGAAACTGGAGCTTGGCCTCTGCAAAGGCAAAAAGCTTCATGACAAACGTGACGCCGAAGCCGAACGTGATGCTCGGCGCGACATCGAGCGTGCCATGCGCAACTACTGAAAAGAAAGGAAGATCGACCATCATGTCCAATCCCATTGTGACCTTTGAACTGGAAAACGGAGGTGTGATCAAGGCCGAACTCTACCCTGAGATTGCGCCCAATACTGTGCGAAACTTTGTCTCTCTCGTGAAACGCGGTTTTTACGACGGGCTGACCTTCCATCGTGTGATTCCCGGCTTTATGATTCAGGGCGGCTGCCCCAAGGGAAACGGCACCGGCGGTCCCGGCTACAGTATTCGCGGCGAATTCGGTCCCCGCTGTCCGGGCAACACGCTGCGTCATACGCGCGGCGTCCTGTCCATGGCTCGTGCTCAGGACCCCGACTCCGCCGGCAGTCAGTTCTTCATCATGCACGATGACGCGCCGCATCTGGACGGCAGCTACGCTGCTTTCGGGTGTGTCACGGAGGGCATGGAGTTTGTAGATCAGATTGCAGGCACGACCACCGATCACTGGGATCGTCCATTTCAAAAGCAGGTGATGAAAAAGGTCACTGTCGACACCTTTGGCGAGGATTATCCTGAACCTGAAAAGGTGTAAACACAGTCTCATCCACCGCTCTCAAATCGGGTCATGAAAATGCTGCCCGGTTTGTGATGGAAGACGCGCCTTGAATCGTCCGGTTCGCGCATAATGCGGATCTGGGCGGTTCCCGGCGTCTCTGACATGGGGCCGCAACGGTTTCGACGGGGGTGTGGAGGCTGGAATAGCGGGTGGATGCGCCTGTCATCCTTAAAACGGGCAACTTATAAATTAAAGAACACCAACGACGTTCTTGTTGCTGCTTAATTAGCAGCCGTCCGCCCCGGAAGGACCACGAGCCGGGCTCGGGCGTGACTTAGTGGTGAACGTGCGTGCGCTAAGCTTTGCGCGCACCATGAACAATGAAGCTACCAGGCGCGGCAGTGCGGCGGTTCACGGCCGTGTGAGGGAATGCAAACATCCGTCTGCACCCGGAGAAGTTCCTTCCAAAGCGCTTTCGGACGCGGGTTCAACTCCCGCCGGCTCCACCAAAAGTTCCTTACTCAAACCCCTGCCTAAAAGGCAGCGATTCGGGTAAGGAATTTTTTATTGTTGTCTGCAATAGAGTCGTTTCCCTTAATCCAATAGAAATACCGTGTTGTGCAGGGATGACCAGACGCGGTAAGCAACGCGAAGGGTCTGTCGAACGGTCATTCATAACGATTGATTTTGTACGAACTACCCCTTATAATAACGTTATGAATGGCGATGGAGGAATGAGACGTGAAAGATGGAATCAAACCGAATCCCAATACGATACATCCCATTCCGGGCTATGATAAAGAAATCTATATAAAGCCGACTGTTCAGAATCCTAATATCATCGTTGGAAATTTTACTTATATCGCTGATTCAGAATTTGAAAGCCATGTTACCCATCATTATGAATGGAACGGCGACAAGTTGATTATCGGCAAGTTCTGTCAGATCGCGGCCGGCGTTGAGTTTGTCATGAACGGCGCGAACCATCAGATGAATGCCGTATCAACTTTCCCGTTCTATACGCTGGAAGGCTGGGATATGAAACCGCCGTCAGCTTCCGACATGCCGCTCAAAGGTGACACAATCGTCGGCAACGATGTGTGGATCGGGCAGAATTCTGTCATCTTGCCTGGTGTTCACATAGGTGACGGCGCGATTATCGGTGCAAACAGTATTGTTGGAAGCGACGTATCACCATATACGATCGTTGCAGGAAATCCCGCCACACAAATCCGCAAAAGATTTGATGATGAGTTGATTCAGCTTATGCTGGATTTCAAGTGGTGGGATAAGAGCGTTGAGGAAATCAATCAGCTGATTCCGCTTCTCACTTGCGGCAACCTTGAAAAAGTGAAGGCCGAGATTTCAGAACGATTACATATAAAAGTTTGATTCAAGTCCCAATAGGTCCACCAAAAAGGAAGAGTATGCCAACGCCCATCGTCTGGATGGATGTTTGCATACTCTTTTCTTCACTCCCCAAAAGTGTGCAGTCAGAGAAAAAGATAATTGTATCCTTCTGCCCCGCATAGAAACAGCCTCAGTGGCATAATGCCGATTCGGACGGCACACGTATGCACTAAGGCTGTGACTCTGATCTACATATGATCTTCGATCCACTGCAGCAGGAATTGATCTACGGCTTCCCTATCCAGTTCGTTGAGAATCTCGTGGCGGTCGTCCGGGAACAGCTTCAAGGTCACGTCCTGGATGCCTGTTTTCCGATAAATCTCCGCAACAGTTTCCGGCCCTTTGCCGAATTCGCCGACCGGGTCGTTCTGACCGGATACGACGAGGATCGGCAGCTCCTTCGGGATCCTGTCCAGATTTGCCTGCTGCTGCGCATATCGCATGCCGCGGAACAGGTTGTTATATCCGTTTACAGTGAAGACGAACTGATTAAGCGGGTTTGCCTCATAGGCGTCTACTATTGCCTCGTCCTTCGTGAGCCAGTCGTTTTTCGTGCGTGCCGGCTTAAAAGAAGCATTGTAAGAGCCGAGCGCCATGTTATTGACCAAGTCGCTGCGGTAGTGGCTTCCTTTCACCCGTCCAAGGAAACCGGTCAGACAGATTCCCATAGACAGAGTTGCCATCGGCTGATAGCCGGTCCCCATGATGATCGCGCCGGCCAGACCATCGCCGTGATCTTCGATGTACTGGCGCGCCAGGAAGGATCCCATGCTGTGACCAAGCAGAAAATACGGCACGTCCGGATACTTCTCTCTCGTTGCTTCCCTAAGATGCTGCATATCACCGAGAACACAGGCGTTCCCGTCACGCTCGGCGAAAAAGCCTAGCTGAGATTCATCCTTTACGGACTTTCCATGTCCGAGATGATCATTGCCTACCACGTAAAAGCCCTGTGAGGCCATAAACGCTGCGAATCGGTCGTATCGGTCAATAAACTCCACCATGCCGTGTGCGATCTGCAGGACAGCGCGCACTTTCGTTTCCGGAACCCATTCGATCGCGTGTATCTGCGTCAGCCCGTCCCTGGACGGATAATAGAACTCCTGTTTCATGTTCTCCTTCCCTTTCAAATCGAATTTTGAAACGTCGGCTCCGTTGTTTGAGGAATCTCTCCATAAAGGAATAATACCGTCAATCGAAGAAATCGTCAACTGTCCAGGCCGATCCGTTTCCAACTCTATTGCCTGCGCCCATGTTTTGCTGTATCATTTTGTAGGATTCGCACCCACTCCGCGCAAATCATTGGCATTATCCGAAAATCTCGCTCATCTTCTTAACAGAAAGGATGTCAAATTTGGAACTGAAAAGGCTGCCTCACGATTTGAGTATCTGCAAAGTCGGGGAAATCACGCAAATTGATCTGAGTGCCGACTTCTGCTTTATCTGCAAGACAGACGAGGAACTGTCGCTGGTCTGCAGAACGCACGACGTTCCGAAAGAGACACTTGCTCGAGATGACGGCTGGAAAGGCTTTCGCATCTGCGGTGTGCTCGATTTCTCCCTGATCGGTATTCTTGCAAATCTGACCAGTATCCTTGCGCAGCAAGGAATCGGAGTATTTGCTGTTTCGACCTACAATACGGATTATATTCTTGTGAAGGCGGAAGACTTTGAACGGGCATCGTCAGCGCTCGCCGCGAGCGGTTACGGCATGTCATAATACTCTCCCCGGAAAGCCTTTTATTATTTTCCTGTGTTATTTATTTCCTGCCGGATTTTTTAGATGACAAAGCGCACCATTTCAGTTATAATTAATATGCTTTTTTTGCTTTACCGATATAGGCGCAAAAAGCGAAAGGCGTTCCAGCCAACGTAGAAAGGGGTTTGCTTATGCAAGACAAATTCGTTCTGAATGTCATCAATCCGCGCAATGAGATGCAGATTGCGCCATGGCAGGGTCTGACCGCGGAACGCGTGTCGACGCTCGACGGCAAGCGCATCGCACTTGTCTCCGAAAAGCCTGACGGCTGTCTGTATCTGGATCAGCTCCAGAAGGTTCTGCAGAAGAGACATCCGACCGCGACTGTCGACATCATCACCGGCTTCGTCTTCTGGCCGCTGCGGATCCTCGAAACGCTGAAGACTTACGACACGTTTATTTACGGTGTGCGGAACACTGCAGCGTTCAATACCGAGCCGGAGATCCGCTATGAGAAGGCCGGCATCCCCGGCGTGTTCCTCTGTGTAGGCGACAACCTCTACGGTCAGGCCAAGAGAAATACGATTGCCTTCGGCCTTCCCGGCCTGCGGATGATCAAACTGCCCACAGAGCGCTGGCCCGGTGAGGACGAAACAGAAAGCTTCGTCAAGCTTGCCGAGGATACCGTTGAGGAAGTAGAGAAAGCCCTGACCACGCCGCTGACCGAGGAGGAGAAGAACCCTGCGCCTCCCGTCTTCGATGTGGCGGACATGAGCTTCGAAGGCGCGGATTACGACGAGGCCTACGAGAAATTCCAGAACACTTTCTTCGAGAAAGGCTACACTGACGGCATCGCCGTCGCGGCCCCCACGCCTGAAGCAGTCAAAAAGATGCTTGCAGGCACGACCCGCGATCCCAAGGAAGTGCTCAAGGGAACAATGACTCCCGGCTACGGCATCGTAACCATTGAGAAGATCGCCGTCAATGCGGTAATGGCCGGCGCGAAGCCCGAATACCTGCCTGTGATCATCACCGCTGTGGAGATGCTGTGCGACGAGCATTTCTGCGCATTTCATGTCATCGCCACGGTCTGTGCCACGAGCCTGATGATTCACGTCAACGGACCGATTGCCAAGGAGATCGGCATGGAGTCCAGCTTCGGCTACCTTGGTCCCGGCAACCGTGCGAGCAGCACCATCGGCCGTGCCGTGAGCCTTTGCTGCATCAACATGGGCTGGATGAACTACCTCATCGACGGCGGCATGAAGGGCAATCCCTCCAGATTCTGCAACCTGACCTTCACCGAGAACGAAGAGCTCTCCCCCTGGGAGCCGTTCCGTACCACAATGGGCTTCTCGGTCGAGGACAGCGTCGTACAGATCGACGAGATCCTGCACCTCGACGGTGATTGGCCGTTCGAGATTGCCAGGATGCCTTCCTGCACCTGGACCTACGGCTGGAAGAATGATCTCGACCGTCTGGCCGAGAGAGCCATCGGCACCCGTCCGACGACGCTCGAGAATGCGGTCAAGAAGGCTCACGACATTCACAAGATGTCCCTGAGCGACAACGATGCAGCTGTGAACGTGTATGCACTGATCAGCTCTCGCACCTACTACATTCTCATCTATCCCGGCCAGGCAAGAGAGCTTGCCGAGAAGGGCTACACTACAAGAGAGTCCGTTCTCGAATACATCCGCAATTCCTACAGGTATCCGTTTGACGAACTCACCGAGCGCTATCAGAAGGCCGTCGTGGAGCTGGCCAAGAGCGGCAAGGTCCCCGGCCTCACGCCCGACGACTGCAAAGCCGGCGGAACGATCCCCGTTGTCAATACAGACAAGATCGCTCTCATCGTCGCCGGCCCGCTGCAGGGTCAGACTGTCGGCATGACGAGCATGGGCGGCTACGGCGGCGTTCAGGTTCCCGTCCCGTTCGACGAGCCCCCTGCAAAACCGTGGTTCATGAAGAAGATCACCGGCGCCACTCTCACCAAGGCCGGCAAGTAATCATTTGCATCTAGCTTAAGCGGCTGTCCTCCCGGGCAGCCGCTTTTGTTACCCAGCTCTAATACTCAAAATGTTTGCCATGCTATCCATTCCGTGATAATATGGATGTGTCCGTCGGAAACAAAAATGCATCGTCAGGAGGTACCTTTATGACGAACATCGACCCCCGCTGGGGAGATTGGAAAAACGCGCCGCCTCCGGTGCCGGAGAGCGAGATCTGCGATACGATCGACTGTGATGTGGCGATAGCCGGTGCGGGAATTGCCGGCGTTACATGCGCGTTGCGCGCTTCGCAGAATGGTCTGAAAGTCGTCGTGCTTGAGAAAACGAGGAGCTGGAATGCGCGCGGAGGCAACATAGGCGTCGCGAACTCCGCGTTTATGCGCTCACAGGGCTATGAAAACGACCTGGAGCAGCTGGCGCGAGAATGGGTCAAGCGCTGCTGCGGACGCTGCGACGAAACAGTACTCTGGCGTTTTCTGCTTGGCAGCGAACACGCTATGGACTGGCTCATCGATATCCTTACCTCGCCGGAATACGGCGTGCGCCCTGAGCTTCAGGCCTGCATTTACAGGGGTGAGACCTACCGCGAGCAAATGGGCTCCCACCGTTTCTTCGACGGACCGATGGCGAAAAAAGGTTCCCGGGCCGGCTCGGCAGACGCCGTATTCGCTATGTACACCGAATCGCTGAAACTGGGAGTTCGTTACCTGATGAACACGCCGGCGCAGCAGCTGGAGAAACGGGGCGGCCGCGTAACGGCTATCCTGGCCAGATCTGCGGACGGATACATACGCGTACGGGCTTCCAGAGGCGTCGTACTCGCGACCGGAGACATCGGCGGAAACCCGGAGATGTGCACCGATCTCGCGCCAATGGCTGCAAGCTGCAGCAGCAGCAGATATACTCCGCGAGGCGCCAACACCGGGGACGGACACCGCATGGGACTGTGGGCAGGAGGCGCCTTCGAAGACGGCCCCTTCCCCATTATCCTTCATCCGCAGGCGTACAGTCTGGCGAACTACTGTTTCCTGTTTGTCGACCGGCACGGAAAGCGGTTCATGAACGAAGACAACAACATTCAGGCCAAGAGCGTGGCGGTTCACCGCCTCGGCCAGGAATATGCGTGGTCTATCCTGGACGCCGACTGGGTAACGAAGATTCCCGCCTCTCTCCCCTACGGCGGCGGGATATTCTGGGGGCTGGATCACGCGCCCGGTGAGAGCGGCTTCTCCGAAGAGATGACAAAGCTGTATTTCTCTCTCTCGCAGCGCAGCGGCGGCTTCGCGCAGGCAGACACCCCGGAGGCACTCGCCGAACAGATGGGCGTACCAGCGCAGGATTTCGCTGCGACTCTGCGGGAATACAACGAGATGTGCCGAAACGGGAAAGATCTGCAGTTCGGCAAGCGCAAAGAACTGCTCATGTCTCTGGATAAGCCGCCTTACATCGCGATAAAATTCGGTCCCTCTGTCCTGGCCGTCGTGGGCGGGCTGCGGGTGGACGGCCGCTGCGCCGTCCTTGACGTCCACGGTGAGGCGATTCCCGGTCTCTATGCCGCCGGAAACGTCATGGGTGGACGCTACGGCGTCGATTACCCCATGGTCATTCCCGGCACCAGTCACGGCACAGCCCTCACCTTCGGCTGGCTCCTCGGGGAGGTCCTCGCCGGAAAGGAGATTCCGTAACAGCGCGTCTGCAATTGAAGTTTGTTATGCAGGCTGATAGAATAGACACACAAATCGAAGAAAGAGGTGCTCTTATGTTTGACATTTCCAACACCTGTCTGGAACGCGGCTGTCTCTCCGGTGAAGTCGCCGTCATCACCGGCTCGACCAGCAATGTCGGCAAGGGTTTCGCACAGGCTCTCGCCTGGGCCGGCGCGAAGGTTGTCGTCGTCGGGCGCAGCGAAGCGCGTGGCCTGGCCGTGGCGGACGAGATCAACGCTGACAACGGTCCGGATACCGCGATTTTTGTTCAGGCGGACGTCTCCTCCGAGGCTGACATCGCCCGTCTGAAGGAGCAGGCGATCGCGAAGTTCGGCAAGGTGGACATTCTCATCAATAACGCGATGGACATGTCTCTCAATTTTTCTCTGCTCGAATCCACAGTAGAGGATCTGGACCGTGCTTACGGCATCTCCGCACGCGCCGTCATGCTCACTGTCCATGCGTTCGTGCCCGACATGATCCGTCGCGGCCACGGAACAGTGACCTATTCCTCAACGCAGTTCCATTACGTTCCCGGAATGCTCGGCGGCAGCGTCTACACCGCCGCCAAGGCAGCCGCCACTTCCGCGACCATGTCACTTGCCAACGAGGTGAAGGGCACGGGCGTGAACGTATTCTGCTTCTGTCCCGCCGGAGTCGGCCCCGTACGCCCGAATTCTGTGAAAGTCGTCACGGAAGAGATGAAGGCCATGCGTATGCCCGGCTTCCCCGGTCCTGTTCCGCCGGAGGCCAGCGGTGCTGCAATGGTCTGGATGCTGCTTCGTGCAGCGGAGATGCACGGCACCGGCACAAGGGTGGGCGACGTCCTCAAGGCAATGGACTACCCCTTCCCCTGCCCCGAGACGCTCAATGCCTGGGGCGGTATGCAGCCCCAGTATCTGCCGGATATGCCGCTGACGATGGTTTTCTGTCACATGGGGCACGGATTTCCTGAGAAGTGAACCTATGACGCAGTTTTCTTCTGTACAGCTTACGCCACCGAACGGAACTGAGCTGCTATGCAAAAACCTGCTGGAAACTGGATTCAGCGACCTTAGCGAGGAGAATGTCGAGATCTTTCGGGATCGGCTTCTTGACATGACCGGATGCATTTTCGGCGGCGCCATCGTCAAGGAAGACGCGTTTCTGATAGATCTTGTGACACGCTGGGGCGGAGTCGCCGAAGCGCCTGTCTTCGCGCACGCAGCCAGGATCCCGGCCGTCAACGCAGTTGCCGTCAACAGCATTCTCGCAAGAGCCAATGATTTCGGCAATATGGTCAGTTTCATTCACGGTGAACGCATCGCCTCCCATTTTGGAGAGAGCCTGATCCCTATGAATCTGACCTTCGCGGACATCTACAAGACATCCGGCGAGGAATTCATCACGCGAAATGTCGCGGCGGAGGACGCAATGATCCGCGTTCTCTACACTCTGCCGGACCGCTGGCCGGTCGACATGCAACTGGGTTCCTCCATCGCCGCTGCGCTCGCGGCAAGGATCTACGGACTTACGCCTGAGCAGACGAAAGCAGCGCTGAGTTTTGCCGCGACGAACAACTCCGACCCTGGCAACGCCTATTTCGACTATTCGCAGGAATTCAAGCTTCACAACGGCGAATCGGCGCGTGTCGGTGTGCTGGCCTGTGAACTGGCCAAAAACGGCTGGCGAGGGTTGGAAGACCCGTTTTTCGGCCACTGGGGTCTGATCACGAATCATCTTAAGGACGGCCGCGTTCTCCCTGCTCTCTATGAAAAAGCATTCGAGGGCCTGGGCAAAGTCTACTTTACCGAGAGCAGCTTCAAACGCAGCCCCGGCGGCATTCCCACGACCGCCGCCGGCAATCTCGGCAAGGAGCTGCGAGCGAAAATCATTGAGAAATACGGGCGTCTCGATCCGGCACAGATCCGTCGCGTGCATGTATTCCGCTCTTCATCCATGCGCGACAACTATTACGCGCAGCCTTTCACGCTCCGCAACCATACCAACGCCCTGTTCTGCTATCGTTTCTCGGTCTGCTGCTGCCTGCTCAAAGGTGCCTGTACAGTCCGTGATGTACAGACTGACACGATCCTCTCCGATCCTCAGCTGATCTCGCTGGCCGAGAACGCGACAATGGACGTGTATGACTGCGCGCCCGGGAGTCAGATGATGAAAGCCGTTGTGGACATGGCCGACGGCAGTTCGATCACATGTGAGACGGATTACATCGGTTCGATGTACGCCTACCCCTCGAAGGAATTTCTCCGCGAGAAATTCCTGGACCAGTTCCGCGCGTTCGGGCGTCTGCCGGAAAACGTCGGGCAGAAGATCATCGAACTTGCGGGCAGAGTCGAGCAGCTCGACGACATGCGCGAATTCACTGAGCTTCTTGTTCTGAAAGCATAACACCATACAACTCTTATACAGAAAGGACGGTCCTCCATGGATCTGGTTAAGAAATTTGCTCCGGGCGCAATGAAGAAATCTATCAACCAGTACTGCCCGCCGCGGTGCTACGAACTTGCCGGGCAGAGCTTCCGCTTCGTCGTAGATACCGGTGAGGAGTGCGGGATCTATAATCTGCGCTTCACCGGAAAGGACACGCTCGAGTGGACCAAAGGCGACGGTGATGCGAAGGCCGAGACTTATGAATGCCGCAAGTCCGACGATGACACCTATCTGCTGACCTACAACATTTCCGGCAAGGAGCCCCGTGAGAACCACACCTGGGTCATCGACATGGAAAACGAGCTGGTGACTCTTCTGCGCTGCGCCATGGGTGAGAATCCGCTCTGGTCCTATCTGGTCGACAGCCATTTCGGCTTCGGTTACATCGCGATCGAGGGCAAAGAGCACACGGACATCCGGCGTCACGGTTTTACGAACGACGTGACCGGCACCTGCGTCCGCTGGACCTACGGCTGCAACATGTCCACTGTGCACGTCTATTATGACCCGCACTGGTACCGTATCGGCTACGGCAGCAACCGCACTCCCACCAAGGACCTTCCCGAGGGCATGCGGAAAATCCGCGAGATGATGGAGGAAATGCCCAGCAGCGATGAACAGGCCTATTACGTCCGCATCAAGGAGGGCATGTATCTTGTGAGCGTCACGGAGCAGAACCTGGAAAAGCTGCTTGGCGAGCGCTTTGGTTTCCGCAGTGATACGCTCTGCTTTCTTGATAACTGGGATCGGATGTACAGTGTCGGCCGCGCCTTTGGAACGAAGACCATTAACGGCGTAGACCATGAGATGTTCATCATTATCGGCAAATACGGCTCTCCGGAAGAGGTCGAAGAGCGTTTTTTTACCGATCCGAACCCGTTTCTGACGTAACGGGATCGAACAGCTGAATCCGCAATGCAACCGCAAAACAGCCGCCCGTTCGGGCGGCTGTTTTGCGCTGATCCTTATTCAGATGCTGTGCTCTGCGCGTGAGATGATGTCGTTTTGCATCTCCGTGGTCATGTCCACAAAGTAGGCTGAGAATCCGGCGATGCGAACGACGAGATTGTGATACTCCTCCGGATGCTTCTGCGCTTTTCGCAGCGTGTCGGCGGAGACGACGTTGTACTGGATCTCCATACCGCCGCGCTCGAAGTAAGCCATGGTCATGTCTTCGAGCTTTTCGATGCCCTCGTCTGATGTCAGCGATGCTGGATGGATCTTCAGGTTGAGCGCCATGCCGTCCATATAGTGTCCGTGCTCGAAGCTCGTCGCCGATTCAAATACGGAGGTCGGTCCGCAGACATCGCGTCCCTGTCCGGGCGAGCAGGCATCCGCGATCGGTTCGCCGGTCTTGCGGCCGTCCGGTGTCGCCCAGGTGATCTCGCCCTGTACGACGTGATCAGACGCGCCGAAAGTGCCGCATTTGTAAGTTGAGCAGCGGCAGGTCGAAAATGCGCGGGTGATGTCATAGTACAGATCCATGACATACTTCATCTCCGCATCAGCGTAGGGGTCGTTGTTGCCGTAATGCGGAACCTCGCTCAGGACGCGCTGACGCAGCGGCTCATGGCCCTTCCAGTCGTCAAGTATCGCCTGAAGGAACTCCTCACGGCTGGCGATCTTCTTGTCATAGACGATATACTTGAGCGCCGTAAGGGAATCCGCTGTGGTTGCAAGCCCTGTTGCGGTGCCGCCGTAGCTGTTGTATTTTGCGCCGCCCGCGGAGACGTCCTTGCCCTGTTCCATGCACCCCTCCGTGGAAATGGAGAGGTTCGGGTACGGGAACAGGCGCGGATACTCGTGCTCGGTAAGGTTGTTCAGGGACGCGGACCAGGTCAGCATCCACTTGCAGATTTTTTCGAAGGCTGCGCGGACGTCGTCCATGGTCTCCATGTCTGTCAGGTAGCCGGAACGCACCTTTTCCGGGCACTGCGCGCCGTTGATCGGATTGATCCCGTTGTTGATCGCCATGACAAGCGCGATTGCCCAGAAGATGCCGTTGTGGCCCATGGCCGAGCCGTTGGGTGCCGGATAGTCGTTGCCGGAGCCGGTGATCTCCTGGCAGCCGATGAAAGCGAAGTTGCGCGCATCCTCAAGCGTAAAGCCAAGCTCACGCACGATCGAAGGAACGATCACCTCATCGTTCTGCAGCAGCGGCAGGCCGCCGACCCGGCAGGACGCCGCCATCGCGCAGTCCCACAGTTCCTTGGGCGTATTCTTTGTGATTCGCAGCGAGATCGTCGGATCATGCAGATCCAGGCGCGCCATGCTCTCCAGGACCATGAAAGTGACCGGGTTAGAAGCATCTTCTCCGGTTGCGGGATCCATGCCGCCGATTGTCGTATGCTGATAGGAGTTTCCGATGCCCGTGGTCTGCGAGTTCTTTCCGAATCCGCCACCGTAGAATGTGTTGATCTTCAGGAAAAAGCCGTCTACCAGTTCCTGTGCCTCGTCCATCGTGATGCGTCCGGCCTCAAGATCTGCTTTCAGATAAGGCCAGACGTACTGGTCGAAGCGGCCCATGCTGATGACGCCGGGATCGTTCTCCGCCTTGAGAAACACTGCGTACAGCATCGCCATCTGACAAGCTTCCCAGAACGTGCGGGGCGTCTCGGTGGCTATATGATCCAGGCTCTCAGCGCGGGAGGCATACTCGGCTTTCCTTGCCGGATCGGCAGCCCTTTCGGCCAGATCTCTGGCAAGGTCCGCATAGCGGCGGGTCAGAGTGATCGCGCCGTCGCAGGCAACAGTCGCGGCCTTATAGAACATATACTTTCCGATATCGTCGCCCATGATATTGCCCTCATGCGCGTCGAGCCAGTCCTGCGCCTGCTTGCGGATGTCTCCATAGCCGCGGCGAAGGATGTTCTGATAGCCGGGAGTCAGATGTCCGGGCGGCAGATAGATGGGCCATCCTGCCTTTTTCCCAGCGGGGTTCGCCTGCAGGCAGAAGAACGACTGCACGCCGTCCGGCAGCCAGTCCTGAGCGCCAAAGCCGCCCTCCATCTCCATTCTTTCTTTGGCAATCTCGCGCAGCTGCTTGACATCTTCCGGCGAGATTGCCATCTTCTGGTGCGAATAGAAGGGATCATCGTCCGGCGCGTGGTGAAGCCCGTCCTCCAGAATGGGCCAGGTGTGCTCGATGTCCGCGCCCAGCCACATGCTGCCTGCTCCGCCTGTGTTCGCCGCGCCCCAGCCGCGGTTGCCCATCCCGCCGAAGAAGTATTCGTCTTCCTGGATGTTCAGCGGCATCCGCTCCAGTACATAAAGGGAGATGTACGGCTTCTGGAGCAGCGGCGGATACTTGATGTATTTCTTCTTCGCCTCCAGCTGCAAACGCGCCTTTTCCGCGTCCGCGACCATAAGGCGGTCGCGTACCGCATCGCGCAGTCTCGCCACGCGAGCGGTATAGGGCTTGAACGTATACATGGCACTACCCCTTTCCTGTTTTATCGACAAAGCTTATACTGTTGCCTGTTTTTGCTCAGGCTTCTGGCCTGCTTGCACTCTGATCATGCTTCTCCGTTCCCGGAAGCCGGAAGCCGCAGAGTGAGAAGTGCTCAGGCGGCATTGCTGAGAACGTGACACTGTTTTCCTTCAGCAGTGCAGCGAACCTTTCGGTGTACCGCGTCTCCCCGCTCCGCTGCATCACGTTGATGCTGAAGACTCCGTTTACGGAAAAGATTTCGACGGAGAGACCCCCGCTCAACGTCAGGTCAAAATACGGGTCTACGGATTCGACGTATCGGTCCAGTCCGCTCCAGGGCACGCGGCCGGTATAGCTGACCTCAAACGTGTTCTTTCCGATCCCCCTGAAGATCACCGAACGCATATGCTCCCGCTTCTGGATGAGCGTCATGCCCTGAATCTCGGCCTCGTTGCGCACATGCTCGTTCACCGTCAGGATGTCGTGATCATCGTCCGCGTGCAGGATCAGAGACCCTCTTGCGATCGTGTTGAGCCGCTCAACATCCCGTGTACGCAGCCTGTCCGGATAAACCAGCGGAACGATGTTCACATGGCACAGGTGACTGAGCGGTCTCCCGAGCGCGCTGCGGAACTGATGCTGCATCCCGCAGACGATCGGCAGCCGGTTCTCAGGATGGGAATCCGCGATCGCTTTGTACATCAGCGATGCAATGAAGGTCGCCGGACTGCCGTCCACACTGGATACGTAAGCCATCAGCTCATTCTGAGGGATCGTATACCGAAACGACGTCCACGTGTCCACGCCTCCGTAGCCCTGCGGCTGTCCCGGCAGCTGGAAGGCCTTCTCCGGACGGGCCATTCTGCCGAGCGGCTCGGCCGGAAGCGGCGAACCCGGATATGGATAGTCATCCGACTCTTCCGCCGGGACCGGATCGCCCGCGAGCGCGATCGTCGTCGTATCGAAATCCGCGTCGGGGTGCAGTTCGCTCAGATAATAATAGAGCGTGGTCTTCAGGAAAGGAAACATTCCGTTCCCGTCCGTTACGAAATGCGTGGCATCCATATACAGTCGCCGCCCGTCGTAAGCGAATGCAAACAGATGGAAATTGCTCTCCTCCGTTCCGAGCGTAACCGTTCTGCCCTGCGGCGAAATGGAAAAAGGCAGGGTGTTCGGCTCGAAAACATATGTCTCTCCCTGTTTCTCAAGTCGCACGGCATAATAAGGAAAGCGAACTGCCGAGCGCGCAAGCGCGCTGCGCAGCGCCTGAGGCTGTATGGCTTCAGACATCGTCACGCAGATGCGTATCGTTCCGAGCAGATCGGTCCCCGCGGCGTACAGCAGGTTGTTTACCCGGGCGCTCACTTGTAAAAATCCGTGCCGTCCTCGACGGCCATCGGCAGCGAATTGTGGTAAACAGGGATCGTCTGGAATTTAAATCGGCTCAGGCGGTGTTTCCGGTCGATCTGCTCCTTGAGTTCCGGCGTCACGATCCCTTCGCGGACATATTTGTTCACAGCGCTGTACGGGAAGCCGAGATTGTCCTCGTCCGTGAGTCCTGTCAGCCCGTCGGAAGGTGGCTTGACGAGAAACCGCTCCGGAAGCGCCAGTTCACGTCCGAGCGCGATGACCTCTTCGGTGGTATACATGCCCAGCGGCGAGAAAGCGCCTGCGCTGTCGCCGTAGACAGTACAATATCCGACCCAGTCCTCAGAAAGATTCGAGGTGTTCAGCACGATGCCGCACTCGACGCTCTGTGCGACAGCATAGAGCGTCGCCATGCGGATGCGGGAAGGCAGATTCACCCTGGTCTGGCGGCTCGGCTCGATGCCCGTGCGGGCAAGTTCGGAGAGAACGCCATCGACAGAAGCGTGGATATTGATCGTAACATTCCGGATCCCGAGCGTCTCAACGAGACCGTTGCTGTAGTCGATATCCGGCTGCACGCCGTCAGGCATGAGGACGCCGAGCACGTTTTCGCGCCCATACGCTGCGCAACACAGCGCGGAGACGACGCTGGAATCCTTGCCGCCGGACACGCCGACGACAGCAGTCTTCCCTCCGCAGATGCTCATCTGCTCACGCATCCAGTCAAGCAGTCCCGGCAGCTGTTCTTTCGCGTTGAATTCATACATCGCTCATGTCCTCCGTGGCGGCTATTGTTCCTGCTGGATGTCCTGATGGAATTCTGTGAGTATGAGGTCCGGGTTTTTGTCCTGTGCCCATTTGATCGTCCAGGCGCCGTTGAAAATCAGCAGATCCCCACCGTGTACATCCTTGACCCATCGGGTGTCACCGGTAAAGGAGCATTCCGAGCCGTTGAAATCGGCATTCTTCACTCGGCGTATCTGGTCGTGCGGCAGCTCGCGCTGACGGAATTCCACGCCGTATTCGCTTTTCATCCGGAAGCGCAGCACATCGTACTGCAGTGTTCCGACGACGCCGACGATCACCTGCTCCATTCCGCTGTTCGGGTAGAAAAATATCTGTATAGCGCCTTCCTGCGCGATCTCCGTCATACCCTTCGCGAACTGCTTGCGCTTCATGGAGTCGATCTGCTCGATGACGGCGAAGTGCTCCGGGGCAAATGTCGGGATGCCCGCGAACTGCACCTGCCTCCCGACCTCACAGATCGTGTCGCCGATGGAGAACTGGCCGGGGTCAAACACACCGATGATGTCTCCGGCGAAAGCCTCGTCGATGACATCGCGCTCCTGGGCCATCATCTGCTGCGGCTGCGCCAGACGCATGACCTTTCCGCTCTGTACATGCAGGTATTCCCTGCCCCGCTCGAAACGGCCGGAGCAAATGCGCAGGAAGGAGATACGGTCGCGATGCGCCTTGTTCATGTTGGCCTGTATCTTGAACACGAAAGCAGAAAAGCCTTCATCCATCGGATCGACCGTCCCGCCGAGCGCGTTGCGGCGCGGCAGCGGCGGCGTCGTATAGGCGAGGAAGCTGTCGAGGAACTGCTCCACGCCGAAGTTATGCAGAGCCGAACCAAAGAACACGGGCGTGAGCTTTCCGTGGTGGACTCGCTCAAGGTCGAAGTCCGCCCCTGCGCCGTCGAGCAGTTCAATCTGCTCGATCAGTTCTTCGCGCAGACGCGGCGTGATGAGTTCGTCGAGTCTGGCCGTATCCTCGATAGAGCAGCGCACGTCTTCCAGCCGCTTCGCGCCTCCGTGGTAGTTCGTGTAGGTAAGCACCTGACGCGTCTCCCTGTCGAAGATGCCTTTAAAAGTAGCGCCGCAGCTGATCGGCCAGTTCATCGCGTAGGTATCGATGCCGAATTCCGTCTCCAGCTGGTCGAGCAGTTCGAACGGGTCACGTGACTCGTGATCGAGTTTGTTGATGAATGTGAAAATGGGGATTCCGCGCATTGCGCAAACCTTAAAGAGCTTGCGTGTCTGCGGCTCGATGCCTTTTGCCGCATCGATAACCATCACGGCACTGTCCGCCGCCATGAGCGTGCGGTAGGTGTCCTCAGAGAAGTCCTGATGTCCGGGCGTATCGAGAATATTGATGCAGCGGTCAGCGTATTCAAACTGCAGTACAGAGCTGGTCACGGAAATACCGCGCTGCTTTTCGAGTTCCATCCAGTCAGACACGGCGTGTCTGTCGCCCTGCTTGCCCTTAACGCTGCCCGCGGACTGGATCGCTCCGCCGTAGAGCAGGAGTTTTTCCGTCAGGGTCGTTTTGCCCGCATCCGGGTGGGAAATGATGGCGAAAGTGCGTCTGCGCCCTATTTCCCGTTTCAAATCAGTCATTGTCGTCGATTCCTTTCCTTGTGTTTGAATTAACCGGGATCGGCGACGGTATCAACAGGTCATTTTGGAGTTCCTTTCGTTTCAGGTGATTATCGGAAAACGGGGCGGCAGACCGCCCCGCTCTCGTTCATATCAATGCAGTCCTTCCGCTTTCATGCGCGCCTTTTCAGCATACATGCGCTCATCGGCAAGGTCGAGCACACGCTCAACCGTTTCGCCGTTTGCGCCGCTGTAAACGGCCATGCCTGCAGCTGCAGAAAAGCGCTCCCACGGCTCGCGCCCTTCCTCTACGCAGGTCTGCCGGAGTCTCCTGCGCAGTTCATCAAGCAGTTCGTCGCGGTTGTCGTAGTCTCCGCCCTGCAGTACCACGACGAATTCATCGCCGCCGACACGGAAAACCGGCGAATGCTTATAAACTTCGCAGATTAGCATACAGGCGCCGATAAGGTATTTGTCACCGCAGTCATGCCCGAACTCGTCGTTGATCTCCTTGAGTTCGTTCATATCTGCCATCAGCAGCGCGAAGCGGGCTTTCCCCGCCTCTATCTCCGCAGTGAGTTCGGCAGCCTGATTATCGTAGGCAGCCTTGCTCTTTACATGTGTAAGGGGATCCTGATAAGCCAGCCGCGTCATATCCTCGGCTTTGCTCTCTGCGCTGGCGGCGCGTTCCTCCGAGGAAATCAGTCTCTCTATGCCATTCCTCAGATCGCTGGACATCTTGAAAATCGCGTCCGCAAGCGACTGCACCTCGTTGTCCGTGTGGATCTCCGGCATTTCGAATTCCAGCTGACGCGGATCCGTGACGGTATGGCTTTTCTCGGCAAACTGGCGCGCGGATTTCTCCAGTTCGAGAACGGGGCCGGTAACATTTCTGCGCAGCCAGCGGATCAGGAAGTAGGCAAAAGCCAGGCCGATCGCCAGAGTCAGTAAAACGTTCTGCAGCACGTAGTGGTTGATTCTGCGGTGAAGCGATTCTACGCTCACATCCGCGCAAAGCAGCGCGACCGTATCTCCGTTCGAGTCCCGCAGCGGCTTGCAGGCCGTATAGAACTTGCCGTAGTTGGATATCTCCTCAAAGAACTCCACCTGATTCGTATTCCAGTACGAGTGATAGCGCTGCAGTGTCAAAGTGGAATACGCGTACTCGGGCTCCATCAGCGCTGCGTCTGCCTTTCCAGAAGCGCGTTTCGCCGAACTCATTGAGGAAATTACATTGTACATCAGCTTCGCGTCCGGATCAGGGATCACGACATAGATGTATTCCAGCCGGAAATCGGTAACCATTTCGTTGAGCAGCTGCTGCAGGCTCGCGTAATCCTCACTGGGCGTGCCGCTGTCGATGCAGGCGCGCAGATCATCCACATTCGTCTGATGCTCCACATAGGTCAGTACGTCTGTTAGTGAGGCTTTGTGACGATCGTAGAGAGCGGAGGAGATCAGCAGATAAGAAGTAATGGACAGGCACAGGCTCAAAACCAGCATTGCTGCAAGGCCGCCGAGAATCAGGCCTTTCTGTATGGATTTTTTGGGTCGCATAGGCAGCGCCCCCTTTTCTCTCTTTCTATCAGGCTTCGAGTGCAGGCCCGTTTGGCGTGTCTGCCCCGTCCGTCACGCCTCGCTTCTTCAGAATAATGAAGAAGACCACGCACAGCAGCAGCTGCACAAGAGAGGACGCCGGTGTAGAAAGGCCGAGATGGAACAGCGAACCGGGGATTTCCCGGCTCATTATCCAGGCCACAGGAAGCCGTACGAAGAACGCGCCGACAATCGCCTGTGTCATGACGAAGGCCGTTTTTCCGAGGC
The DNA here is from genome assembly GCA_017539885.1 of Oscillospiraceae bacterium. The sequence continues at coordinate 31,472 of JAFYCC010000072.1, forward strand.
CGTTGAAATAGCCTGTCATGCAGAACAGTATCGACGTAAAGAAGCAGTCAATCGCATAGGCCTTAAGATACTCCCAGGAAGCAAGAATAATGCCCTCGTCACGCGCAAAGATCCGCGATAGCAGATCGCCGCGGAAGAATGTGAACAAGCCGACGACGATGCCCACGCCAAGTGATGTCAGGATGCCGTAAAGAAGTGCCTTCTTTGCGCGTTCCGGCTTGCACGCGCCCATATTCTGCGCAACGAATGCGGACATTGCCTGCATGAAAGCCATGGTGATGAGCATGATGAGTCCGCATAGTCTGTCCGCAACGCCGACGCCCGCAGAAGCAGTCACGCCATAGCGGTTGACGATCGCGATCAGGACGAGGAATGACGTGTTAACAAGCAGATCCTGAAGAGAGATCGGGATTCCCAGACGAAGGACCATCCCGATATACTTTTTGTTCGGGCGGAAACTCTCTTTCGTGATGACAAATGGCAGACTGCGTTTCCGTGCGATCAGCAGTGAGAGTACGACGCTCAGCGCCTGCGCAAACACCGTGGCGATCGCCGCGCCGACTGCGCCCATGTGGAAGACGGCAACGAGCAGCAGATCCGCCGCAACGTTCACTGTGCAGGAGATGGCCACCGTGATCAGCGGCAACTTGGAATCTCCCGCGCCTCGGAAAATACTGCCCACCAGATTATAGGCAACGATAAACATCAGCCCGGCCGAGCAAATGAGCATATAGCGCACCGTATCCTCAAATGCCTCAGGTGGAGCGTTCATTACCTTCGCGATCGGCCTTGTAAAAAACATCATCAGAACGATCATCACGACGGTAAGCACAGAAAACAGAACGACGCTGCTGCCGATAATATCTCCGGCCTCCTCGCGCTTTCCAGCGCCAACACAGCGCCCGATCGAGATCGTCAGGCCCATGGCAATACCTGTTATGATGAAGGTCACGGTATGCATCAGATGCGCGCCCGTGGAGACTGCGGAAACATAGACATCCGCATGCTCTCCGCCGAACTGTCCGACAACCAGAAGATCCACCGCGCCGTACATCGTCTGCAGGAACAGCGCACCGAGCACCGGCAGCATAAATCCTATCAGAGAAGCGAGGATCTTCCCTTCCGTTAAGCGATTTTTGGTCTGCTCCAAGGTTCTTACTCCCAAAGCGCCGACGGCGCAGGATTTGAAGTACAACACTTACGCAATATACCTCTATTCATAACATAATAACAAACAGCGGCCTCAATGTAAAGGAGGAATTCCAGTTTTGTGCAGCCGCACAGCGACAAGGGACCCCGGCATTTCCGTGCCTGGGTCCCTTGTCGCTCCATTATTCTTGGTTGCCCGTTCATACGGACGGCATATTGCCGAACTTTTCGTCGGGAGATACGTTACTCTGTCTGCAGATCTTCTGCGGACATACCCTCTCTGTATTGAAAACCGGAAAAATCGGGCACAGTTTTTGTATCTGTATAGGCTAACATCAGATACATCAGATCGGCTGCGGCCTGCTTTTCCGTTTCCTTCGGAACGTTGGCAGTCAGCTCGTATTCGACATTCCCCTTTTCAAATACAACGGACATCCACACGTACGGCGTATCAGGATACATATCATATTCTGCGCGGTAGGCGCGATAAGCCTGTCCGTTCAGATATGCGACATGCGGCTCCTCCGCCCAGCCTTCATCCCACGGCTGGACCGGAGTCTGCGGAGCGTCCATATTCTTCAGCTGTACAACGATTTTCCCGTCCCACGCGGGATCTGAAGCTGTCAGTGTAGCGCAGTATAGTTGTCCCCACCCGAAATACAAACCGTAGCCCGCCAGCGAATCTATCCAGTCAGGTCGGGTCTCCGGACTGCAGGCGGCAAGCTCCCCCTCTGTGAGTGGTTGTCCAAACAGCGCAAAGAACATTGCTTTATCCCTGCTCTGTGCTACTTCCAGCTCGTTCCAGGCCAACACAGCCGGCTCCGCCGTCTGCATCAGGCCCGGAGTGTTCTCTCCGGCCACAACCATCACACCGGGCACGGGTTCGGACAGATGTGTATTTGATTCCGTTTCCTGATGCCCGGCCGACGGTCCCGGCTGCGCAAAACAGACTCCAACGATCAGAGCCAGACAGGCTGCTGCCGCGACAATGCCGATCCATGGACGGCGCGCTCGTTTCGCCGTCTCGCTCTCGACGAGAAGGTCGTCTCCGATATGCTGCATGCTCTCGAACAGTTGTCTGTTCGTCATAGGGTGTAGCCCTCCTTTTCCAGTTCTGCCCGCAGGCGGCGACGCATACGCGAGAGGACAGCCGCGACACTGTTCTCCTTCATTTCAAAGCGGAGCGCGATTTCCGCGTTGGATTCGGTAAAGAAGTAGCGCCGCAGGAAAATCGCACGGTCTCGCACGGTCTGCTTTCGCAGAAATCGGTCCACTGCCTCGCCCAATGCCTTCGCCATGACCTCTCCTTCCGCATCGGAGACGCCCGAGACGCATTCCGCAAGTTCGTCAAGTGCGATATGTACCTGCCCGCCTCCTCGCCTTGCTGCACCCGAAGCACGAAGTCTGTCAATTGCAAGTGCGCGCGTCGTTTTCGCGAGATACGCCTGCAGGTTTTCCGGCTGTGCAGGCGGCACGGCATTCCACAGCCGCATCAGCGCGTCGTTTAAGCACTCCTCCGCGTCCTGATCACTGCCGAGCACATTTCGTGCGATCGAGCGGCAGTACGCTCCGTATTCTTCACTGGCGCGCACAATAGCGGTCTCGTCCCGCGCGTTTAACAGCGCGAGGATTTCGCGGTCATCCATCAGCATTTCCTCCGGAGAAAGCTTTCAACCATATAGACGAAAAAAAGGCGGCAACGTGACAGCCGCCTCAAAAAGCATTGCGCGCCGGAGAACCGGCGCGCAGGTTATGTATTCAGATCTTTTCAAAATCCTCCGGCCCATGGTGGCAGATGGGGCACTCGAAATTCTCCGGGAGTTCCTCGCCCTCATAGATGTAGCCGCAGACCTTGCATCTCCAGCCCGTCACCTTTTTCTCTTCGGGCTTCGGCTGCGGCTTGATATTCGACTGGTAATAGGCATAGGTAGCGGGAGCGGCATCTGTAAGCGTCTTCGCGTCCTCGATCTCCGCCACGAACAGCGTGTGGCTGCCGAGATCGGTAGCAGAAACGACCTTACATGCAAACACCGCCGCACCGAAAGGAAGATAACGGATGCCGTTTTCAAGACAGGGCGTGGCGTTGTCGCCCGCAAATTTGTCAACGTCGCGGCCGGACTGCATACCGTAATGCTGGAACAGTTCAAATGGCGTGTTTTCTGTCAGCACTGAGATGTTGAAGCGGCCGCTTTCGCGGATCATGCCGCAGGTATAGTTCTTGTTGATGACGCATACGGACAGCAGCTTCGGCTCGGAGGCGCATTGGATCGCGGTATTGACGATGCACCCGTTTTCCTTCTCCCCGACCTTTGCCGTGAGCAGATAGAGGCCGTAGCTGAGTTTATAGAATGCTGTTTTATCCATGGAGATACCCCCTGCTATGTTATGGACTTACTATACCACAGACAGGGTCTTGAAGCAAGCCGCAACCGGTGATATATTGACGGAGAAAAGGTGGTTCTTTATGCATAAGATAATTGCCTTCACCCGGCGGGAACCGATACTGACTGTTGCGGCACTGGCCGCAATCGCGAGCTGTTTTTTTGTGCCGCCGGACGCTGCTTATCTCAATTACATAGATTATCGCACGCTGGCGCTGCTCTACGCGCTGATGGTCGTCGTTGCAGGTCTGCGGGCGGCAGGTGCCTTTGAATCGCTCGCACACTCTGTGTGCGTTCGTGCCAAAAGCACGCGCTCGATGGGTGTGCTGCTCGTCTCGCTCTCCTTTTTCAGTTCCATGCTCATCACCAACGACGTGGCGCTGCTCACCTTCGTGCCGTTCGCTGTGGTACTGTTAGGAATGACCGGACGAGGACAGGACCTCATTCGAGTGGTCGTGCTGCAGATCGTAGCGGCTAATCTTGGCAGCATGCTCACACCTGTAGGCAACCCTCAGAATCTGTTTCTCTATTCGCATTTCGGGTTCACTGCCGGGACATTCTTCCGCGTAACGTTTCCCGTGTGGACCCTCTCGCTGGCGCTGCTCCT
>JAFYCC010000012.1 GCA_017539885.1 Oscillospiraceae bacterium
CTGCTTATCTCAATTACATAGATTATCGCACGCTGGCGCTGCTCTACGCGCTGATGGTCGTCGTTGCCGGCCTGCGGGCGGCAGGTGCCTTTGAATCGCTCGCACACGCTGTGTGCGTCCGTGCCAGAAGCACGCTCTCGATGGGCGTGCTTCTCGTCTTGCTCTCCTTTTTCAGTTCCATGCTCATCACCAACGACGTGGCGCTGCTCACCTTCGTGCCGTTCGCTGTGGTACTGTTAGGAATGACAGGACGAGGACAGGACCTCATCCGAGTGGTCGTGCTGCAGATCGTTGCGGCTAACCTTGGCAGCATGCTCACGCCTGTAGGCAACCCTCAGAATCTGTTTCTCTATTCGCATTTCGGGTTCACTGCCGGGACATTCTTCCGCGTAACGCTTCCCGTGTGGACCCTCTCGCTGGCGCTGCTCCTTCTGCTTTGCCTGCTGTTGCCGCGGGAGACTTTGCACGTCAAGCTCGGTGAGGCGCCGGATATGGATGTGAAAAAGCTGTGTCTGTATCTGGCGCTCTTCGCGGTATGTCTGCTCTCTGTGTTTCGCGTGATCAGTTGGCCGGTCATGCTCGCCGTGATCTTAGCTTCGCTGCTCTTCTTCGACAGGAAAAGGCTTCTGCAGGCGGATTTCCTGCTGCTGCTCACCTTTGTCGCCTTCTTCATGTTCGCCGGAAATCTTGCGCGGCTCGATGCGGTCGACCGCCTGCTGCGCCGTCTTCTGCGCGGCCGTGAGTACCTGACGGCGCTGGTAACCAGTCAGGTCATAAGCAACGTACCCGCCGCGCTGCTGCTCTCCGGCTTCACGGATGAGGCACGCGCTCTGCTGCTTGGCGTGGACATCGGCGGTCTCGGCACGCCGATTGCCAGTCTTGCCAGTCTTATCGGCATGAAGCTCTATTCCCGCAGTGAAAACGCGCGTCTCGGACGCTTCTTGCTCGAGTTCACAGTCGTAAATGTCGTTCTGCTCCTTCTGCTGAGCATCGCCGTATGGTTATTTTTCTGAGGCCGGGACTGTTGCCATCCATCAAAGAAAGTGCTATACTGCATCCATAACGAATTACGATCAAGGAGGCGCTTTATGTTCCGTAAGATCCCCTTTGTGGAGGCCGAGCGAGAAGTCGTCGGCACCCGTCCCGGCTTCATGGGCCGCGGAGAAGTTCCGATCTACAACACCCCGGTCACGCCGCGCGAAAACATGCATGCTCTGTTTGAAGAGAAGCATCCCTACTGGATGCCAGACAGCCGCGACCTCGTCGGCATCATGTCAGCAGCCTACAACTCCCACCTTGGCCGTGGCTTCGGAGCAAACAGTGTCGACTGCTTCGACGTGCACTGGATATTCGAGCCCACTGCCGGCGGCTCCATCAGCGAAGCCGGGCGCCCGCGCTTCACAGACGTGAATGACTGGCGCAAGTCCATCACGATTCCGAACGTCGACGAATGGGACTGGGCGGCAGACGCGAAGGGCAAGCCCATCAACGCGCAGATGCCGGCCGACATTTCACTGGTCAACGGTTTCTGGTTTGAGCGGCTGATTTCCTTCATGGATTTCATGCCTGCTGCCATGGCGCTTATCGACGAGGATCAGCAGGACGCTATCAAAGATCTGTTCGCCGCCACCACGGAGCTCGGCTGCCGTGTCGTTGACAAGCTCTGCGAGTACTGGCCGAGACTGGACTTCATTGAGGTACATGACGACTGGGGTGCACAAAAGGCGCCTTTCTTCTCGCTGGACATTGCCTATGACCTCTTTGTTCCCTACATGAAGCAGCTCACCGATCACATTCACTCCAAAGGACGCCACACGATGCTGCACTCCTGCGGGCACAACGTTGAGCGCGTCCAGTGCTATATCGACGGCGGCTTCGACATGTGGCAGCCGCAGCCGATGAATGACATCGAGTATCTCTACGACAACTATGGCGACAAGATCGTGCTGACGGTCTGGCCTGAGGAAAAGGACCTTGCCACCCGCAGTGAGGCCGAGCAGCGCGCTGCCGCGCGCCGCTATGTTGACCGTTTCTGCCAGCCCGGCAAGCCTTCCATCTTCGGTCGCGAAGCACAGCTGCGCACCGAGGGCGCTGAATTCTTCTTCGACGAAGTTTACCGCTACAGCCGTCAGGTTTACATGAATCAGGAATAAGCTTAAGCTCACGAAAGCAGCGCCGCCCCGGCCGGGGCGGCGCTGCTTTCTGCATGGCTCTGCGGCATTCAGCGTCCGTCGACTACGTAGAAATCATAGCCGCTGTTGTCGAAACTGTCATAGTGTCCGATCGGATCGGCGGTGTAGACTTCGAAATCTTCTCTCGAGCAGCCGCAGATGAAGAACGCCGCGCCGTCATAGTCCTCCGGACAGGTCAGATGGATATGAAGCAGGGCCGGGAACAGCTTAGAAGAATAGCCCAGATCATAATAGGAGCCGGAGGTCAGAATGTTGAATTTCAGGCTGACATTATAGCTTTTACCGCCGTATTCGATCGTGCTGCCGACTACGTCCCCGTCCTCGATCTCGCAGACGATCATGCTTCCGGTATACTGGTCGAGGAATCCGTACATGGCAACCCACGCCCAGGTATAGGTGCCATCCTCGTATGTTTCCAGATGGGGCAGGATCTTGATTTCAGCAGTTATGGTTTTTTTGCCCTCGCCCGGAATGTCTTCCTTCGACACGGTGAGCGAGCAGTCAAGCGGAACGTTATCCGCGTCGTCAAATTGCGAGGAAAGGTTCGTATGCACAGTGAGCTCGCCCTGGCGCGAAAAGCGCAGGCCGCTTGTCTCAAACCATGGCGTTGCCGTTGAAGGCTCCGTCGTCGGCTCCTGCACCGGCGAAGGCTCCGGCTCAGAGGGCGTCTCGGGCGCGGGCACGCTCGGGGGGGCGGTCGTGCCGGACTCGGAACCTTTATCGGACAGCACCCTCGGCGTGACCACCGCGGGCGCGCCGGTTTCGGTGTCTTTCCCGCCGCAGCCGCAGAGCAGGGCGCAGAGCATGGCACCAATGATTGCGATGACGATCATAGTCTTCAAACGTACCATTTATTATCTCTCTTTTCTTTCAAATCTGCGTTCTTTCTATCAGGCGGCGCCTCAGCCGCCAATGTGCTTCACAGCCCGTACAGATCCGTATATTTTGCCGTCAGATAATCAGTGAACGCCGTGGGATCGAAGTCTTCACCCACTGCTTTTTTGAACAGTTCCGCAGGCGCATACAGGCAGCCGTGCCGCCATACGCGCTCGCGCAGCCAGTCGTTGACCGGCGCGAAGTTCCCCGCGCGGAGAGCGGCGTCCACATCCACGGTCTCGTGCATCTTCCGCAAAAGCTGTGCGCCGTATGCGCTGCCGAGCGCGTAGGACGGGAAATAGCCGATGGCGCCTCCCGACCAGTGGCTGTCCTGAAGCACGCCGCGCCGGTTGTCCGGAACGTCAATACCGAGATAGTCTTTATACAGCGCATTCCACGCCTCCGGCAGTTCCTTCACTTCAAGCGATCCGTCCATGAGCCGTTTCTCAAGCTCGTAGCGCACCATGACATGCAGTGCATATGTCAGTTCGTCCGCCTCCGTACGAATGAGGCTTGGCTCTGCCAGGCAGACGGCGCTGTAAAGTTCATCCGGTGTGCGTGACGCCGTCACTCCGGGGAAAAATGTCTCCAGCTCCGGAAAGATGCATTCGCAAAAGGCGCGGCTGCGCCCGAGGATATTCTCATAAAAACGGCTCTGGCTCTCGTGGATGGCCATGGATACGCCGCCGTCGAGCGCTGTGTATGCCAGATCGTCACTGCTGCCCGTGTCATACAGTGCGTGACCGCCCTCATGGATAACGCTGTACATCGAACTGGAAAAATCGTCCTCATGGTAGTGCGTCGTGATGCGTTCGTCAAGGTGGGAACCCAGACTGGTCGTGAACGGGTGTTCCGTTTCAGCAAGTCCGACGTGTGACAAGTCGAGTCCGATCAGTTCCATCAATCGGAGAGAAAAGCGCTTCTGTGCCTCGACGGGAAAACGCCCGGTCAGAATGCTTCTGTCGGGTCTGGGCTTTTCCTGTACGCGCCTGAGCAGCGGCACGATCCGTTCGCGCAGTACAGCAAAGAACGCATCGCATTTCCCGCGATCGAGTCCCTCCTCGAATTCGCTCAGCCAATAATCATATGGCTGTTTTTCCGGCGCACAGTACGCGGCAAAGCGCTTCGCGTCCGTGACGATTCTCTCCATATATGGCTCGAAAAGCGGCCAGTCATCCGTCAGCTTTGATGTATGCCACACGTCCTGCGCTTCGACGAGCAGTTTTTCATGCGCAACGTACTCGTCCATGGGGATCTTTCTCAGCTTGCGGACTTCACGCAGCAGCAGATAGACTTCCCTGTTTTCCTTCTCATCCAGTGAGTCCTTCTCACCATCGAGGTATTCAAGCAGTTCAATCGTCTCTTCCCCTGTAGAGAGGCGGTACAGCTCCTCGCTGAGCACGCCTGTCGACTGCGCGCGGTTTGCCGCCGTGCCCTTTGGCGCAGTTGTCTCGCCGTCATAACTCAGCAGTCCGAGCGCATGATAGAATGCGCTCTGTTTCTTTTGCAATGCAGCAAGCCGCTCTCTAGCTTCCTCTGTCGTCACGATATCCGTCTCTCCTTTCCTCACAGCAGCTTCTCGCTCGTAAGCAGCTGCGACAAAAGCTTCTTATAGAACTGTTCGGCGAAAACCAGTCGTTCTGTCCATATGCGTCTCGCCGTCTCCGTTGCCATCGGCACGTCATACAGCTTCGCAAGCCCATCCAGACGTCTGGCGACGTATTCCGTCTTCTCTGCGAGCGCCATAGAACTGAATCTGTCGGCCTCCAGGCGCTCGTAGATCCTGTAGACGTCGAAGCGGTCAAGATTGTCGGCATCCCCGACAGTGAGTGCAAAAGGCGTGCGCTCACCCGGGAAATCCGACTCGTCGTCCACGTGGATGGCGATTCCGAAGCTGATTTCATGAATCAGCCGCGGTTCAAGTCCGAGCGAAGCGAGAAACGGTCTTGCTATCGCTGCGGAACGGCGGCCGTGCTCGCGCCAGCCGTTCTCACCGTCAAAAGTCTCGCAGTAGGAGACATCGTGCAGCAGGCAGGCGATGATCATTGCCTCCTCGTCGAAAGCCTCCTCGCGGGCGATCTGTCTTCCGATGTTCGCAACGCGATAGCTATGTTCGAGCCGATAGGACAATGCCGCGGGATTCCCGCGCATATACTCGCCGGACGAGAGCTTTTCCCGAAGGAAAGACTCCGTCTTCTCAATTCTTTCTGTCCGCATTTCCGCCCTCCTAGACTTCGTTTATCATATCATGTTTCCTGAATTTTGCCAACAGACGTGAAAAGGAGCTGTAGCAAAATGCAAATTTTGCGCAGCTCCTTTGCTATTGCCTCGGACAAGTAAAAAACGACAGAATCCACAACGATGTTGGGAATCTGCCGCAACTTGTACCAGAGCACGCCCTTCTAAGGCCTGCCCAAATCAGTCTTTTATTCGGTTTTGTGGAAAACTAAGCCGTATCTTTTTCAAACAACTGCGTTCC
>JAFYCC010000073.1 GCA_017539885.1 Oscillospiraceae bacterium
CTCCGGCGAGCCGCAATGCCTGCGGCACCCGACCGATGCGCCCGCCGGGCAGCACCGCGTCGGCACACTCGATGGCGATGTCCGTTCCGGTTCCCATGGCGATCGCAAGATCCGCTTCCGCCATGGCCGGGGCGTCGTTGATCCCGTCGCCCACCATGGCGACGCGGCGGCCTTCGCTTTTCAAGCGTGTGATCTGCGCGGCCTTTTCCTCCGGCTTCACCTCAAAGAGGACATTCTCGATCCCGCACTCTCCTGCGATGCGTCTTGCCGTCTCCTCCTTGTCGCCGGAGATCATCCAGACCTCCAGCCCCAGCGCCCTGCAGGCGTCGACAGCGCTTTTCGCGTCTTCACGCAGCGGATCGCGGATCCCCGGCTCCACGCGGCCCTCGGTGAGGGTACCGGTTTTGTCGAATACGACTGTGTCGATGCTCCATGCCTTTTCGATGGCCGAAGCTCCTTTGAAGAGGATCCCCAGTTCCGCCGCCCGTCCGGAAGACGTCATCAAGGCCGCGGGCGTGGCGAGACCCAGTGCACAGGGACAGGCGATCACCAGCACGCCGCAGACCGTCGAAACCGCCTTTCCCCAATCACCGGGAGCGAGCAGGAAAAACCACAGCGCGAAAATCAGTACCGCAAGCGCGATGACAGACGGGACAAAGATCGCGGCGATCCTGTCCGCAAAGCGCTGCACAGGCGCCTTTTCGCTCTGCGCGCGGCGCACGAAGGCTGCCATCTGCTGCAGGGTCGAATCCTCTCCAACCGAGGTCGCCGTGTACGTGACCTTGCCTTCACGATTGAGCGTGCCGCCGGTGATGCTGTCGCCTGGCCCTTTCTGCACGGGTTCGCTCTCGCCGGTCAGCAGGGACTCGTCCACCAGGCAGCTTCCCTCAAGGATCTTCCCATCGGCGGGGATCCGTTCGCCGGGGCGGAGCAGGATGGTATCACCGGAGACGATCTCCGCGGCGTCGATCTCGCTCTCGATCCCATCCCTCAGCACGATCGCGGTCTTGGGCTGCAGGCGCAGGAGACCTCGCACTGCTTCTCCGCTCTGGTAGATCGCCACGGATTCCAGATAGCGCCCGAAGAGCAGCAGCGAGATCAGCACCCCGTCACAGAGATAATAGAGCTTGATGTTCTCCGTTACGGTGAAGGTGACGACTGTGCTGTAAGCATAGATCACCGTGGTGGAGAGCGCCACCAGCAGATCCATGCCAAGGCTGCGGCTTTTCAGCCCACGGATCGCATTTCGGACAAAGTACAGACCCGGCCTGAACTGCAGCACCGTTGCCAGCACAAACTGGAAGCGCGGCGGGAGATCCCAGAGAAGCGGCATGCTCAGCGTGGTGGAGACGATCAGCAGCCGAAGCAGGCGGAAGCGTTGCCTGAGCTCCTCCGCCTCATCCCCGAATACCTCACAGCCGCAGCCGAGGACAACGCTTTCCTTATCCAAGCTGCGCTTCCTTTTTCCGTCTGCGCCAATGCTTGAAGCCGATCACGGCACAGGGCACACAGCAGGGGACCATATGGAACAGCAGCACCCA
>JAFYCC010000013.1 GCA_017539885.1 Oscillospiraceae bacterium
GATCTCGGTCACGCCGAGATTCTTCAGAGCTTCGCCGAACTGAGAGCGCACCATGCGCACGCCCTCTTTGATGCTCGCCGGATCGGCCTCGGCGTTGCCGAGCGCCAGCTCCAGATTGTCGAGCACGGGCAGCATGGCGAGCACCGCCCGCTCGCTTCCGAACGCCTTCAATCTCTTGAACTCGCGCTCTGCCCAGTTGCGGTAGTTGATGCCGTCGGCCTGTGCGCGCGCGGCCACTTCGCGCATCTGATTGTACTGCGCGGTCAGCTCGTCGATCTTCTTCTGATTCTCATCGGGCGCGGATTCAGCCTGAGGGGCCTCGTTCGCGTCCTCGACGGGGATGTTCTCCGCCTGAGTCTTCTCTTTTTCCTGATCCATTTACGTCTCCTCCTTCCCCGTGCGGGGATGGTTCAGTCCGTCCAAAACGGCTTCGAGCACGGCGATCGAGCTGGCGTAGTTCATGCGCATGGGCCCGACCAGGCCGACCATCGCCTTCTTGCCGCCCTCCGTGGCCGTGGACATCATCACCGAGCAACCCTGCATGTCCGGGCGCGTGTTCTCGTCGCCGATCGTCACGTGCAGGCCGTCGCTGCTGGCGTAATCGCTGATGAAGTCTTCAAGGTCCTCTTTCGTGTCCATCAGCGACGAGATCGCTTCGATGCGGCCCCTGCGTTCGTCCGTCTGCTCCTCGCCGCTGCCGGCGAACAACTCGCGCACGCCGCCTGTGGACAGCGTCATCGACTCGTCGTTCATCATCCCGTCAACGTGGTCGAACACGGGCTGGAGCTCGTTCCATCTCTCGGTGAAGTGATGCGAAAGATATTCGACCAGTTCGGCGCGCACGCCGTTCCACGGATGACCGGCCGCGGCGTGATTGATCACGCCGCACAGCTCGTCAAGCTGCTCGGGCGTCACCTCGGGCGAAATACGCAGCCGCGAATGGCGCACGGCACCGTTTTCCACCACCAGCACCACGAGCAGCACGCTCGGTGCAAGGCGGATGAAATCGCATTTGCGCAACTTCAGCCCGTCCATCGCCGCCACGGCGGCGACGCTGAAACAGCGGGTGAAGCGGCCCAGGAACCGCGCCGCCTCGGCCAGACGCTCGTCCAGACTTTGCAGCTGGCTCGACACCTGCCTGATCCAGTGTTCGATCTCCGGCGGCGGCGTCGTGGGCCGGTGCAGGATGGAATTGACGTAGACGCGATAGGCCTGCGACGTGGGCAGACGCCCCGCCGACGAATGAGGTTGGGTGAAATAGCCCATCTCTTCCAGGTCGGACATCTCGTTGCGAATGGTCGCCGCACTGTGGCTCTTGAGGAACTTGCGCGAGATCGTACGCGACCCTACCGGTTCGCCCGTCTTGATGTATTCGTACACGACCGCGAAGACGATCTCCAACTGGCGTTCCGTAAGCATGAGCCTCACCCTCCTTTCGCGATTTTTGATTTATTAGCACTCACTCGAACAGAGTGCTAACGTCTTCATCACGAAAAGCAGAATAGCAGAAAAGACCATAAATGTCAAGACAGGTCAGACGATAATTTTACTAAATTTAACAGTCCCAGTGCGTGGACGATGATCGAAAGGGCTTTTCCGCCTTCGGCGCTTGCCCTGCGTTCATTTTTTCAGGATCCTCCAGAGTGTGGTCCGGCTGACGCCGAGGCGCTTTGCGGCACGGGTCTGATTCATATTTTCTTCGTTCAGGACGCGGTTGACGATGTCCGTTTCGATCTCTTCAAGGGTGCGGCTCAGATCGATGTTCTGCGGCGTTTCATGACGCTGCTTGGCCTGCAGCTGGCGTTCCGCCTGAGCGTCCTGGTGCAGGATCTTACGGATGTCCGCGGAGGTGATCCAGGCGGAATGGGCGTTCTCGGCTGCGTTCTTGAGGACCCGCTGGAGTCCCTTCAGATTGTAGGGCCAGGGATATGCTTCCAGAAGCCCGATCGCCTCCGGTTCGATCCCGGTGATCGTATTGCCGCTGATGCGGTTCAGCTCGTTGATGAAAAGGAGCGTCTGGCTGTGGATGTCCTGCGGCTGCTGACGCAGCGGCGTCAGCGGGATCTCGTTGCAGGTGAGCGTTTCCAGGATCCTGTGAACTCCGAAGAGGTCGTCGTCAGGTTTGATCCCAAAGGTGAACAGCAGGCGGCTCGGAAGGCTGTGCTCGAAGTCGTGAAGGTCCTGCAGGAACATCAGGAGCATCGGCGCGCTGAGCGCCTGCAGGTTTTCAAAGAGGACGAACGTGTGATGGGAAAAGAGCGGCGACTGGATGTCCGACAGCAGGTACCACAGCAGCTTGCGGTTGAGTTCTCCGCAGCGGACGACGTAGAGCACGTCCTCGGGAGCGGAACAGCGCAGAAAGACCTGGCGCGCAAAGGCGTTCTTCTCGGAGCCGATTTCTCCGGTGATCAAAAGCGGCAGCGAGGAGCGCAGCGCATCTTTGTGCCTGTTGAGCGTGGGTGCGAGAAGATTGGCAACGCTGCGGCCGGCGCCGCTGTTCAGCAGTTCCGAGCGTTCGTAGACGTCCATGCCTCCGTAGCGGGTCCGGTGGGCGGAGGACAGCCTGATCTCGGAGATCGTGAAATAGCAGCAGTCCTCATTGTTATGCCGCAGCCGGACCGCGCGGATCAGGATGAGGTGGCCGGACGCCTTTTTCTGCAGCGAGTATTCCCTGCTCTTTTTCATCAGCGGCAGGATGGCGCGGCAGGTCTTCTCGACGGCGGCCGTGACCGAACCGAGGCGGAAAAGGGTGCCGCCGCCGAGGTTCATGCACAGGATCGCCGAATCGCCCGCGGAGAAATAGGCTTTCAGGTAGCCGTTTTCTTTCTGGATCCCCGTAAAGTAGCTGTAAACGTGGGCAATATCGTCAAACGCGGCGCGGATGCTCTCGGTGCCGGACACCAGAAGGATGGACTGGAGGCCGCAGCGCGCGGCATAGGAAACGGAGATGGCGTCCCCGATGACCAGTGAATAGCCGTCGCGCTGGATCTGCTCGATCTGGCTCTGCAGGTCGTTCCAGCTGGTGATGTTGAAAATATCGTAATCGAACTGGAGGATATCACGCAGCCGCCGGATCTGATCGGAGATGTCCGGATAGCAGAGGATGGCGATCTTGCCGGAATATCCCCTGACGAGATTGAAAATGTTCAGGAGGTCCGGATAGGAGACGGGGATCTCGAAGACGGGCTTATCGGTCACCTTGTCGATGCAGAGCTTGGTGCCGCCACGGGAGAGGATCACGTCGTACTTGTCCGGATCGTAGGCGCGGACGATCTCAGCGCCGTTTTCAAGGTCGCCGTACCGCGCCTCGACCAGTTCGATGTCTTTTCGCTCTTCGGCCACACGGATCATGGTGTTCAACATCGTTTCATAGGGCGCTATCCCCAGCACCCGGATCTTTTTCTGCATGGCTGTCGTGTCCCCCCGTCCGGTTCAGATTTGAAACACATGCTTTGATTCGACATTTCGTAAGAAAAAATGTCCAATCCTGAAACAGTTAAA
>JAFYCC010000074.1 GCA_017539885.1 Oscillospiraceae bacterium
CAAAAGATAATGTGATAGCGACAACAGTAAACTGTTGTTTCTGTGGAACGATACTCGCTCCGTGGTTTTCTCTTCATCATGGTATTTATTTTATCATATACCTATTATCAGAGCAAGGAGTTTGCTCAATATTGTATTCGCTTTCATCCCAAAGCTGAAGCATTTGGGGTTTCCCGCTCATTTCTCTAATAAAAAGTCAAGACATAATTTGAGTTTTCCTGTATCGGCATAAGAAATCTTGTCGGTGTACACCGACAGAAATCCGTGAACCCGTATGGCTTCTTCGTGAGCAGATGCGAGATCCCGCAGGGAATAGATATTTCCCAACACAGACAGAGCGTTTGCAGTCAGTGTACACCGACAGGTTCAGGTGGCAGTTCGTTGGATCTCTTCGCGAATCAGGCGTTTGATCTCTCCTTGCATAGACTTGTCCCGGCTTCTTTGCTGTTTATAGAGCCAGCCAAGGATGATCGTATTCTTTTCGTTGGCATCGTTCTCCTCAAAAACAGGCTGTGGTTCTACTCAAAGACGGAACCGGCGCCGAGCAGGAACTGTTCGATTCCGATGTAGTGGATACCGTGCTCATCATTCATCGGCTTCAGATAATCTCCGACTACCACGATTTTCTTGAACGAATCGGGGATCCGCAGCAGAGAAGCAATTTCCTGTTTCTTCTTTTCCGGGTCAGATACGGACAAAGCAGACTGGATATAACAGCGGCTGCTGCCCTTGTTCACAACGAAATCCACTTCAAGCTGCTTGCGGATCTTTTTGCCGTTTTCTGCTTTCGTCGCTATCTCCACAATGCCTACATCGACATCAAATCCGCGCCGGATCAGATCGTTGAATAAAACGTTCTCCATCAGATGCGTCTCCTCGATTTGCCGAAAGCGCAGCCGGGCATTTCTGAGACCCGGGTCGGAGTAGTAGTACTTCGAAGGCGTGCTGATATACTTTTTGCCTTTCACATCATAACGCTCTGCCTTTTGAATCAGGTACGCATTCTGAAAGAATCCGAGGTAACGATCTATGGTGTCCGGCGCAATCGGCAGATGCCGCTCGCTTTTGAAAGTGTTTGAGAGTCTGCTGGGATTGGTCAACGACCCAATCCCGGACGCGAGGATATCGAGAAGGATCGACAGCACTTCCTCATCGTTTGCGATCCTGTTTCGCTCAATCACGTCTTTGATGTAAGTCCTCTGCAGCAAATCACGGAGGTAGCTGCTCTTTTCTTCATGAGAGTGAAGCGTCGACAGAAACGGCATCCCACCATAAGTGTAGTATTCCTGCCATGCACCGCGTTTGTCATCTTCATAAGCGTCGTAAAACTCCGCATAGGAAAGGGGATAAACACGGATTTCATCACCACGGTCCCGAAACTGCGTAATGATGTCCGAAGAGAGCATGTTTGAATTGCTCCCGGTTACGTAGACGTCTACATTCCGCATCTGCATGAAGCCAAGTACAACGTCGATGAAGGTGATCTTTGCCTTGGGATCATCCACATATGGATTCTGGATCTCGGAAACGAACTGGATTTCATCGATGAAAACATAGTATCGCTTGCCGCTGTCCACGATTCTGTCCCGGATATACCGGTCAAGTTCTATCGGATTCCTGTATTTCGCGTTTGCGATAACATCCAGCGCAAGCGCAATAATCTGATCCGGCGCTATGCCTTCGCGAGTCAGGAAGTCCCTGTACAACTCGAACAGGAGTACGGATTTCCCGCACCGTCTCAGTCCGGTGATGACTTTGACACGTCCGTTGTCTTTCTTCTCGATCAGCTTGTTCAGATACTGGGTTCTGGGAAACACGAAAATCACCTCGTGAAATATTTGCAGATTGGAACAAATTATTCATTGGGGTGGCTGCATGATAGCACAAAGCCAGCCCGAAGTCAATGAAATTGCGTGAAAAAATTGCAGACGGGAGCAAAAATAGCACGAGCGAAGAAAGAACCCGCGCAGAAACATAGACGGAGACGGATATCGGTATCGGGCAAAAAACGGGTCGGACGAAAAAGAGCATAAGACAATCCCCGAAAGCACGTTTCAATCCAGCAACGCACGGAGCACATACTGAAGGTATCTTAACGGGGCTGTGGTCTTTTTGAGGTTCGAGCTATCTACGACGTGACTATGTTGGCACAGCTCCGGCTGTGATCCACGACTGAAGATGGAAGAGCTCACGGCGGACCATTAGCCTGTCGGTAAGGTGGATGCCTGGCATCCGCCGAATCCACGTATATCAGAGTGGCCAATGCCGGAGATCTGATTCCATGGCCCTTTTGAGATGCCTTCAGACTGGCAGAAGTCGAAATACCGGAATATGGGCAAATTGCCTCTTGACAACGGTCATTTCATATCAGTCACGAGCGTGCGACGGCATATCGTCAAGCGGAATACTCAATACGAGCAAATCTGGTTTACATAATTAATTCTGTTCAAAGGAGGAACAAAACAAATACTGAAACGAACAAGCAAGCTGTTGGCATTGCTGCCCGCTGCGGCGCTGACGGACGGCGGGGTATAAAAACCGCGCCGGGCGGAAGGCGCGATGCGACAGGAATTGTTTTGCCGAGCAGTTACTGAACTACGATTCCCGCTTTTTGCGGAAATCCCGGATCGGTTTTTGTCAGAGACGGCAGACGGCAGGCAGAACCGATAGGATGGTTCTTTTTTGCAGAGAGACACTGATTTGTCCGATATCGGCGGAGACTTGCGGGGGCTTCTCCGCGGAATCTCGGCACGACGCTATATTTCGTCGAATATGCTTGTATCGCGGGGCGTTTTCCAGTATACTTAAATAGCATAAAAATCAAGGAGAACGCCGCTTTTCCGGCGCGGGAGCGCGCGAAGGCGGCAGGCCGGCAGGCGGGAAGAGGAAAAGCTCAAGGACGCGAAAAGTGAAAGGAGAATTCCCATGCTGAAAGGATTCAAACGGCCCGATGACGGGCTGGACAAGGCCTCGCGCAAGGCGGAGGCCAAGCGTCTGCAGGAAAAGCTGACCGCACAGCAGATGCTTCTGCGCGACGCGAAGCTCCCCGTGATCGTTCTGGTGGAGGGCTGGTCCGGCGCGGGCAAGGGCGGCCTCATCAACGACCTGATCAGCGAGATAGACCCGCGCTTCTCCAGCGTGTTCCTTTCCGACCGCGCGCAGCGGGATGCCGACCGCTATCCCTTCCTGTATCCGTTCTTCGGCGCGATCCCGGAGGAGGGCAAGCTGCAGTTCATGGACGGCGGCTGGATGGAGGCCGCAGTGCGCGCCCTGTGCGCCGGAGAGAGCGGCAGGGAGGAATTCCAGCGCAGGATCCGATCCGTCAACCGCTTTGAGCGCCAGCTTCGGGACAACGGCTATCTGGTGATCAAGCTGTTCCTCAACATATCCCGCGAGGAGCAGAAGGCGCGGCTGAACGAGCTGCGCGGGAACAGGGATACGGCCTGGCGCGTCACGAAATACGATCTGCGGCAGAACGAGGATTACGACAGGTACCAGAAGGCCTACGACTGCTTCATGACCGGGACGCAGGAATTCGCGCCCTGGCACGTCCTCGACGGCAGCAAAAAGAACCGTCTGCACTATGACGTGTTCCGGCTGCTCACTGAGCTCATCGACGAGGGACTTGCGGCCGGGAAATACGTCGGTTCACCCGCGGAGGAGACTTTCCCGCTTCTGGAGATGCCCGACCTCGCGGATGTGGACCTGAGCGTCGCCATCAGCAGGGAGGACTACAAGCGGGAGCTCAAGGAGCTGCAGGAGAAGATCAAGCGCCTGCACAACGTCATCTACCGCAAGCGCATTCCCTTCGTGATCTGCTACGAGGGCTGGGACGCCGCGGGCAAGGGCGGCAACATCCGCCGCCTTGCCTATCCGCTCGATCCCCGCGGCTTCGACGTGTATCCCATCGCGTCGCCGGAGCCGCACGAGAAGGCGCGCCACTATCTCTGGCGCTTCTGGACGCGCCTGCCCCGCAGCGGTCATTTCGCCATCTTCGACCGGACCTGGTACGGCCGCGTGATGGTGGAGCGCATCGAGGGCTTCTGCGCCGAGAAGGACTGGCAGCGCGCCTACAACGAGATCAACGAATTCGAGGAGGAGCTTCACGACTGGGGCGCCGTGGTACTGAAGTTCTGGATCCACATTGACCCCGAGACGCAGCTGGAGCGCTTCACGCAGCGTCAGAACACGCCGGAAAAGCAGTGGAAGATCACGGACGAGGACTGGCGCAACCGTGAGAAGTGGCCGCAGTACGAGCAGGCGGTGAACGAAATGCTGCAGAAGACCTCCACGTCGTTCGCGCCGTGGCATATCATAGAGTCCAACGATAAGCTCTACGCCCGCATCAAGGTGCTCCGTATCGTCGTCGAGGCCATGGAGAAGGCCATCGCGCGGGAGGAAGAGTGAGCGGGCGCTCTGCGCATACAGAGAGGTGATCTGTATGGAAGAAACGAAAATCGTACCGCCTGAGAACGAGACCGCGCCGCAGCCGGAGGAGCGGAAGCCGGAGCCGCCGGCCTTCCCGCCGGTCGGCCCGGAGTGCTTCATCGACCGCGAGCTGAGCTGGCTGCAGTTCAACCTGCGCGTGCTCTCGGAGGCGGGCGGGAACGCTGCGCCGCTGCTGGAGCGGCTGAAGTTCCTCTCCATCTATCAGAACAATCTGGACGAGTTCTTCATGGTCCGCGTCGGCGCCCTGATGCACCGCGCGGCGCTTATGCCGGACTACGTCGATCAGAAGACCGGCTGGAACACCGCGTCGCAGCTGCGCCGCATCATGCGTGAGGTCGCCAGGCAGCAGGAGACGGAGACGGAGGTCTATCGCTCCCTGCTGCGGGATCTGGAGGCCGCGGGGATCGAGGTCGTGGACTTCCGCCGTATCACCAAGGTGGACGAGAGCATCGCACGCAAGGTCTTCGCGGAGTTCCGGCAGCTCCTGACGGCCCGCATCGTGGACGCGGAGCACCCCATGCCTTTCCTGGACAACCGCGAGCCCTACGTGGCCGTGCTGCTGCGCAGGCGTGAGAAATACAACCTCGGACTCGTCTATCTGTCACGCCTGCCCGCCTACCGCGTCTTTGAGACCGAGGGCAGGCAGAAGGTGATCTTCACGGACGCGCTCGTGCGCCATTTCGCGCCGCTGCTGTTCAAGAAGCACGAGGTGCGCGACAGCTGCACAGTGCGCGTGACGCGCAACGCGGACGTCTTCATCGACGAGAACGCGCGTGCGGAGGACGACGATTTCCGCAGCAGTATGCAGAAGCTGCTCAAAAAGCGCAAACGGCAGTCCATCGTCCGGCTGCAGATCCTCGGCAAGCCGGACAGGCGCCTGCGCGAGATGCTGGACAAGTATCTCAAGGTGCCGGAAAAACACGTCTTCCGGAGTTCCGTGCCCTTCTGCACGGGTTTCGGCGGCGCGCTGTCCGCGGCGCCGGAGATGAAGTATCCCGAGCGCCACAGCGTGCGTACCGTCGCGCTGCGCAAGGGGGACTATTTCCGCTATCTGGAGCGGAGCGATCTGCTCCTGAGCTTCCCGCATCAGAGCATGACGCCCTTCATTGAGCTGCTGTACGAGGCGGCGGACGACCCGGAGGTCGTCTCCATCCGCATCACGCTCTACCGGCTCGCCGCGAGCAGCAAGCTCGCCGCAGCGCTCGCCTACGCGGCCGATCAGGGAAAGGACGTGCTCTGCCTGCTG
>JAFYCC010000075.1 GCA_017539885.1 Oscillospiraceae bacterium
AGACGGACCGGGAAGATAGGTCAATGCCAACACGAAAGGTCAGGATTTAATTTCTGACCTTTTGTCTTGCCTCCTTAGCTCAGTCGGTAGAGCACGCGGCTGTTAACCGCGGTGTCGTAGGTTCGAGTCCTACAGGAGGCGCCAAGCATGAGAGCCGCCACTCAATGGTGGCGGCTCTTAAGCTTTTATAAGCCTCAAGGGCCTTTAGCTCAGTTGGTTAGAGCAACCGGCTCATAACCGGTCGGTCCCGGGTTCAAGTCCCTGAAGGCCCACCAATTATTCGATGTTTCAACATCTTCTGTTTATACCTTGGAAATTTAGGGGTTTAGCTCAGCTGGTAGAGCGGCGGTCTCCAAAACCGTAGGCCGAGGGTTCGATCCCTTCAACCCCTGCCACGAAAAAGCAGCCGAAAGGCTGCTTTTTTGATATTTCCTTTTTTCATGATATTGACTCTGGCGTTGTTTATTCTTCGGTTATTCTTAACGAATTATGAGATATGAAAATATCGCGCAGAAATGAGTTATGTTGAATTCATTCTTCAATCGTGATAGTATTTGAAGCAAACGTATCAGTATCATGTAATTTGAGGAGCTGTTATGAAGCTGATTCACTTATCGGATCTTCACCTCGGAAAACGCATATACGAATACTCGATGCTGGAAGAACAGGCATATATCCTTAAGAAAATCCTTTCCATCGTATTCGAAGAAAGACCGGATGCCGTTCTTATTGCCGGAGACATTTATGATAAATCTGTGCCCTCAGCTGAAGCAGTGAGCATTTTTGACGATTTTCTTGTCATGCTCTCAAAACTGAAGACACAGACTTTCGTCATCAGCGGGAATCATGATTCGCCGGAACGCATCGCCTTCGGTTCCCGTATTATGGATATTGGCGGAATTCATATGTCTCCGGTATATGAGGGCCGGATCGAACCGTTCCGACTTGTGGATGAGTACGGGGACGTCTTCATATATATGCTGCCCTTTATCAAGCCCGCCCACGTACGGCGGTTCCATGAGGGGGAAGAGATCGTTTCCTATACAGACGCAGTCCGGTGCGCGATCACTGATATGCATGTGGATCCCGCAATGAGAAACGTCCTGGTTACGCATCAGTTCGTCACCGGCGCGTCTCGCTCGGAATCGGAGGAATTCTTCGTCGGCGGTGCTGAGAACGTAGACGCGGAAGTATTCAATGACTTTGACTATGTTGCGCTGGGGCACCTCCATTCCCCGCAGAACTGCGTAACAGAGCGCATCCGTTATTGCGGGACGCCGCTGAAGTATTCATTCTCCGAGGTGAACGATCGCAAGTCAGTCACTGTCATTGAGGTGCAGGAAAAAGGCAAAACTGAGTACAGGACGATAGATCTGATTCCGCAGCACGATTTCGTGGAGCTGAGGGGCAGTTATGATGAGCTCATGCTTCGCTCTTTTTATGAAGGAACCACATGGCAGGAGGATTACACTCGTATCATCCTGACAGACG
Source organism: Oscillospiraceae bacterium (assembly GCA_017539885.1). The sequence continues at coordinate 1,492 of JAFYCC010000075.1, forward strand.
AGGATGATGTTCCGGACGCGATGGGCAGGCTTCGCAGAGTGTATCATCGTCTGATGTGTCTTGACTACGACAATGCGCGTACAAGATACAGTGGGGGAATATCGGGCGAAGCAGACGCTGAGACGAAAACCCCGCTCGAACTCTTTTCCGATTTTTATCTCCAGCAGAACAATCAGCCGATGAACGATGAGCAGGCAGCATACATGAAAGACCTCATCGTGAAAACGTGGGAGGGAACGCAATGAGGCCGCTTTCATTAACGATGTCTGCCTTCGGTCCCTACGCGGGAACGACGAAGCTTGATCTGTCAAAGCTCGGGGAAAGCGGACTGTATCTGATCACCGGCGATACAGGCGCCGGAAAGACGACGATTTTCGACGCCATCACTTTCGCGCTATACGGCAAGGCAAGCGGAGACATACGGGATGCGTCCATGCTCCGCTCCAAGTACGCCGATCCAGGTACGCCGACAAGCGTTAAGCTTACATTTTCCTGTAGCGAGAAGGTTTACACCGTGGAGAGAAACCCCGCGTATGAAAGACCGAAGCAGCGGGGAGCAGGCTTCACAACGGAAAATGCATCTGCAACGCTAACGCTGCCGGGCGGTCGTATCGTCACGAAGTGGGGTGAAGTTGATGCGGCTATCCGGGAGATCATGGGCGTCGACCGCGAGCAGTTCATGCAGATCTCCATGATCGCGCAGGGCGAATTTCTGAAACTGCTTCTGGCTTCCACTGAGGAGAGGAAGGCAATCTTCCGGCAGATATTCAAAACGCAGCTTTTCTACAGCCTACAGGAGAGACTGAAAGCCGACACTCTGGAGCTCAACGCGCAGCGTGATGCCGCAGGGAAAAGCCTGAAACAGTATATCGACGGCATTGAAGCGGACGAACACGATGTGCTGAGCATAGAGGTGAAAAAAGCAAAAAGCGGAGAACTGATGACCGCGGAAATCATCGAATTGCTCGCCAGACTGATCGCGCAGGACGAAGAGACGGAATGTCTCACAGACAAACGGCGCGAGGAGATCGGCCGTCAGATTGAAACAATCAGCGGGATTCTGGGCAGACTTGAGGCAAGAGAAAAGACGAAGTCGGCCGTTGAAGAGAACAGAAGTCTGCTGCATGAGGAGGAACAGCGCTTTTCCGGACTGCAGGCGGAGCTTGACAGGGAGCGGGCGGCCGCGCCCGAAACGGAAAAGGCTGCTGAGGAAAAAGCAAAACTGGAGGCGGAACTGCCAAGGTACGATGCACTGGAGACGCTCCGGCTTGCAATTGCCAAAGCACAGAAATCGCTGGATGACCGACGAGCAGATCAGACTGAGACAGGCATCGAGATCGAGGACGCCGAAAAGATGCTCGCGGCACGGAAGCAGGAACTGAGCGCTCTGTCTGACACAGGGGCAGAGAAGCAGCGGCTGGTCGTGGAACAGGAAAAGAAGGACTCACGGAAAAAGGCGCTCGAAGCGCTTCGCGCTGCGCTTGACGAGCATGCAAGCGAAAAGAAAAAACTCGTATCGCATCAGCAGGCTTACAGAGAGGCGTCGGATGCGTACGAGCGGATTCGCGATGTGTATAATGCAATGGAGAAGGCGTTCCGGGATGAGCAGGCCGGTATCCTTGCAGAAACGCTGGAAGACGGGAAACCCTGTCCGGTCTGCGGCTCACCGGTACATCCGAAACGCGCGGTCAAATCCGAGGCGGCGCCGTCTGAGGAGAGCCTCAAGGCGGCCAAAGCGGATATGGAAAACGCACAGAGCGTAGTTCAGAAAAAAAGCGAACGCTGCTTTCAGCTCAAGGCGAAGCTGGAGGCGCAGGAGCGCAGCATACAGGAAAAATCCCGGGAACTGGACCTCGATTTGGATATGGAACACGAGGATGATTCGGTCCGATGCGCGCTGGAAACGCTTGACGAAGAAATCAAAGGACTTACGTCAGCTATCAAGACAGAGGACGATAAGATCGCCCGAAAGGAACTCCTAGAAAAAGAGATCCCGCAGAGAGAGTCGGCGCTTGCTGAGCGGCAGAAGGCGCTAGCTGAGACAGTGGAAGCCATAGCGGCACTGGAGGGCGAACTCCGCTCAAAGCTGGAACAGCTGAAGGCGGAAGCGGATGTACTGCGTTTTGAGAGCAGGAAAAAAGCCAAAGCTCGAATCCTTGAACTGGATGCCGAGATCAGCCGCAGAAAAGAACAGCTCAGACGTGCGGAGGAAGCCTTCATTGACTCCGATAAGCGCAGGGGAGAACTGAGGAAGGCCGTCGAGGAACTGGAGAAGCAGCTCGCAGAAAAGCTTGATTTCGACAAGGAAACAGAGGCCGGGAAGAGGGATGAACTCGCCACAGAAAGAAAGGAGCTCGACCTGCGTGCGAAGGCCGTGGGTGCAAGATTGTCCGCAAACAGAGCGGCACTGCGGAACATTGAGAGCAAAGCAGGAGAACTTGACGCGCTTGACAAGCGCTATGTATGGATGAAGGCGCTGTCTGACACAGCCAACGGACGGGTCACAGGCAAGGAAAAGATCATGCTTGAGACGTATATCCAGATGGCTTACTTTGACCGGATCCTTGTGCGCGCGAACCGCAGGCTCCTGATCATGTCCGGCAACCAGTACGAACTGAAACGCCGGCGCGAAGCAGAGAACAAGACCAGCCAGAGCGGCCTGGATCTGGACGTGATTGATCATTACAACGGAACAGTACGCAGCGTTAAAACCCTCTCAGGCGGCGAATCCTTTAAAGCCTCGCTGTCGCTCGCTCTCGGCCTTTCCGATGAGATCCAATCCTCGGCAGGCGGTGTCCGGCTCGATACCATGTTTGTGGACGAGGGGTTCGGCTCACTGGACGAAGCCTCACTCGAGCAGGCAATCCACGCACTCAGAAGCCTGACGGAAGGGCATCGCCTCGTCGGCATCATCTCGCATGTGGGCGAACTGAAGAGAAGGATCGACAGGCAGATTATCGTCACGAAGACCAGGGACGGCGGGAGCGACGCGCGGATCGCCGACGTATAAACAGAAGAAACGGAGATTCATTATTGCATGCTGGAATATCGCAGAATCGAACTGACAGATGACAATGTCGCGCAGCTTATACGGCTTTCGGAGATCTGGGCGGCGGAGGGAAGCACATTCGGTCTGATTCCAAACACGCGCGAGGACATCAGAGAACCGGCTTTCGCGGCCTTTGACGGTGATCTGATCATCGGCTACGCATTCGGACACTACTACACAACGGAGCGGAAAACCTCCTGCATCGACGTCGGCAGTCGCTGCTTTGAGCTGGACGAGCTTTTCGTTACGCCGGAGTACCGCTCAAAAGGAGTCGGTGGAACCCTGTTTAAAGAGATCGAGCGCGAGGTGAAAGACAAAGCGTCGTATCTCACGCTCAGTACAGCTACGAAAGACTATAAAAGGATCCTCAGATTCTATATCGAAGACAACGACATGTTCTTCCACGATGCATTTCTGATCAAGGAATTTCCCCAGAATAACGAATGAGTTACGGAGGCATATGGAAATGAATGAACAAAAACTGCGTATCCTGCAGTTTTCCGATTCCTTTCTGCCGATAATGGACGGCGTTGGGAACGTCGTTTATCAATACGCTCGCTGTTTCGGCGAGAAGGGAAATGAGAGTTATGTCTGCGCTCCTCAGACCGACACCGGTTACCGCGGCGGATGGCCGTTCGAGCTGATTGACTATTCCGGAACACCGCTGCGGCATATGAAGAGCTATAACGTCGGTGCGCCGTTGCTCGACCCGCACTGCATCAAACGTCTGAATATGATCCAGCCTGATGTCGTGCACGTGCACAGCCCCTTTATCGCAGGGCAGGCCGGGCTGGACTATGCGCAGAAGCGAGGACTGCCGGTAGTAGGAACGTTCCACTCAAGATACTACGATGACTTTCTTCAGGTAACGGGAGTCGAACTGCTTGCGGAGGTCGGCGTGAAATACGTTGTGAACTTCTTTGAGAGATGCAGCGAAGTCTGGGCGGTGAGTGCAAGCTCTGCAGATACCCTGCGCGGTTACGGTTTTACAGGCGACATAAAGGTGATGCCGAACGGCACGGATGTGCGTGCTGTCGATCCAAAGACGGTAAGGGACACTTCCGCCCGCTTTGGCCTGAGCGGGGAACCGATGCTGCTTTTTGTCGGACAAATGAACTGGAAGAAGAACATCCGCTGCATTTTGGAAGCCTGCGCAAAGCTTCGAGGCGGCTTCCGGCTCGTTTTTGCCGGGCAGGGCCCACACGAACAGGAGATCCGAGAACTGGCGGCTTCGCTTTTGCCGCCGGAAAAGGTCGTCTATACAGGCCATATTTCCGAAAGAAAGACGCTTGACGCGCTGTATGCGCTTGCCGATCTGTTCCTGTTTCCATCGCTCTATGACACAAGCGGACTGGTCGTGCGCGAGGCAGCCGCGGCGAAGACGCCCTCTGTCGTAGTGCGCGGCAGCAGCGCGGCGGAGTGCATCCGCGACGGGGAGAACGGGCTGCTTTGCGAGAACGATCCGGAGGATCTTGCACGCGTTGTCGAAGCGGCGCTCAATAATCCGGAGACGCTTCGCCGCATGGGCGAATGCGCTAGAGAAACGATCCCGATCCCTTGGAACACGCTTGTAGATGACGTTCTGACCCGGTATCGCCGGCTGCTCGGTGTCCTTCCGGAAACGAAGAATGGATATTGAAATTCAGTTATCATAAGGACTATAATAAAGGCGTGGAACTTGGTTCCGCGCCTTAATTTTTGAAGGAGAAAACGAAAGATGAAGAGAACGCTGCTTGGCCTGGCAGCGGCCGGAGCGCTGACAGCCCTGTGCTACAGGAACTACCGCAATCTTTATCCGAAACCGGAAGCGCTGGGGGATAAGCAGTATGAGGTCGAGGTCAGACGTCTTTCCGTTCGCAGCGGCGTAAACACTCTGTTTGGTGAGCTGCTGCTGCCCAGGGAACACAGCGGGCCGCTGCCTACGATAATCTGCTGCCACGGCATCAACGGAAGCTACCGGTATTTCCGCGCCTTCGCAGGCATGAGTCTCGCGATGAGCGGCTTTGCAGTCTACTGCTTCGATTTTCACGGGGGCAGCGACCGCAGCCGCAGCGGCGGACGCATGACGGACATGTCCGTTTTCACGGAGAGGGACGATCTCAACGCGGTGATCGACACAATCCTCAATCTGGACTCGACGGACAGAGATAAACTGTTTCTGCTCGGCGAGAGCCAGGGCGGCTTCGTGGCAGGGATTACGGCAGCCGAACGCGGACGGGAGATCCGCGGACTGATCGAATACTATCCGGCGCTGTGTATCCCGCTCGACGCACAGGTCCGATTCGACTCCGTTGAGGACATTCCGAAGGTTTATACGCAAGTCAGCTGCGTGCTCGGCCGGGAGTACGCTGCGGGGCTGCTCGATTATGACGTCTATAAAGTGCTGCCCGACTACAAGGGACCGGTTCTGATCGTTCACGGAGAGAGCGATGAAATCGTGGATATCGCTTTCAGTGAGAGAGCCGCAAAGGCCTATGAGAACGCCGAACTCGTCCGCCTGCCGGGGGAGCCGCACGGGTTAACCGCCGCGGGCAAGCGGACTGCAGCTGCATGCACGTATGAATTCATCCTCGCGAATATGAATACGGAAATATAAAAGGAATTCAGGAGGATAACGATATGAAGAATATTCCGGATGTCCGGCTCGGGCTCATCGCCGTATCCCGCGACTGCTTTCCGATCGGGCTGTCGATCGCGCGCAGGGAGCGGATTGCTGCGGCCTGCGCTGGCGGGATCTACGAATGCCGGGTAACGGTGGAGAACGAGAAGGATATGCTTGCCGCTGTTGCTGACGTAAAGGCAGCCGACTGCAACGCACTGGTCGTGTTCCTCGGCAATTTCGGACCGGAAACGCCGGAGACACTGATTGCCGAACACTTCGATGGACCCTGCATGTATGTCGCCGCGGCGGAGGGTGACGGAGATCTGATCAACGGACGCGGCGACGCATACTGCGGCATGCTCAACTGCTCCTACAATCTGGGCATGCGCCATTTGGACGCTTATATTCCCGAATACCCCGTCGGCACGGCGGAGGATATCGCCGGCATGATCTCGGACTTCGTTCCGATCGCGCGTGCGATCATCGGCATGAAAAATCTTAAGATCATCACATTCGGCCCGCGTCCGCAGGATTTCTTCGCATGCAACGCGCCGATCAGGGGACTGTATGAGCTGGGGGTCGAGATCGAGGAGAACTCTGAGCTTGATCTCCTGGTAAGCTATCGTGCACACGCGCAGGACGCGCGTATCCCCAGTATCTGCGCGGATATGCGCGCTGAGATGGGGGAGGGACGCTATTATCCGGAACTGCTCGAGCGCATGGCGCAGTTTGAACTGACACTGCTCGACTGGGCCGAGGCGCATAAAGGGGCGCGTAAATACGTGGCGTTCGCGGACAAATGCTGGCCTGCCTTCCCGGAGCAGTTCGGATTTGAGCCGTGTTATGTAAACTCACGCCTTGCCTCGCGCGGTATTCCTGTTTCCTGCGAGGTGGACATCTACGGCGCGCTTTCGGAATACATCGGTGCCTGCGTGTCAGGTGATGCTGTGACGCTTCTGGACATCAACAATTCAGTGCCTGCTCAGATGTGGGAGCGGGAAATCAAGGGAAAGTACGATTACGGTCTTACGGACACGTTTATGGGCTTTCACTGCGGAAATACGCCCAGCTGCAAGATGTGTGCCGACCGCGCCGTCAAGTATCAGCTTATCCAGCACCGGCTGCTCGAACCTGAAGGGAGCGAGCCGGACTTTACGAGAGGCACGCTCGAGGGCGACATCGCTCCGGGGAACATCACATTCTTCAGACTCCAGTGCGACAGTGAGGGAAAGCTGCGCGGCTATATCGCGCAGGGAGAAGTGCTGCCTGTTGCGACGGGTTCGTTCGGCGGCATAGGCGTGTTTGCAATCCATGAGATGGCGCGCTTTTATCGCCATGTGCTGATCGAGAAGCGTTTTCCGCACCATGGGGCAGTCGCGTTCGGACATTACGGCAAGTCGTTGTTTGAAGTCTTTAAGTATCTGGGCGTCCGCGATATTTCCTTCAACAACCCGAAGTCACTGCCGTACCGTACGGAGAATCCGTGGGCATGACGGATCTGACGAAGACGGCGCTGGGCATCGAACTGGGATCGACCCGCATCAAGGCCGTACTGCTGGACGAGAACCATGTTCCGGTCGCATCCGGCGCCTATGAATGGGAGAATCGGTTCGTCAACGGAATCTGGACGTATTCGCTCGAAGAAGCGCGCGAGGGCTTGCGTGCCTGTTACGTTGCGCTCGCGCGAGACGTAAGCGTGAAACTGGGCACTGAACTGACAACGGTCGGGGCAATCGGCGTTAGCGGGATGATGCATGGGTATCTTCCGTTCGACAGAAACGGGAAACAGCTTGTTCCGTTCCGAACCTGGCGAAACACGATTACCGGCGAGGCGGCGGAAAAACTCAGCAATCTGTTCGGATTCAATATCCCGCAACGATGGAGCGTCGCACATTTCTGCCAGGCGATTCTGAACGTAGAGGAACACGTTTCGAGCGTCGCATTCCTCACAACGCTCGCCGGCTGGGTCTACTGGCAGCTTACAGGCGAGAAGGCGGTGGGCGTCGGCGAAGCCTCCGGGATGTTCCCGATCGACAGCGAGACGTGTGACTATGACACGGGAATGCTCGCAAAGTTCAAGGAACTGACAGGCGTAGAGTTACGCAGTATTCTGCCCAAGGTCTTGCGGGCGGGTGAATACGCAGGTAAGCTGACGGAGAATGGTGCACGTTTCCTTGATCCGAGCGGGAAACTGTGTCCCGGCGTGCTGATTGCGCCATGTGAGGGTGATGCGGGGACCGGGATGACGGCGACGAATTCCGTTCGCGTACGGACGGGCAACGTATCTGCCGGTACTTCGGATTTTGCGATGGTCGTTACGGAGCATCCGCTCGGCGTCCATCGAGAGATCGATATGGTTACAACGCCGGATGGCACTCCGGTTGCCATGGTCCACTGCAACAACTGCACATCGGATGTCAATGCATGGGTTGGCCTGTTCGGTGAGTTTGCCGCAGCGCTCGGTGTCGAACCGGATCGCGGCGCGCTGTTCGACCTACTTTTCCGCAAGGCTCTCGAGGGGGACAAGGACTGCGGAGGCCTGCTCAGTTACAATTACTATTCCGGGGAGGGCGTTACAGACCTGGACGCCGGACGGCCGCTTTTCACGCGCAGACCGGACGCGAGGCTGACGCTTGCCAACTTCATGCGCACGCATCTGTTCTCTGCGCTGGCTACGCTCAAAATCGGGTTGGATATCCTGATTGGCGAGGAGGGCGTGCAGATCGATCGGATCTGCGGCCACGGCGGCTTTTTCACGACGCGGGAGGTCGGACAGCGTATGCTGTCAGCCGCGGTAAACGCGCCCGTCTCCGTAATGGAGACAGCCGGTGAGGGAGGGCCCTACGGCATGGCTCTGCTGGCTGCATATATGCTGTGGCGGAAGGAAGGGCAGACGCTGGCGGATTATCTGGACGACGAAGTGTTTTCCGATGCGCGCGTCACTACCGTGACAGCTTCTGAAGCGGAAATTTCGGGATTTGCAGCTTTTCTGGAGACTTACCGAAAAGCGTTCCCGCTGGAAAGACTCGCAACCGAGGTGGTTTGATGCTTGAAGCGCTGAAAGAACAGGTCTGCAGGGCGAATCTGATGCTTCCGGAATACAGTCTGGTGACGTTTACCTGGGGGAACGTTTCCGGAATCGACCGGGAGAAGGGGCTCGTTGTCATAAAGCCCTCCGGCGTTCCATACAACGGTATGACACCTGAGGATATGGTCGTCGTTGACTTCTCAGGCGCGGTCGTAGAAGGAAAGTGGAAGCCGTCAAGCGACACGGCCACGCATCTTGAACTGTACAGGGCCTTCCCGGAGTGCGGAGGCGTCGTACATACGCATTCCCGATGGGCGACGAGTTTCGCACAGGCAGGGCGGCCGATTTGCGCCATGGGTACGACGCATGCGGATTACTTCTACGGAGATGTGCCCTGTACACGTCCGATGACGGATGCGGAGATCGGCGGCGAATATGAAAGAGAGACCGGAAAGGTGATCGTGGAGACCTTTGCAGGACGTGACAGTGCTGCCGTGCCCGCCGTCCTGGTGTTCGCACACGGGCCGTTCGCATGGGGGAAAGACCCTGATGAGGCGGTGCATAACGCCGCGGTGCTCGAGGAAGTCGCCTTTATGAATTATCACGCTCTGCAGCTCGCGCCGGAGCAGGAAAGGATCCCGCGCGCTCTGTTAGATAAACATTATCTTCGCAAACACGGAAGAAACGCCTACTACGGACAGGAGGAGAAAAAATGAGCAAAGTACTGCTGATCAACGGAAGTCCCCACAAAAACGGATGTACCAACACGGCGCTCGAAGAAATCGCCAAAACGCTCAAGGCCTGTGAGGTGGACAGCGAGATCCTCTGGCTTGGCTGCGCGCCCATAGCGGACTGTGTCGGATGCTTCAGTTGCAAGCAGACCGGGAAATGCTTCGTTGACGATTACGTGAATGCGATCGCGGCGCGCCTCGACGAGTTCGACGGCCTGATCGTAGGCTCTCCGGTTTACTACGCCGGACCGACTGGCGCAGTCTGCGCATTTCTTGATCGTCTCTTCTTCAGTGTCGACAAGAAAAAGTTCAACGGCAAGCCCGCCGCTGCTGTCGTTTCCTGCCGACGCGGAGGCGCGAGCGCGGCCTTTGACCGTCTGAACAAGTACTTCTCGATTTCCAACATGAATGTCGTAGGTTCACAGTACTGGAATCAGGTGCACGGCAGCAAGCCGGAGGACGTGCTTCAGGACGAGGAGGGGCTGCAGACAATGCGCACGCTCGCCCGCAACATGGCCTATCTGATCCATACGAAAGGGGCGGCTGACGCGGCAAAGCTGCGTGCGCCGGTCTATGAACGCCCGCGGATGACGAACTTTATCCGCTGACAGGAAGTGAATACGGAAAAGGGACGCGTTCGGTTCGCGCCCCTTTTTCTATCTGTCGATTTGAAATTTGATTCGTGAGCCGTGGGATCCGGCGTTTTCAGATATCGATCCAGATTCCGACGTCGTGCATCTCCGAGTTCGGGATACAACGGTAGAATCGCTGCGCTTCGTCGTTTGAGGCCGTCAGCGCAATAAGCGTGTTCAAGCCCTTTGTTTTCAGTTCACGCCGAAGCTCGTTCAGCAGAGCCTGTGCAACACCCTTGTGTCTGCAGCCCTTGAGCACACAAATCCAGTCCAAATAGGCCTTCGTGCTGCCGTCGAACCGACTCCTGATCATGGACGAATCGATCCGTCCGACGACCCTGCCGTCCAGATATGCCAGAAGAGAAATGCTGTCCCGGAACAGATCGTCTGAAAAGCTCTTACGTACGCTTTCCAGATACGCGTCATCGATCTCCCAGCCCCAGACGTCCTCTTCCCGGCGGAGTTCCTCCTCAAACCGTACGACATCCGGAATCCTGTCTGCGGTATAAGGTCTGATCTCCGGCGCCGTAGCGGCGCTTCCGGCGGCATTCAGAAAAGCGTCTGCCCGGCGAAGGATCTCGCGGTCACTCTCAAAACTCAGCTGCCTGATTGCGAGATCGAGAGGGAGCCAGTAGATCTCGCGCACCTCTTCCGGCTGCGGGATGACGCGTGTGCTCTCCGCCTGCGTGAGAAAGAAGACGACCTCTTTCATGCAGCCGGCGTAGGGACTGTATTCCTCTGTTTCACGGAAGCCGTCGAGAAATCGTGCCCGCAGGGCCGTTTCCTCAAACAGCTCCCGCGCGGCGGTCTCGTGCTCAGACTCATCTTCCTCCACATGCCCCTTGCACATGGAGAAATGTCCCTTTTTCATCTGCTCGATCAGGTAAAGCCTCTCTTTCCCGACAGGGAAAAAGACAACAGCCCCACAGCTCTTTTCATGAATCACGGTTATCCCTCCGGCGGCGCGAACGGCGCGGCGCGTTGCGCGGTGTAAATCAGCTGGAATCATTGTAGCACCGTGTTTTTCGGCTTGTCAACTTCCCCTCGCCGGATTGACATTCCCACCCTTCTGTGATAGTGTTAACGAGTAGGTCCATATTGGAAACGCAGTTGCCATGAGACTCGGCGGCCGCCGCGCTTTCTTCTAAAAACGGAGGAAACAAACGATGCTGACACCGAAACAGAATCTGCTGGAAACTCTCAAGAGAGACGGAAAACCGGACAGAATCATCAAGCAATTCGAGGGCACGACATTTGTGCCGGGCGATCCTGTGAACAATTTCGTGCGCGGCGTGCGTACGCCGGGCATGGAGCCGATTCGCGATCTGTGGGGCACGACCATCGTCTGGCCGATCGACTCGATCGGCGCGATGCCACACGTCACGGAGGAGACAAAAGTCGTGCGTGATATCACCTGCTGGCGCGATTTTACGAAAGTGCCGGACCTGATCGCCAACTGCACCCCCGAGACGGCGGACTGGGAACCTTACCTCAAGCGCCTTGAGGCTGTCGATCGCGAGAACACGCTTGTGATGATGTTCGCGCCGACGGGCGTTTTTGAGCGTCTACACTTCCTCATGGGTTTTGAGGATACGTTTATCAATATCATGACTGAGCCGGAAGCCATGGAGGATCTCTGCGCGGCAATCGGAGAGTACCGTTACAACGGCATGAAGATCCAGTGCGAGGTCTGTCATCCGGACATGATCCTCTCGCACGATGACTGGGGCAGCAAGACGAACCTCTTCATGCGCCCGGATCAGTGGCGTGTGTTTATCAAGCCGCAGTACGAGAAGAGCTACGGCTATCTGCACGATCAGGGCGTGCTGATCATGCACCATGCGGACAGCTACTGTGAACCGATCGTGGAAGATATGGTCGACCTGCACATCGACATCTGGCAGGGAGTTCTGCCGCAGAACGACATTCCCGCCATCCAGAAGCAGCTCGACGGACGCATGACCCTTATGGGAGGTATTGACGCGGCGATCGTCGACCGTCCGGATTCCACTGAGGAGGAGATCCGCGGCGAGATCCGGCGCGTCCTGCGCGAGTACTGCGGTGCCGGCCATTTCATTCCATGCATCACCTACGGCGGCCCCGGCACGCTCTATCCGAATGCGGACAAGTTCATCAACGAAGAAATTGAAATCTACAATAAAGAACACTTCGGCATCTGAGTATATCCGCAAACCGCCCCGCGGTCTTCCGCGGGGCGGTTTGCGGATTCCGTGCTTTCTGAATCGCAGTTGATGCCGCATGAGCGCTTACGGTCAAAGCCGTCGGGAAAAGAGGAGGACCGAGGATATGTTTGAGGAGTATTATACGCCCCTGCCGGATAAGGATGCCTATCTGGAACGGATCGGCCTGAAGGAAGAAGCGCTGCCGCCGACGGCAGATACGCTCCATAGGCTGATTTCCGCGCAACTGGCGAATATCCCGTTTGAGAATCTGGACGTCTTTGAAAAGAGACTCTGCCCGGATCTTCGAATAGAGTCGCTGTTCGACAAGATCATCACTCGCCGCCGCGGCGGTTACTGCTTCGAGCTCAACGGCCTGTTCCAGAAACTGCTTGAAGCGCTTGGCTACGACTGTTACAGCATCGTAATGCACGGCCTGCGGGGCGGCTCGGTCGCATATCCTGCGCATCGGGGTATTATCGTGAGGCTTCCGGAGGGAAAAGCTTACTGCGATGTCGGATTCGGCGGCGCTGTTCCGTTCTTTCCTGCGTATCTCGACGGCAGAACGACACCTGATGGCTTTTTCATTGAGAAATACGATGAGGGACTGTGTGTCTGCGGACCAGGTAAGGACGGCGTGATGCGTACGCAGGCATTTTCGGATGTGCCGGCTTACGCGGTGGATTTCATTCCTCTGAACTTCCACATGTCTCAGTGGTCGGAGTCCATTTTCCGGCTTCGGCCGATGGTCAGCCTCAGGAGGGAAAACGGAGGCGTTTCTCTTGACGGCGACACGTTGCGTATCCGCTGCGAAGGGAATGTTGAGGAGCGGAAGCTTCGAGACCGCGCGGACTATTTCTGCGCACTTCGCGAGCATTTCGGCATCGAACTGCCTTTGTAGCTTCCGACATTGACAAGCATCGTTCGGGAGTGTTAGAATTTGGTGTAAAATAATAGCGCTCAAGTGCCGCCGCCTTGGTGCGGCGGAGAATAGACAACCGGGTGCGATTCCCGGACGGTACCGCCGCTGTAAGCGTCGAGGCCACGAGCAATATGCCACTGGGAGACCGGGAAGGCGCTGCGCGGCCGTCTGAGACGCGAGTCAGAAGACCTGCTTGAGCGTATTTCGAGTCTCCGCTTGCGAGTAACGGGCTTAGGAGACCGTCAGTTGCGGGAAAACGGCTGCAGCGCATATGCGCTGCAGTTTTTTTGTGAGAAAAGGGAGGGACGCGGTCGTGAAGCGTCTGCACATCGCGCTGTCGATCGTTCTTCTTGCGGCGCTGCTATGCGCCTGCGGAACGGCAGAAATCAAAGGCGGCACGGAACCGGAGCCGCTCGATCCGGCACGTATGACCGACGGCACATATTCATCGGAGGTGCAGCTGCGCGGGGGAAGCGGCAAAGCCGGCATCGAATCTCCCGCGATGGTGCGTGTGGAGAGCGGCAAAGCAGTAGCCACGCTGGTTTGGACAAGTAAAAACTACGACTATATGATTGTGGACGGAACGCGATATAATGTCCTTTCGAATGAAAACGGCTCGACATTTGAGATCCCAGTGAACTGCTTCAATAAGTGGCTGCCAGCAGTCGGTGACACTACCGCCATGAGCGTCCCGCATGAGATCGAGTACGAACTGTATTTCAGCGCGCCTGAAAAGCAATAACTGCGAGGACGATACATGATTATTGATGAGAACTACGGACACGGCGGCGACGTATACAGTCACGATGTCCTTCTTGACTTTTCCGCGAACGTCAATCCGCTCGGAACGCCGCCTGAGGTCGTAGAGGCGGTTCGCGATGCGGCTGAGCTGATTGCGGCTTATCCGGATCCTTACTGTGGAGCTCTGCGCGAGAAGCTCGCTTCACTCCACGATGTTGATGCCGGGCATGTGCTGTGCGGGAATGGCGCGGCCGAGCTGATATTCCAGTTCGCGCTGGCGCTCCGGCCACAGAGAGCGCTGCTGCCGGTGCCGTCCTTTTCAGAGTATGAGACCGCACTTCGGGCGGTGGATTGCGGAACAGAGTATTATCCGCTGCGCCGTGAGAACGGCTTTGCTGTGTCAGAGGAACTGCTCGAGCGCATCACTGCGGATACGGACGCACTGCTGCTCTGCACGCCCAACAACCCGACAGGCGTTGCCGTGGATTGGAAGCTGCTCCTGAAGATCCTCGACCGATGCCGCGAGACCGGAACCTGGCTGTTGCTGGATGAATGCTTCCTTGATCTGACGGATCCGGATGCTGCGCATTCGCTGATCCCGGAACTTCAGGAGAATGACAGAGCGCTCGTCCTGCGTGCGTTTACGAAGCTGTACGGTATGGCGGGGGCGCGCCTGGGCTATGCTGTTTGTCGGAACAGAAGCATTTTACTGGAGATGTGCCGCATGGTGCAGCCATGGAATGTCTCCACGACCGCGCAGGCTGCGGGGCTGGCCGCCCTCGGCTGTACGGAATTCGTTTCCAGAACGAAGCGCCTGATCGCGGAGGAGAAGGAGTACCTGCTTGACGAGCTGCACGCGCTGGGAATCTCCGTGCTGCCGGGGAAGGCAAATTATCTGATGCTCTCCGGCGTGCCGGGGTTGTGCGACGCGCTGCTGGAGAGGCGCATCCTGATACGTAACTGCTCCAATTATCGCGGACTGGACGAGGGAGACTGCCGCATCGCGGTGCGCACGCATGATGAAAACGAGCGGCTTGTCGCCGCGCTTCGGGAGATCTGCCATGCATGAGACGGGAATAGAGGGCTATTACGCCCTCAAGGACGGGAAAAAGCTGCGCTTCGGCTATACGACAGGCACCTGCGCGGCCGCGGCGGCCAAGGCGGCGACACAAATGCTCATCCGCGGTGAAGAAATGCAGACAGTGGATATCCTCACACCGAAGGGGATCGCATTGAATCTGGAGCTTGAGGAGATCCGTCGAGAGGACGGACATGTCGCATGTGCCGTCAGAAAATTCAGCGGGGATGACCCGGATGTCACGGACGGGGTGCTTGTCTACGCGGATGTCTGCTGGCGTAAAGAGGCTGGAGTCGATGTCGACGGAGGCACGGGAGTCGGGCGTGTCACGAAACCGGGGCTCAAGCAGAAGATCGGAGAGGCGGCCATCAACCCGGTACCGATGCAGATGATCCGAAGCGAAGTAGAGCATGCGCTGGATGACTGCGGAATCGCAGAGGGCGTTCGTGTCGTAATATCTATCCCCGCCGGTGTGGAGCTTGCAAAAAAGACTTTCAATCCGCGCCTTGGAATCGAAGGCGGCATATCTGTACTCGGAACGAGCGGTATCGTCGAGCCGATGAGCGAGGCGGCGCTGGTGGAGAGCATCGGTCTGGAGCTTCGTCAGAAGCGTGCGCTGGGCTGTGAGAGGGCTCTCGTCTCACCAGGCAACTATGGTGCCGATTTCATCCGCGGTCTCTGTGGTGTGGAGGAGTCTGAACTGGTCAAGTGTTCAAATTATATCGGCCAGACGATCGATATGGCGATCGAGGCGGGATTTCCGGAGCTGTTTTTCGTAAGCCATATCGGCAAGTTCATCAAACTTACCGGCGGCATCATGAATACGCATTCAAAGGAGGCGGACGCACGCGCGGAGCTGATGGCGGCCTGCGCTCTGCGAGCCGGATGCTCGGCAAAGACCGCCCGGGCAATCCTCGACAGCCTTACAACAGACGAGAGCCTGCGAATCATCCAGGAATCCGGTCTGCTCGAGAAGACCATGGAGATCGTCTCGCAGCGGATTGACTATTATCTCAACTACCGCGCAAAGGGACAGCTGAAAATCGGAGCTCTTGTTTTTTCCAACGAGCTGGGCGTCCTGTGCCTGACCGGTCCTGCGCGGGACTGGCTGCAGGAACTGAAAGATAGAGACAAAACCGATAAGGGGGATATACAATGATTCATTTTGTCGGCGCCGGAAGCGGCGCAGCGGATCTCATCACCGTCCGAGGAAAGAAGCGTCTGGAAGAGGCGGACGTCATCATCTATGCCGGATCGCTTGTCAATCCCGAGCTGCTTCAGTACAAAAAGAACGGTTGCGAAGTTTTCAACAGCGCCACCATGACGCTGGAGGAAGTCATCGATGTGATGCTGCGCGCAGAGTCTGAGGGGAAGACCACCGTGCGGCTGCATACCGGAGACCCCTGTATCTACGGCGCGATCCGCGAGCAGATGGACATCCTTGACGAGAAAGGCATCGCTTACGATACATGCCCTGGCGTGAGTGCATTCTGCGGCGCTGCCGCTGCACTGGACCTGGAGTACACGCTGCCGGACGTGAGTCAGAGTGTCATCATCACCCGTATGGCCGGCCGCACGCCCGTGCCCGAGCGCGAGAGCATCCGCTCCTTCGCGCAGCACCACGCGACGATGGTACTGTTCCTGTCCACGGGACTTCTCGAACAGCTATCTGCGGAACTGATCGCCGGCGGCTACGAGGCCGACACACCGGCTGCCATCGTCTATAAGGCAACCTGGCCGGACGAGAAGAAATTCATATGCACGGTCGGCACCCTCGCTGCCTGCGCGAAGGAGAACAACATTACCAAGACCGCGCTGATGATCGTCGGCGACGCAGTGAAACACACAAATTACCGCCGCAGCGATCTGTATAACCCGAACTTCACAACGGAGTTCAGGCAGGCCAAGCCGCAGCCGTGAAGATCCGTCTGCTGGCCTATTCCGCACTGGGCTGCGCGACCGCCGAGCGCATTGCCGCGGCACTTGGTGAAGAGGGTGACGCTTGCCGTGTCTTCGCGCCGGAGGACTACTGCGGTGAGACGTCCGAACCGCTGAAGCTTCGCTGTTCAGAATGGGCGCGGGAAGGCTTTGAGGAGGCGGACGCTCTGGTGTTTTGCTGCGCGGCGGGCATCGCGGTGCGTGGGATCGCGCCTTGGGTGCGCAGCAAAAAAACTGATCCTGCGGTCGTGATCGTGGACGAGACGGGGCGGTTTGCCATTCCAATCCTATCAGGGCATATCGGAGGGGCGAACGAGCTTGCGCTGCGCATCGCAGAAGCGATCGGCGCCGAGCCTGTCGTCACAACGGCGACGGATCTGCATTCGCTCTTCGCGGTGGACGTCTTCGCTAAAAAGAACCACCTGCGTATCGGGAGCATGCTGCTGGCCAAGGAGGTCTCGGCCGCGCTCCTGCGCGGCGAGCCCGTCGGCTTCCGCTCGGAAATGCCTGTTTCAGGAACGCGGCCGAAAGAACTGACAGACGGGCAAGCGGATATAGGTGTTATCGTTACGTCGGACGCTGAGGCAGCGCCGTGGAACAAAACGTTGCGTCTGACGCCTATGCGATATGCGGTCGGTATGGGATGCCGGAAAGACAAGCCTGCCGAAGCGCTGGAAGGCTTTTTTCTGAGGCAGCTGGAAAGCTGCGGCGTAAGCGCGGCGCAGGTACGCGTACTCGCGAGCATCGACGTGAAGAAGGAGGAGCAGGGGCTCCTCGCTTTGAGCAGAAAATACTCGATTCCGTTTGAGACGTTTACGGCGGCGGAACTGCTTGCCGTTCCGGGAGAGTTCTCCGGATCGGCTTTCGTAAGGAGCACCGTCGGCGTGGACTGTGTCTGTGAGCGCGCCGCGCTCTGCGCGGGCGCCGCAAGACTGATTCAGAAAAAAACGGCCGAAGAGGGCATGACCTTTGCTCTGGCGGCCTATGAGGAGGAGATCCATTTTGCGTAAGATCTATGTCGTCGGCATCGGGCCGGGAAACTATGAGGATATGACCCAGCGCGCGCAGCAGGCGCTTGCCTGCAGCGACGTGATCGTTGGTTACACGGTCTACATCGATCTCGTCAAAGAGCACTATCCGGACAAGAGATTCATGACCACGCCCATGCGTCGCGAAGTCGAGCGCTGTGAGATGGCTTTCGAGGAGGCAGTCAAAGACCAGACCGTCTCCATGATCTGCAGCGGCGACGCGGGCATTTACGGTATGAACGGCGTGATGTGGGAACTGAAGGAACGTTATCCGGAAGTTGAACTGGAGATCGTCCCGGGCGTCTCCGCCGTGATCAGCGGAGCAGCTATACTCGGTGCGCCTCTCATGCATGACTTCGCCGTCATCAGCCTGAGCGACCTCCTCACGCCGTGGGAGAAAATCGAAAAGCGGCTGCTTTGCGCAGCACAGGCGGATTTCGTCATCTGCCTGTATAATCCCTCCAGTCACAAGCGCAAAGACTACCTGCAGCGGGCCTGCGATCTCGTACTGCAGTACGCTTCTCCGGAGACGGTCTGCGGCGTCGCGCAGAACATCGGCAGGGAGGGTGAGCAGACGCAGGTTATGACGCTGCGCGAACTGAGGGATACACAGGTAGATATGTTCTCCACCGTCTTCATCGGAAACTCCCAGACGAAGAACATCGACGGGAAGATGGTCACACCCAGGGGATACAGGTATGAATGATGTCATCCTCTTCGCCGGAACGACGGAGGGGCGCCTCGTCGCGGAGGCCTGCCGCAATCAGCCGATCGAGCTTTATGTCTGCGTAGCTACAGAGTACGGAGAGACGCTCATCGAAGAGGCGGAGAACATCCATGTTCTCGCCGGACGCAAGGATGCCGCGCAGATGACGGAACTCATCCGCTCGACGGGGGCAGGGCTCGTGATCGATGCGACGCATCCCTATGCCGCCGCAGTCACGGAGACCATCCGGCTCGCATGCGACGAGACGGGCGCAGAATACCTGCGGCTGCTTCGTGCGCAGACGCACGAAGGCACAGAGCACTGTGTATTTGTTAAGGACACGGCCGCTGCTGTTGCCTATCTGAACGGCGTGGAGGGCAATGTACTGCTCACCGTCGGCAGCAAGGAACTGCCTGCTTATACGAGCGTAGAGAACTATAAGGAGCGCCTTTTCGCTCGCGTACTGCCGCTGCCGCAGGTCGTGGAGCAGGCCGCGGCGCTCGGATTCCAGGGCAGGAACCTGATCGCCATGCAGGGCCCGTTTTCCGAGGAAGTCAACATCGCCATGCTGAAAATGCTTGGCGCACGGTATCTGGTGACGAAGGATACGGGAGAGACCGGCGGTTTTCCGGAGAAGATCCGTGCTGCAGAAAAGTGCGGAGTCCAGGTAATCGTTGTGAGCCGTCCGCTGCAGGAAGAGGGGATAAGCCTCGGGCTGTGCCTGAAGATGCTGTGTGAGAGATTCGGATTCCGGACCGGAAAGAAGGTCACGATCCTCGGCGTCGGTACCGGCAGCGCCGGAATGATGACGGTCGAGGCAGAACACGCCTGCCGTGAAGCGGAGCTGATCATCGGCGCAAAGCGTCTGACGGAGAGCCTTGCCCGTTTCGGCCATCCTTCGAAGAATGCGGTTCTGGCTGAGGATGTCGCACGTCTCGTCCGTGAAGGAGAGGAGTCAAACGTCGTGGTCGCAATGTCCGGGGACACCGGCTTCTTCAGCGGAACGAAAAAACTCCTGCCTCTGTTGGCAGATCTGAATCCGACCGTGCTTCCGGGAATCTCATCCGTTGTCTATTTCTGCAGCCTTATCGGCGAGAGCTGGGACGACGCCCTGCTGATCAGCGCACACGGACGCGAATGCAATTACGTCTCAAAGATCCGGCATAACGCAAAGGTCATCGCGCTGACGGGCGGCGACACGGGAGCGGCGGCGGCCATCGAGGCACTGTGCGCAAACGGCCTCGGCCACGTTCATGTGACTGTAGGCAGCGATCTCTCCTATGAAACGGAAAAGCTCGTTTCCGGAACGGCTGAAGAACTGCGTGGCGCGAAATTCCCGCCGCTGGCGATCCTGTTGGCGCGAAATGATAAAGCACGAGAAACACCTGTGACGCAGGGATTCCCGGACGATGCATTCCTGCGTGAGGAGGTTCCGATGACCAAGCAGGAAGTGCGCGCGGTAACGCTCGCAAAGCTCTCGCTCACGAAGGACGCAGTCTGCTGGGACGTCGGCGCAGGTACGGGCAGCGTCTCTCTTGAAATGGCCGCCTGCTGCGAGGACGGGAAAGTCTATGCCATAGAACACAAGACGAACGCCTGCGCGCTCATAGAGAAGAACAAGCTGCACCTCGGGATTACAAATGTCGAGGTCATTGAAGGCGAAGCGCCCGAAGCACTCGAGAGTCTCGAAGCGCCGACACACGTCTTTATCGGCGGAAGCAGCGGAAACCTGAAATCGATCCTGGAGTGTGTACTGCGGAAGAATCCCGCAGCGCGCATCGTTATGAAAACCGTTACGGTCGAGAGCTTTGCCGAGGCGACAGCCTGCCTGAAGTCGATGCCGCTGCGTGATGCGGAGTTCACGGAACTGAACGTTTCGAGAGGACGCAAGCTCGGCCGCTATAACCTGATGACCGCGCAGAATCCTGTATACGTCATCTCCTGCACGGGAGGCGGCGCGGATGCTTAGGCCGAGATTCGTGCTTGCCGCTCCCGCCAGCGGCAGCGGCAAGACCATGATCACCTGCGGCCTGCTGCAGGCGCTGCGCGCGAGAGAGATGCGTGTGTCCTCCTTCAAATGCGGACCGGATTACATCGATCCGATGTTCCATGAAAAGGTGCTCGGAACCAAGAGCGCAAACCTCGATCTCTTCTTTGCGGGGAAAGAGACGCTCAGGAGACTTTTTCTGCGCGATTCGGAGGGGACGGACGTCTCTGTGATCGAAGGCGTGATGGGCTTTTACGACGGCCTGAGCGCAGCGTCAGACGAGGCCTCGACATACGATGTGGCCAGAACGCTTGACGCTCCTGTCGTTCTGATCGTGAACGCGCGCGGGCAGAGCCTCTCTGCGATCGCGGCGCTTCAGGGATTCCTGCGCTTTAAGCCTGACAGCGGCATCTGCGGCGTCATTTTCAATCAGATGTCTCCGCACGTTTTCGAGGCGCTCAGACCGGAGGTCGCTGCGCTGGGTGTGCAGCCGCTCGGCTATGTGCCGAAAGCGAGCGAACTGGTCGTGGAGAGCCGCCATCTCGGACTGGTGACTCCGGACGAGATCGCCGATCTCAACGAGCGGCTGAGCAGACTTGCCGCGCTGCTCGAGGATACTGTCGACATCGACGCGCTGCTTGCTCTTGCACGTTCGGCACCGGAACTCGAAGCCGCTCCGCGTGCGCCACTCCCGAAACTTGAAGGGGTACGTGTTGCTGTCGCAAAAGATGAGGCCTTCTGCTTTCTATACCGGGACAATCTTGCCCTGCTGGAGGAACTCGGCGCAGAGCTGCTGTATTTCTCCCCGATTCATGACAAGGGCATCCCGGCGGGAGCACAGGGGCTGCTGCTATGCGGCGGCTATCCGGAACTGTACGCGGAACAGCTCGCTGCAAATGAATCCATGCGTCGTGAAATCTCTGCAGCGATCCGGGAAGGAATGCCCTGCATGGCAGAGTGTGGCGGCTTCCTCTATCTGCACCGCGAACTGGAGGACATGTCCGGCAGATACCACCCGATGGCCGGCGTCCTTGACACGAAGGCCTGGCGCACAAACAAACTGGGACGATTCGGCTATATCACGCTCACCGCACAGGAAAACTGCGGTCTGTTGCGCGGCGGTGAGCCGATCCGGGCACACGAGTTCCACTACTACGAGAGCGGGAACTGTGGCGATGCAATGCAGGCAGTCAAGCCCGTGACGGGCAAAAGCTGGCGGTGCATGCACGCCGGAGAAACGCTCCTGGCCGGTTTCCCGCATCTCTTCTATGAATCAGACCCGCAGCTGCCGCTGCGCTTCCTTCAGCGCTGCGCGGGAAAGGAGTAGACAATGGCAAAAGCAATCATGATTCAGGGCACCATGTCCAACGCCGGCAAAAGCCTGCTTGCGGCAGGGCTGTGCAGAATCTTCCGGCAGGACGGCTATCGCGTCGCACCGTTTAAATCGCAGAATATGGCGTTGAACTCCTTCATCACACGCGAGGGGCTTGAGATGGGACGCGCGCAGGTCATGCAGGCGGAAGCCGCCGGCGTGGAGCCTTCCGTGCGGATGAACCCTATCCTTCTCAAGCCGACGAACGATGTCAGATCACAGATCATAGTCAACGGAGAAGTCTGGGGACAGATGAGCGCCAGAGACTATTTCGCCGTGAAAAAACAGCTTATGCCTGAGGTTATGAAAGCATTCGAAAGCCTTTCCGCCGAGAACGATATCATCGTCATTGAGGGCGCCGGCTCTCCGGCGGAGATCAATCTCAAGGAAGAAGATATCGTCAACATGGGCATGGCCAAAGCCGCCAGAGCGCCCGTGCTTCTTGCGGGAGACATCGACCGCGGAGGCGTGTTCGCGCAGCTTTACGGCACCGTAGCGCTCCTCGAGCCGGAGGAGCAGCGGATGGTGAAGGGACTCATCATCAATAAATTCCGCGGCGACGAATCGATCCTGACGCCGGGCGTCCGGCAGATCGAGGAACTGCTCCACATCCCTGCGGTAGGTGTCGTGCCTTATATGCGTATCGACGTGGACGACGAAGACAGCCTTTCCGAACGGCTGCAGAACAAGGAGGCCGCGCTTGTTGATATCGCGGTCATCCGCGTGCCGCGCCTTTCCAATTTCACGGACTTCAATGTGCTCGACGGAGTGGAAGGCGTGTCTTTGCGCTATGTTGAGAATGTCCGCCAGCTTGGCAGTCCCGACCTCATCATCCT
>JAFYCC010000076.1 GCA_017539885.1 Oscillospiraceae bacterium
CTTTGAGGAGTACGGCATCCCGCTTTTTACAGCCGGGAAAAACGCCACTGCGATGCGCCCGCTCTTTGTATTTCTCTCCTGCGCATTTTCCATTGTTCTCAACGGCTGGAAGAGCGACGACGTGATCCGGTATCTCGGCACTGGGCTGACCGGGCTGACACAGGACGAATGTGACCTGCTTGCGGGCTATGTTTTCCTCTGGGACCTGAAAGCGCGTGACTGGAACAGCCATTCTCCGTGGCAGCAGCCGCCGGACGGTTACGGCAGCATCAGAAAGGAAGACGATCCGGAACGCCTGAAGCAGATCAACCGGCTCCGGGAGTGCATAGCGGCGCCGCTTCTTATGCTGGACGCGCGCACCGCGAAAGCGGAAAACGCATCAGAGTGCGCCCGCGCCCTCTCCGCCTTCCTGCAGGAGGCGAAGCTGCCGGAGCATCTGGAAGCACGAAGCACCCACCTCCGGGATGCGGGCAAGGCAACGGAAGCCGACGAGATGCGCCAGCTATGGGAGATTCTGATCTCTGCCATTGAACAGACGCACAGCATTCTCGGCGAGTGTGCCATGCGGCGCGAGGAGTTTGCGAGGCTCTTTCTGATCATGCTCTCCCGGTATGACGTCGGCACGATCCCCGCCTATCTCGACGCCGTTACCGCGGGAGATTTTGACCGTATGCGCCGACGCCATATCAAAGTGCTGCTGGTGCTCGGTGCGGAAGATGCCCGTCTTCCCGCTGCCGGAAAGCAGAGCGGGATCTTTTCCGAGGATGAACTGCTCCTTCTCAGCAAAACGCCGGCCGCTTTCGGAGAAGCTCCGGAGGCTGAGATGTGGCGGGAATATCTGCTAATCTACAACTGCCTTTCGCTGCCGTCCGACCGGCTGATCCTCTCCTATCCCGCCAGAAATGAAGACGGGGATGAGACGCGCCCGTCGCTTGTGATGCGCACGGCGGAACGCCTGTTCCATCTGCTGATCGTTCCGGTTTCTGCGGAAGGATCCTCTCTTGCCGCCCCGCGCCCCGCGTTTCGCCTCGCCGCGGCAGGTGAAGGTCCTGCCGGGAAAGCGGCGGCACGATATTTTGCCGGAGAAAAGCCGCAGGAGCTCGATGCGGTCCGCTCTGCTGCCGGGCAGATGCGCACCCCTCTCTCACACGCCAGCGCCGACGCGCTGTATGGCAGGCATTTGAGGATCAGCGCTTCCCGTGCGGAAAAATTCTTCTCCTGCAGGTATGCCTACTTCTGCGAATTCGGGCTGAAGGCCCGCCCGTTCCGGAAAGCCGTGTTTTCCGCGCCGGAGTTCGGCAGCTTTACCCATTTCGTGCTGCAGCGGACGGCGGAAGAGGTTTCTGCCCACGGCGGATTCAAGGCCGTGAGCGAGGAAGACGTCGCTGCGACGGCACGATCCGCCGTCGGCGAATATGAGCGAGACGTTCTCCGTGGGTTTGCCGAAAAGTCCGATCGCTTCCGGTATCTGTTTCGGCGCGCCGCGAATGATGTTGTCCGCATTGCCGCAGACATGGCGAGGGAATTGCGTTCTTCCAGATTTGTCCCGCTTGCGTTTGAGTTCAACTTCAGCGAGTCCGGCCGGCCGCTGTCCATCTCGCTTGCCGAGGGGAAAGACGTGCTCACCGTCAGCGGCATTGCGGACCGGATCGACGGCTGGGAACAAGACGGAAAGATCTATCTCCGCGTCTACGACTACAAGACCGGCAGCAAGGAGTTTTCCTTCTCGGAGCTCTGGTACGGCATCAGCCTGCAGCTCGTACTGTATCTCTATGCCCTCTGTGCCGACCTGGAGGCCACGCGCAGAGCTCTTTCTCTGGCGCCTGATGCCGCGATCTTGCCGGCGGGAGCCGCCTATGTGCCTGCTGCAAGCCGTTATGTGTCGGTCGATGCACAGTCCGACGAAGAAGAGATCGCCGCAAAACACGCCTCTGCCTGCAGGCGAAGCGGGATCGTAAA
>JAFYCC010000077.1 GCA_017539885.1 Oscillospiraceae bacterium
AGCGCACCGAAAACCTGCTCGGCGAGAGCCGTGAGCTGCGCCGCCAGCTGGAAAAGATGAAGGACCAGGTCCTTTCGGGTGAAGTGGAACACTTCCTGCTCTCCGGCAAGACCGTTGGCGGCCTGCGCGTCGTCACCTCTGCCCGCGAAGGCATGGATGCTGCCGATCTGCGCAAATTCGGCGACTTCATCCGCGACCGCGACGATACGGTCGTTGCGCTGCTTGCCGCCGTGAACGACGGCAAGATCACGCTCCTGGCCGTCTGCGGCAAGGAGGCGATCGCCAGAGGCGTACGCGCCGGCGACGTCATCAAGAATATCGCGCCCATCGTCGGCGGCAAGGGCGGCGGCAAGCCGGACAGCGCCATGGGAGGCGGCACCGACGTGCTCAAGCTCGACGACGCGCTGGCCGCGCTCGACGATTTCGTGGCGGACAAGCTCGACAACCGCTGAGCTGCTTCAGATAGGAGAAAAAACATGAAAAACGATTGTCTGTTCTGCGCCATCGCGGCGGGCGAGATCCCGTCCACGAAGGTCTATGAGGATGATGCCGTATTCGCTTTCCGGGACATCAACCCGCAGGCGCCGGTGCACATTCTCGTCATCCCCAAGGAACATGTCTCCGGAGTCTCCGCCATCACACCGGAGAACAGCGGTCTCGCGGCGCGCTGCTTTGAAGCCATCGCGAAGATCGCAGCGCAGGAAAAACTCGAAAGCGGTTTCCGCGTCATCTCGAACTGCGGTCCCGATGCCGGACAGACGGTGATGCATCTGCATTTCCACATTCTTGCCGGCGTGAATATGGGCGAAAAGATCTTATAAGTCGAAAACGGATACGGATTTCTGCGGCGCGGCGCCACGGGAATCCGTATCTCCGTTAAGCGCCGAAACGAGGGTTTTCAATGCCGCCTAAAAAGGAAAAACTGGATTACCCTGCCTTGATCCGCCGCCTTCGTGCGGAGGGTCCGGTCGGCGTCTACCTGCTCTGGGGCGAGGAGGACTATCTGCGCGAACAGTTCGTGCAGGAGCTTCGCCGCGCCTGTCTGGGCGAAAACGACGACGGCTTTGACTATAAGCGCATCGACGGCGCGGCGCCGGATCTCGACGAGGTGCAGGAGGCGGCTGATGCCATGCCGTTCTTCTCCGATCGCGTGTTCATCGAACTGCGCGGTTTCGACGTGAACAAGTGCAAGGCAGACGACGCGGAGCGCTTCAAGAAGATACTCTCCTCCCTGCCGGATTCCTGCACCATGGCGATCGTCCTGCCTACGGGCTACGAACCGGACGGGCGACTCTCGCTCGTGAAGGCCGTTCGCAAGCACGGCGAGGCGGTCGAGTTCACGGCGCAGGAGCAGGGACAGCTCCTGCGCTGGATCGCGCGCCGTATGGAAGCCGACGGCAAGACGATCTCCCGCAGCGATGCGGAATATCTGATCTTTTACTGCGGCGAACTGATGACCCGGCTCGGAAACGAGATCAGCAAGCTCACGCACTACGTTTCCGGCGACACGATCACCCGCGCGGACATAGAGGCCGTCACCGACCGGACCGCGCAGACCACTGTGTTTCAGATGACGGAGGCGCTCGCTGCGCGTGAGTACGGCAAAGCCACGCGATACCTTGCCGAGCTGCTCGGCAGCAAGGAGAGTCCCATCGGGCTCGTTGCGATGATCGGACGCCAGTTCAGGCAGCTGTTCGCTGCGAAGGCCGCGCAGGAATACAGACTCGGCGGCGCTTTTGTGACAGAGATCTGCGGCGTCGACCGCGACTATCTCGTGCGCAAACTCACAGACACCGCACGCGGCTTCACGCTCACGCAGCTTGCCAGGGCGGTCACGCTCTGCGCCGAGACGGATTACGCCATGAAAAGCAGTTCCGCGGACGACGAGGAACTGCTGGTCGACCTGCTGCTGAAGCTGGCCGCGGGAGACGCGGCATGATCCGCGTGAAGGAAGTCCTTGTAGTCGAAGGACGATACGACAAGAACACGCTCAGCCAGGTTTTCGACGCCGTCATTCTGGAGACGAACGGCTTCGGAATCTTTTCCGACGGCGAAAAGCTTTCTCTGCTGCGCCGTCTCGCAGACGCGCGCGGACTGGTCGTGCTCACGGACAGCGACGGAGCAGGCTTTGTCATCCGCAATTATCTCAAAGGCGCGCTCGATCCGGCAAAGGTGAAGCACGCCTATATCCCGGACGTGGCCGGCAAGGAAAAGCGAAAACGCTCCCCCTCAAAGGAGGGAAAACTCGGCGTCGAGGGTATGACGCCCCAGGTCCTGATCGAGGCGCTCCGGCGCGCCGGCGCGACGCTTGAGGGCGAGACGAGCGCGCCGCCTGAAAGGATCACGCGCGCGGATCTCTACGCTGCGGGACTCAGCGGCCGCCCCGACAGTGCGGCGAAAAGACGCGCGCTGCTCAAAAAGCTCTCGCTTCCCGAAAGGCTCTCGTCCAAGGCGCTTTGCGAAGTGCTGGAAGTGCTGCTCGGACGTGAAGCCTTCCTGAACCTTTCCGCAATCGAAGACGCTTCTGAATAACGCTTCCAGCTCGTGCGTACCCTGTTTTCAGTGGGGCGCACCGCATTCGGAAAAAGCCGATCTGTGCGCACAGATCGGCTTTTCTTGCTGTGTGCAGCATGTTCCGCACGGCGTGCCGTGCACGGCGCAGTCTCCGAAAATAGTGGTCCCGAAAAAAAAGCGTGACAATATCTGGTGGTTGTGGTATAGTTATGTAAACACTTTTTGACGTGGAGGTCGTTTTTCGATGAAATGTCCGTTTTGCGGCTATGCCGAGAGCAAGGTCATCGATTCCCGTCCCGCCGACGAGGGTGCTTCCATCCGGCGCCGCAGGGAATGTCTCGCCTGCCAGAAACGTTTTACGACTTATGAGTTTATGGAGCGTCTGCCGCTGATCGTTATCAAGCGTGACGGATCGCGTCAGACCTTTGACCGCATGAAGCTGCTCAACGGCATGATCCGTGCCTGCGAGAAGCGTCCGGTCCCGATGTCCGAGCTGGAGTCCGTCGCTGACGCGATCGAGCAGGAACTGCAGAACTCCCTCGAACGCGAGATCAGCACGGTGGAGATCGGCGAAAAGGTGATGGCGCACCTCAAGGACGTGGACGAGGTCGCCTACGTACGCTTTGCCTCCGTCTACCGCCAATTCAAGGACATCCACACATTCATGGAAGAACTGACGAAACTGCTCGGCGAAAAGAACAAGTAATCTCCACACGCAGACTAACAGAAAAGCACCATCGGCCTTTTTGATTTTGGCTGAAGGTGCTTTTCTGTTTTTGTCCGCGGTTACTTACGGGCAGCGCCGCCGCCATAGATAGTCTTGAAACCGCTCTTTATGGAAGCCGGAATTGACCATCTCAGTACGGACGATCCGTGCCGTTGGCGTGAAGTCGTCCTTTTGTTTTGCAAAAGGTCATCAGGCGCCGAGTATGCGGGAGAGTCGTTCCAGCATGACCGCCGCCTGTGCTCGGTTTAGCCGGCTTCCGGGGCTGAGCATTCCTACGCCCGTGCCTTCGATCACGCCCGAACCGACAGCCCACTGCATTGCGGGGATGCGCGCTTCTGATATGTCCCGGAAATCGTTATAGCTGAGAAGGTTGATATCCTCACCGACGCTCACGTCCGCTCCGACAGCTTTGGCAAAGTTCCAGAGCAGCAATGCCGCCTCTTCCCGCGTCATTTCTTCGTCTGCGCCAAACCGGCCGCTCGTCTGCTCCGTAATCGCAGAGGATGCCGCCCAGCTCGCCGCCTCAGCATACCACTGCTCCGCTCCGACGTCGGAGAAGGGCATGCCGCCCGCGGCAGGTTCGCCAGCGATCCGCCACAGGATCGTCGTAAGCTGGCTCCGACGCAGAGGTCTGAGCGGGCTGAACGTCACCTCGCCCGTACCGACCATCAGTTCCCGTTTCCAGGCGGAGGCGACGGCGTCCGTATACCATGTCCCGGCCGGAACGTCCTTGAAGGGCAAACCTGTTTTCCATGCCGTGGTCCGCGTTGCCACGTTCTCGCGCAGGTTCTCGAAGAAGAACTGATAGTCATATATGTGGAAGGATCCCTCAGCAAAAATGTCGATGCCCGGCGGATACTCGTCAGCCGTGACGTCCGTGACCACGAGTTCGCCCCGGGAACCGAGATATGCGCCGCAGAGTGCCGGGATCGGCTGCGCGCCGGTAGACATCACCGCTCCGAGATTGCGCGATCTGTCCGCGACCGTACCGTCTGTCTTCCAGTTCAGCGGATTGATGGACAGTGCCTTCTTCCCCGCCGGATTGACCAGTGTACCGCTGAGCGAGCCGTCTTCGCAGTCGAAGCTGATGACTGTTCCCGTATCCGTCTCGCCCTTTGCCGCGACGATCTGCGGATAGGCCTCTGCCGTCTCCGCCGTGAAGGACCAGCCGATGGCATAGACCGCGATCAGATTGTTCCGAAGAGAGACGGCTTCGGCGCTCTCTCCTCCGTAGTATTCTTTGAGCAGCTCCAGACACATCTCGCCGCCCTGTGAAAAGCCCGCGAGTATCAAGCCCCGGCCGTTGTTCTCGTTGTCCAGATACCACCGGAAGGCCGCCGAGATGTCTCCGTAGGCGAGTTCCAGCGGTTTTGTCCGCTCTGTCTCGGAAAGCCTGTAGGCGTTGAGAGACATCTGGCGGTAGAAAGGCGAATACATGCGCCCGACGTCAGAGTATATGCCCTTTTCCATATCCAGCGCATTCAGGAATTTTCCTTTGAGCCGCTCGTTGATGACAAGTGCGTTCGTCTCACTCTTCGTATCCACCAGAGGGCAGATCAGGAACACGTCGACGTCCTTATCCTCGCCGTCCGCGAAGTATGCCCAGTTTCCCCTGTCTGCGTAGTCGGGTACGCCGGATGCCGCAGGCGCCGCGAGGACTGCAGCCGGCAGTGCGAGCGCCGCGATGAGCAGGAAAACCAGAAAGCTTTTGCACATTTTCATGTTTGCTCACGCTCTCTATTTCGAATCGGTAATCAGTCGGGTGCGCAGCATCAACTGATACCGCGCGCCGATTCATAACAGCCTTCTTGTTTTTTACTCGATCGTCAGGATGTCGCTGAAGCCGGTAACTTCAAAGACCTCCATGACCGTCTCGCACACGCCGGTGACCTTCATTCCTCCCTGGCGGTTCATGATCTTCTGGGCGCTGAGCAGCACGCGAAGGCCGGCGGAGGAGATGTACTCCATCTCGCTCAGATCCATGACCAGCTCAGTGATCCCGTCCATTGACTCCTTCAGTTCCGCCTCGAGCTGCGGTGCGGTCGTGGTGTCCAGCCGTCCCTCGATGGCTACAGTCAGCTTGTTCTCATCTACAGTTTTGTTAATCGTCATCTTTAAAACTCCTTTTATGCAAATTCCTTATAAACAATCATTTCCACCATGCCGCTTCTGATCGATATGGTGATCTCGTCAGCGATGTTGGCAACGATGGATTTTTCCAGCTCGTCCCACTCTTCGCGGGCGACCTCGTCTTCTGCCTTTTCCTTCTCCACGGCCGCCTTGTATTTCTTCATGGACCAGTTTGCCTCGCCGCTGCCGAGCGTTGCGTTGAGCGCATAGGCCATCGGGTCGATCGTGTCCGTGCCTGAATACATAAGGCCCTGTGTAAAGTAGCTCACATCTCCGGCAGGATTGCTGAGCGTCGTCGAGTCGAAAGCGCGCTCGATAATATCCCGCAGTTTGCCCATCACGCCCACAGCGGCGGCATTCTTGCCGCTGGAGGACACGGACAGCAGTTCTCTGCGCATCTCACCGGTGATGACCGGACGGGCGAGCAGATGCAGTTCATAGCAGCTGCCCTCCGACTGCACCCAGAATTCTGCCTGCGTCTCTCCGGTTATCTGCCGGACCATGCCCAGCATCTCCTCCGCCAGAAGCCGCAGATGCAGGGCTGCCTTGCCGCTCAATCCCCGATAGGCGGCGCTTGCCGCAGCCTGATCCAGCGCGGCGGTCATTCCCTCCCCCGTGTTGGTCACGGTGATTCTGTCTGATTGCATATTCTGCCTCCTGTTCTTGTTTTGCCCGGATTTGCCCTGCCCGGGCGTCATCGTCTGAGGTGATCCGAGAAAACGGGAAACTCGAAATTGATATCCCGATATGTCTCGTTCTCCGGAGAAAGGTTCCGCCATTCGCAATCGATGGGCTTGAAGCCGCCCCCCGGCATGACATTTTGCAGCAGCATTCGGTTTTCACGCTGTTCGCCTGCCACAGCCTGTTCTGTTATCCTCGCGCGGAAGCCTTGATCGTCTCTTTCCCGTTATTTGTCTTCCGGAGTCCATGAAGGCTGCAGCTTTTCGATCTGCAGCACGCCCGGCACGCGCACGACGACCTGATACTGATCCTCGTACACGATCTCGCCGGGAGTGTTGGTATAGACCAGATAGTAGGGGTGATTGTAACGCTCCAGCAGCCAGAGCGCCGGCCTGATCATCTTCATCATCTCTTCCGAGTTTTCCGTCTTGAAAAAGCAGACGACCTTCTCCTGATTCTTGCACTGCGGCGGCCAGGGCAGGTTCTCCGCGAACCAGTCGTCGATCTCCTTGTAAAGCGCCGCGTCCTCCTCGTCCATTACGTCGTTCTGTATCAGCTGCCAGCACATGCTGAAAATGCCCTTCGCGTACATGGTGTTTTCCGCCAGTTCCTGTCCCTGGATGCGCACGTATTTGAAATGCATGGTGCTCCCCTCTCCAGCTAACCGTTGTCCTCAGGCTTTCCCCACTGCTTCCAGGAAGCGGAGCAGTCCGTCCGGGTATTCCTCCGCGTCCGGCAGGTTCGTGTCGCCGAGCCGGACGAGCTTGTTCCTGCCGTGGTAGTCGCTTCCCGCCGTGATATAGAGCCCGTAGCGCTCCGCGAAGCCGAGCATCTCAGCCTGGAGTTTCGGCGTAAAGCCGGAATAAAAAGCCTCTACGCCCTGCAGGCCGTAGTCAATAAGCTTTTTCAGCCGCCGGTCCATGTCGTCGCCGATAATGATGTCATCGCCGCGTCCGAAGGAAGGATGAGCCAGGACGGCGATCCCGCCGGCGCCGCGGATGGCGCGGATCGCCTCCTCGGGGCGGACGTTTTCGCTCTTGGCGTGGAAACGATTGATGTACTTTTCGATAGCGTCCTCCTTTGAGGGCGCGTAGCCGTAGCGCGCCATCAGATTCCCGATGTGCGGCTTTCCGGGATTGTCGAGCGCGTAGAGCGCGTCCGTGTCCTCCCGCGAGAACGTGAAGCCGAACTCGCTCTCAAGAAACGCCAGCCGCTTGCCGAGCTTGGACATCCGGTAGCCGTGTCCCAGCTCGATAAGATCGACCATCGGTCCGGCATTCGGATCGTAGCCATAGGCGAGGATGTGGTAATGTCCGTCCCCGTCCCTGCAGGAGAACTCCGCGCCGGTAAGAAAAGCGGGATCTCCGTCGACAAGCCGCTCAAGCACGGTAACGCAGCCTTTCACTCCGTCGTGATCCGTGATGGAAAACAGTTCGATGCCCGCGGCCTTTACCTTTTCAATGATCTCCTCCGGAGTGTCCGTACCGTCGGAAACCGCTGTGTGCATGTGCAGGTCTATCCTGCGGGGAACGCTCATGCCTCCAGACCTTTCTCCATCGTCAGGATGTTCTTACCGTCCACGTACTCATAGCGTACGTCATCCATGATATTCTTCGTCATAAAGATGCCGAGGCCGCCGATCCCCCGTTCCTCCGCCGGGATCGACACGTCCGGATCCTCCCTCTTGAGCGGATCGAAGGGCTTGCCGTTGTCCATGAAGGTGATGGTCACGCTGACCGGATCCTCGAAGACTTCAACCCGAACCGTCGCCTTGCCGACCGTAGGCGCATAGGCGTAGGAGGCGATGTTCACGAAGATCTCCTCCGCGGCGATGCAGATCTGCGTCCGCGTCCTCGGCGGGCAGTCGACGCTCTCCAGCTGCCGCTCGATAAAGGACAGCACCTCGGGAAGGTTTTCGGTCTTTGCCTCCAGTTCCAGCTCGCTGCGGTCAAAGAGCAGCGTGTCTGTTCTGTCGATCAGTTCGATCAGCTCACGCGTCCAAAGCTCGATCTCCGCCTTGCCGCGCTCCGTCTCCTGCCTGTTGCGGCGGATCGAGCGCCGGATGAGCCGCGCATAGCCGACGATGCGCGCCTTGTCCTCGACCTCCTGCAGTTTCCGCGGGTTCTCCGTGCCGAGATACCGCGCCAGCATCTTACGCCAGAAGAGTCTCGATGTATCATAGTCGATTCCAAGAAAGTCCTTGACTTCATCATGCACATACTCGGAAAAGCCGATGAAGGGGTTGTAGATACCCGCCAGTTCGAAAATCGGGTGACCGACGGCAAGGGTGTCCATGTCGATGATCAGCACTTCGTCGTCCTGCAGCTCAAGGTTCTTCGTATGGTAATCACCGTGGATCATGTGATCGTCGTGCGGTACCGCCTTGATCAGCGAAACGAGCTTCTCTCCCTCTGCCTCGGGCAGGTAGTCGCGCATGAATTCCGCCCATTTGATCGCCGTCAGACGCATATCCGGAAGCTTTCCCGGAGGGACGAGCGTGCCATGGATCTTCTTGAGCATATCGGTGAATTCATTCACGCACCAGTCGAGTTTGTCCGGTTCCGTCTCAAGGATCTTGGAGAAGGACTGGGCATTGAGCAGTTCGAACACCGATCCGTAGCTGTTCCCGACACGCACGACGTCATAGGAGATGGCCGTCGGGATGCCCAGGACGAGCGCGATGCGCGCGACCTCGCGCTCATGCTGGATCTCGGCAAGCGCATCGGCATTGTTGTAGACCTTGACCACGTTGTCCTGATCGATCCGGTAAATCGTACCGTTCGCGCCGCGTCCAATCTCTTCGCAGCCTTCCACGGAAACGACACGATAGGCTTTCTCCACGTCCATCATCTGGGTGAAGCCGGTCATGTCGAGGATCTCATAGACCTCGCTGCTGACGTTGGTGATGCGCAGCTGCGGGTTCATCTTCTTCAGATGAAGCAGCACGCGCAGTCCGGCGGATGAGATATACTCCAGTCCGAGCGCGTCGATGACCACGGGCAGATCGCCGTGTCCCGCGGCCAGAGCTGAGATCTCCGCTTCTGCTTCATGGGCATTGTTGGAGTCAATCCTGCCCGTAAGCGTGATCTCGATACCCTGATTGGTGATTTTCCCGCTGACTTCCTTCATTGGTTTGCTCCTCCTATATATGCAAAACCTAACATCGTAAGATCATCGAACTGCTCTGCTTCCTTAACGAAACCGTCTACAGCCCTTCTCACGTTTCCGAGCATTTCCTCCGGACTTGCCCCGGGGTTCTCGTTGAGCGCCGCTAGCATCCGGTCGGTTCCGAACATCTCCTTTTCCGCGCTCGTCGCCTCCGGCACGCCGTCCGTATACAGGAACAGTCTCGCTCCCGGCTCAAGTGTCAGCTCGTATTCCCGATATTTCACGCCGCTCATACCGCCGATAACGAAGCCGTGCTTGTCCTTGAAGATCTCGAACTGCCCCCCCGGCTGCCGGATCGCCGGATACTCGTGGCCGGCATTTGCCGCGATCAGCCGCCCGGTTGAGATCTCCAGTATGCCCAGCCAGACCGTGACGAACATCTCCTCGCGGTTGTTCTGGCAGATTGCGGCATTCGTATCCGTGAGGATCTGCGCAGGGGATTTCCCCTGCTTTGCGTTGCTTGCGAGGATGATGCGGCTGGCCATCATGAACAGCGCCGCCGGTATGCCCTTGCCGGATACATCTGCCATAATCATGCACAGATGGTCGTCATCCAGCAGGAAGAAGTCGTAAAAATCTCCGCCGACCTCGCGGGCGGGATCCATGGATGCGTAGACGTCGATCTCCTCCCGGTCCGGAAATGCGGGGTAGATGTTCGGAAGCATATCCGCCTGGATACGGGTCGCCAGCGCGAGTTCCGTGCCGATCCGCTCCTTTTCCGCGGTGATCTCGGTTATCTGCTGGATGTAATCCCGAGTCTTTTTGGAGATCGATGCAAAGGACTCGGCCAGCACCTCAATCTCGTCGTTCGTTTTGTAGATCTTCTCCATCTCGAACACGCTGTCACTGCCGCTCAGAGCGTTGATGCGCCGGGTCATGTGCTCAACGGGTCCGACGATGCGCCTCGCGACACCGAGCGCGCCGACAACGGCAAGCAGGATCAGGACTACCGTCACGATGATGAAGGTCCGCATCGACCGCTTCGCGCTGCTCTGGAAAACGCCAAGTGCCTCGTTATTGATTTCCTCGTAGTTGCTCAGCATCGCGTTGGTGGGCTGACGCGTGAGTTCTTTATCCACCGCAGAGATGACCGCCCATCCGACGGTTCCCATCGGCGCGCCGGTCATGTAATACTCCTTATCGTCGACCGTTATGCTCTTCAGCCCCGTACTGTGATCGAGGGCCTCCGTCACGAAAAGCGCCAGTTCCCCGTTCTCACTCTCTCGCAGGTCTGCGGCTTGCGCAGACTGCACGGGCGCGAGCGTGCCTTCCTGATTCGGTGAGAACAGCACCTGTCCCTCCCCGCTGACGACGCAGAGAAAGCCCCCCTCCGAAGAGACGCTCTCCACATAGTCGCGGATCGAGTCGAGAAAGATGTCCGCGCCGACGACAGCCACGAGTTTCCCGTCGCGGTAGACCGGGGCGGCACAGACGAGTCCCGCGATATCGGTGAAAGCGTCGAGCTCGACACCTGTGAAAATGAGTTCCCCGGCTGCGACCGCCTGCCGGTACCATGGCCTGGAGCGCACTTCAAAATCGTATACGTTTCCGTTTTCATCAAAATACTCTCCGGCGCGGTCGTCCACATAGAGGATATTGCCGTCCGGCGTCGCTACGAAGCAGGAGCTGAGTTTATCGGAACAATTGAACATGGCGAGCATGACCTCGCTCATGTTCGCCGCAATACCCAGCGCCCTGGAAGCATAGGGATCGACGCCGCTCTCGTGCTGCATCTGCACCGAGGCGATGCCGTCATTGGCGCGGTCCGGCGCATAGAACGGCCGCGGCTCAATCCTTTCCTCATGCGCGAAGAGTTCCGAGGCGATCGCGTGCAGTGTCAGAACGTCCGTCTTCACATCGCCGAACAGATCTCCTGCAATGTAAGCCTGCAGCGCTGTCGTCCGCGCCATGGACGTCTGGAGGACCGCCTCCATCGTTGCCTCCGAGACTTCGGTGATGGAAG
>JAFYCC010000078.1 GCA_017539885.1 Oscillospiraceae bacterium
CGCGTCCGATCGACAGCACACAGTAGATCGCCATGATCGCGAACAGCAGAAAAATCAGGTAGCGCGAATCCACGATCGTACGCGCCACCCGCTGCATCAGGTTCGGCTTTTCAGTTGTCAGTTGGGCTGTGCTGTCCATGCGGGGTCACGTCTCCTTGGCTTGACAGGTGTCTAAAAATACACTACAGTTGGATTATAAGGCGGCAGCGCGGACGCCGTCAAGCGTCAACACAGCGCTTTCCGTTGCATTTTCACCGAAAATAGGAAAGTGTCCATAAAAGAGAGGCAGGCCATTAACCGGGCCGGAAACGACAGCCGCAGCGTGCGGAACACAAAGAAAAAGCTTCGCGGCACGCTGCTACAGCTGCCGCAGGAAAAGCCCGTAAACGAGTTCGCCGGCTGCGTCGGGCTGATCCACAGCCGGCTGGACGGCGGTCTGCGGGAGACGCTGGAGGAGATCAGCCTCCCGGCCGGCTGCATCATTCCGGCGAGCATTGAGTCCTGCATCCGGGACGATAAACGAAAACCGCACGGGATATAATAAAGAGGTGCCATATGGACAAGAAAACGATGCGCGGTCTGATGATCTACGGAAAAGGCGACTACCGCTATGAGACGGATATTCCGATCCCGACGCTGCGGCCGGACGACATTCTCCTGCGCAGCGAAGGCTCCGGCGTATGCGCCAGCGACGTAAAATGCTGGCATGGCGCGGCCAGCTACTGGGGCGGCGACGGCATCAAGCCCTGGGTGCAGGCGCCCTTCATTCCCGGCCATGAGTTTCTGGGCGTGGTGGAAGCGGTCGGCGAGAACGTCTCGGAATACGCGCCCGGCGACCGCATCACCGTGGAACAGATCGCGCCCTGCGGCGAGTGCCGCTTCTGCAAGAAGGGACAATACTGGATGTGCCAGCCGCATCAGATGTTCGGCTATTTCACCGAGTTCAACGGCGGCATGGCGGAATACGTGCGCATCCCCACGAAGCGCGCGCGGATCCACCGCGTGCCGAAGGAGCTGCCGCTCTCCGCGGCGCTGCTCATAGAGCCCTTCAGCTGCAGCAAGCATTGCGTGGACCGGGCGCAGATCACGCCTGAGGACGTCGTCGTGATCTCCGGCGCGGGCACGCTCGGTCTCGGCATGGTCACCTACGCCGCCACGCTGAAGCCGAAGGCGCTGATCTCGCTGGACATGAAGGCGGAACGGCTGGAGCGGGCGAAGGCCTTTGGCGCGGATCTTACGTGGAATCCATCCGAGGTCGACGTCGTAGAGAAGATCATGGAGATGACCGAGGGCTATGGCTGCGATATCTACATCGAAGCCACGGGACACCCGTTCTCTGTGACGCAGGGCATGCAGATGATCCGCAAGCTCGGTCGCTTCGTGGAGTTCTCCGTCTTCGGCGAGCCGACCACGCTCGACTGGTCGATTATCGGCGACAAGAAGGAGCTGGACGTGCTCGGCAGCCACCTCGGTCCCTACTGCTATCCCTACGTCATCGAGCATATGGGCGACGGTCTCATCAAGACCGAGGGCGTCGTCACGCACTGCTTCGACGTGTCCGAATGGGAGACGGCCTTCGACTACGCGACCGGCAGATACGGCGATATCAAGGTGGCCATAACGTTCTGAGCCGGTTCAGAGGTACGGCAGGCTGCAAAAGCCTCTGCCGCGGCAGCAAAACGAGGGGCCGGAAACGGCCGCGAAACCGTGGAAGCGAAACGCGCATTCTTAGGATGGATGCGCGTTTCGCTTTTTCCCGTTTATAACAGCAGCCACACAAGCAGCGGGATCAATGCACCAGCAAGGTCCGACTTC
>JAFYCC010000014.1 GCA_017539885.1 Oscillospiraceae bacterium
AAAGCGCTTGAAATCGCTCTGTCTGGTCCTCTCTATCTTGTCCTTGGAAGAAAGCGCCTTCTCCGCCCGGGCGATCTGCTCGTTCCGGATCGTGCGCTGGTAATCCATGTACTTCAGAGAGAACGTGACAATGTACTTTTGCTCGATGTCGTGCTCGTTGAACCACTCTTCCTTATAGAAGACCCACTGGTAGTACTTCTCTCTGAGCACTTCGTCCCCAAGAACCGTTTCCAGGTTGAATGTCTCCTTATGCCCCGGCAGATGCCAGCCTTCCGGCGACAGTGCCCAGTCCTTCTGGAATGCTTTCATCTCCTTTATTGACTGCGTTGTTATGAAGGCTCGTTCACTGACGTCGTTGAACGAATCGGCGAAAAAGCAATTCGATATTGCGGGCAGCGACAAGAAACGATATAATGAAGTAATGAAAACGAAATAAAGCGGAAACGACTGGACAGCATACTATGATCCCGAAACGGGCCGGTACTTTGCCGAGATCATGTACACGAGCCGCGAAGGCCGCGAACAGTATGACTACGAAATCACGCAGGAGATCTACTCCCGGCTCGGCACGTTCGGCGACGATGCCGAAAACGAAGGCCTCATCCGGACCGGGAGCATGATATATTCGTTCGCAAACACGATGTACGGGACGCTCGGCCCCGAGAGGACGGTCTGGGATCAGGAAGCCAGCGAGGCCATGAATTCCGCGGTTCAAAAGAATCGGAAGCGAAAATAGGGTTATTCGGCATGAGATTTCTGAGACTGGAAACGGAACGCCTCGTGCTCCGCAAGGCGGAGGAACGGGATCTGGTCGCGATCTGGAATAATGTCTGGCGCGACGCCTCGCTGGCCGAGACGATGCTCTGGACGCCTACAACGACGATCGGGGATGCCCGTGACCGTCTCGCACGGACGATCGCCTATCAGGCGGACAATTACGGCTATTTCGTATGCATGAAAGATACGGACGAACCGATCGGCTTTGCCGGTGTTCGGGAAACCGGGCCCCGCACGTTCGAGGAGACGGGCATCTGCATTGCCCGCGCCCGGCAGAACCTCGGGCTCGGGAAAGAAACGCTCTCCGCTCTAGTCGGGCTTGTCTTCGACGGACTGGGCGGACATCGTTTCCGGTACAGCTGTTTTCACGATAACAGAGCCTCATCGGCGCTCTGCCAAGCCTGTGGTTTCCGGTATCTCCGCAGTGAGGACAAGACGAGAGTCAGAGACGGCATGCAATATGTGTGCGACATATACGAGCGGTCCATCTGATCGCAAGCGCAGTTTCAGCTAAGGATGAGTGGTTATGGTCTATTTCAACTACGTGGTCGAAAACTATGAGATGATACTGGAGTTGATCGGGCTTCTGGTCGTGCTTGGCATCAGCGTGCACGTTTCCGAGCGGATCAAGCGCCTGACGCTGGCGGTAGTGATTCTCATGTTCGTGGAATCCGGCTGCTTCCATGTGGAGCGCTGGACGCAGAGTTTCGAGCAGCTCAGCATGCTGCGGCCGATGCTCACTGCGGCCATTTATTCGCTCTATCCGGT
The DNA here is from genome assembly GCA_017539885.1 of Oscillospiraceae bacterium. The sequence goes on from JAFYCC010000014.1 coordinate 1,546, forward strand.
CATCCTTGTGCTGATCATGCAGATCACAGTCAGCGAGCGGCTGCCCGCACGCACGCTGCTGCGCCTGCTTATCCCGGAGCTGATCAGTGTTCCCCTGTATTTCACTTCGCAGTGGACACACCTGATCTTCTGGTACCGTCAGGACAACCACTATGTCACCGGTCCCGGTCCTCTGAGCTACTGGCCATACGCGATCTTTTTCCTCTATTCGCTGCTCTTCCTGATCCATAACCTTCGCTTCTTCAAACGGTACAGCGGTAAGAGCCGCCTGAGCACCGTATTCATCGTCTGCGCTCCCCTGCTCGGCGTACTTTACTACAAGCTCTATTCCATCGACAAGGATTACAGTGCGCTGTTTACTGCGGCACTGCTGCTGTATTACATTTTCGTCTACATCCACATGGCAAAGATCGATCCGCTTACTTCGCTGCTCAACCGCCAGAGCTATTATCAGGATATGCAGCTCGGCGAGAAATCGATCACCGGCGTCGTCTCCGTGGACATGAACGAGCTGAAGTATCTCAACGACAACTTTGGCCATGAAGCCGGCGACAAAGCGCTCAAGACCATCTCCGCAATACTGCACGAACGCTGCGGCCGCGGCGGCATTGCCTACCGCATCGGCGGTGACGAGTTCATGATCCTCTACACCGGCACCGGTGAAAAGGATATCACCGCCGCGATCGACGACATGCGAGCCGGTCTTTCCGAAACGCCATACACCTGTGCCTTCGGTCTGGCAATGGTCAAGCCCGGCAGTACGATCCACGAAGCGCTCGTCGAGGCTGACGCCCAGATGTACGCCGACAAAGCCAAGCTCAAGGCGGAGATGATCGCAAACGGCACGCCGCTGCACATGAGAGACTGACCGCCATGTCTGAGATTTCTCTGCGTCCGATGACGCGTTCATTATGCCATGAGCTGTTTCGCGGCTGGGAAAACGATCCTGCCGTCTTTGCGGACGAGGAGTCTTTTCGGCCTTATACTTATAGCGCAGCGGCCGTCGACCGGTACTTCGATGAAAAGCGGACGCCTGCGCGGGTGATGCTGGCCGTGATTCTGGACGGGCATCCGGTCGGCGAGGTTCAGCTCAAGAAAATCGACCGCGAGAGCGGTGAATGCACGTTGAGCATCCATCTGCAGTCCGACGCATACAAGAACCGCGGACTCGGCACGCAGGCGGAAAGGCTTGCCGTGCGTTACGCTTTCGATACGCTCGGTCTCGGCGCCGTGAACGCCGAAACGCTCGTCGGCAACGGGAAAAGCCGGCGCGTTCTGGAGAAAGTCGGCTTCCTCTTTCTAAGGGAGGAGAGCGGCTTTCGCTATTACCGCATCGAAAAAGGAGACATCCTCCCATGAGAAACGCCTTTCTCCGCAAGGGGGCGCCGCTCGTCGCGCTGCTTCTGGCCGGGATCCTGCTGCTGGTTTTCGGGATCCATCTGCTTCGCCGCAACGTCGACCGCTATATCGAGACGACCGCCGTGCTCACCTGGGTCTCCGACTCGCCGATCTCCCACGTCGCGCGCGTCGGCTACGCGGTCGACGGCCGTACCTTTAACGACATCCCGCTCGAGGGCGTTGCGACGGACGCGGCCGTCGGCGACGAGGTCGTCATCTACTACGACCCGGATGATCCGTCCGTGATCGAGTCTCAGAGCGGCAGCGGCTCTGCCCGCTACTGCCTGTTTTTCGGCGTCCTTCTGACCGCCTACGCAGGCCTCTGCATCGTCCGCAGCCGCAAGACTCTGTTTGTACGTCAGGTCAAAACAGATCAGGCGTAATCCACACACTCTGCAGGAAGTCCGCCGTATCATCAGGTATCCCCGGTGATCGTTCGCGCCGTTCTGGTAGATGCCGGATTCGCAAGGAGTAAATATGGACAGGAGAAAGTTTTATCTGGCGCTGGTGCTGTTCTCGCTGATCGGGCAGGTAGCCTGGGTCGTTGAGAACATGTACTTCAATGTCTTCATCTACAAGATGTTCCGTGCCTCAGCCGCCGACATCTCCCTGATGGTGCAGGCCAGCGCCGTGGCGGCCACGCTCACGACGATCTTCATCGGCGCGCTGTCCGACCGGCTGCAGAAGCGGCGCGTGTTCATGTGTGCCGGATATATCGCATGGGGCGTTTCGATCCTCGCCTTCGCGCTTGTGCGGCTCGACCTCCTCTCCTCTCTCTTCGGCGCAGCCGCCGGCGCGGCCTCGCTCGCAGTCACGATCGTCATCGTTCTAGACTGCGTGATGACCTTCTTCGGCTCCTCAGCCAATGACGCAGCCTACAATGCCTGGCTCACCGACCGCACGGACGAAACCAACCGCGGCAGAGCAGAGGGTATCAATTCCATGATGCCGCTCGTTGCGATCCTCGTGGTTTTCGGCGGCTTTATGGGCTTCGATCTTGAAAAGGCTGAGAGCTGGACGACGATCTATCTCATCATCGGTGCGGTGGTGCTTGCTGTCGGCGCGCTTGGCTTTCTGCTCGTGGAGGACGCGCCCGCCAAAGCGCCCGATTCACTCGGCTATATGGCTACGATCCTTTACGGCTTCCGTCCTTCTGTCGTGCGGAGTCACCGCCGGCTTTACTTCACGCTCGCAGCGTTCGTACTCTTCGGCATCTCCATTCAGGTGTTCATGCCCTATCTCATCATCTACTACGAGCAGACTCTGGGCATGGCAGACTATGTGCTCATCATGGCGCCCGCCATTGTGATTGCCGCCGTCGTTACCGTTCTGTTCGGAAGGCTGATCGACGCGCGTGGCTTCCGGAAGACGGTCTTTATCTCTCTCGGCATGCTTGCGCTTGGATATGTACTGCTGTATGTGTTCCCCGGTGTCGTCCGCACGGAAGGCCTTGCCATGAAAGTGCCGGTCTTTATCGGCTCCCTGCTGATGATGAGCGGATACCTCTCCGGCATGGCGGCTTTCGGCGCGCAGATCCGCAACGAGACGCCGGAGCACATGGCAGGCCGTTTTCAGGGGCTGCGCATCATCGCGCAGGTGCTCATTCCCGGCGTAATCGGTCCCGCAGTCGGCGCGGCGATCCTGAAAAATGCCGACACGATCGTCAACAGCGACGGCACGCGCTCCTTCCTCCCCAACGAGAACATCTTTCTGGCGGCGCTCGCGGTCGAGATCCTGCTTGCGGCCGCGCTGGCCGTGTATTTCTTCGCGAAACGTGAAAAGAAGGCCTGACGATGGAGCATTCAGCGCCTTTCCAAAACCTGTATACCGAATCCGGCGAGAAGCTCTCGGGCATCCCCTGGAACGATTATCCCCGCCCGCAGCTGCGCCGCCGGGACTGGCTCTGCCTCAACGGCGACTGGGACTTTGAGACTGAGAGTTCCGGAAAGAGCCGTATCCGTGTGCCCTTCTGTCCTGAGTGCCTGCTCTCGGGCTATTCCGGCAAGCTGCGTTATGGCGAGACACTGCACTACTCGCGGTGCTTCACGATTCCGGAATCCTGGCGGGGGCGGCGTGTGCTTCTGCACTTTTGTGCTGTAAGCGGTCTCAGTTCCGTGCGCGTGAACGGACAGGAGGTCCTGCGCGGCAGCAACGCCTATCTCCCGTTCTCTGCGGACGTTACCCGTTTTCTCACTCCCGGCGGCAACAGGCTGGAGCTTGACGTCGTTAACGGTCTGGACCGCGTGTATCCCATCGGCAAGATGCGGGAGGATCGGGGCGGCATGTGGTACACGCCCGTAAGCGGTGTGTGGCAGACGGTCTGGCTCGAGCCGGTGCCTGAGCAATATGTCCGCGCATTGGAGATCCATGTCGATCTGCATGGAGCTGACGTTACGGTCGACGGCGCGGAAACAGGCGATCTTCTCTGCGACGGCAGGGTCTATCCCCTTGTCGGCGGCCATGTCCGCATCGAGCCGGACTCCCCGAAACTCTGGACGCCGGAGACGCCGTATCTGTACGGGTTCAAGCTGCGCTGCGGCGAGGATGACGTCGAATCCTATTTCGCCCTGCGCACCCTCACGGTCGAGACACGGCACGGCTTGCCCCGCATGTGTCTCAACGGAGAGCCGCTGTTCCTCCACGGCCTGCTCGATCAGGGCTATTTCAGTGACGGACTCTATACGCCCGCGGTGCCGGAACTTTATGGGCAGGATATCCTGCTTATGAAAGCGCTCGGCTTCAATATGCTTCGCAAGCACATCAAGATCGAACCCGAACGGTTCTACTATGATTGCGACCGGCTGGGCATGCTCGTCTTTCAGGATATGGTCAACAACGGGGAGTATCGCTTTTTCCGCGACACTCTGCTCCCCACGCTGGGGTTCAAGACGCTGCCTGACGGGAGACTCAACCCGGATGCGCGCACGCGTGAAGCATTCCTCGAAGCGATGAGCGGCACGGTCCGTCATCTCCGCAATCACCCCTGCATCTGCGGCTGGACGATCTTCAACGAGGGCTGGGGACAGTTCAATGCCGACGCCGCCTACGATGCGCTTCGGGCAATGGATAACAGCCGCTTTATCGACGCCACGAGCGGCTGGTTCCGGCAGAAGAAGAGCGATGTGGAAAGTCTCCATGTCTATTTCGGAAAGCTGCATCTCGGGACTCGGCGAGACATGCCGCAATTCCTGTCCGAGTTCGGCGGCTACGTCTTCAAACTTGCTGAGCACAGCTTCAATCCGAAGAAAACATACGGCTACAGGCTCTTCCGTACGCGCGAGTCCTTCTCCGCGGCGCTTCGTACCGTCTATACGGAACAGATCGTTCCTCTCGCGCGAAAAGGCCTGTGCGGTGCCGTATACACGCAGGTCTCTGACGTCGAGGATGAGACGAACGGATTGCTGACCTACGACAGACGCGTCTGCAAGGTCTCCCCTGATGAACTGAAAGATATTGCCGCGGCGCTGCAGGCTGCGGTCAAAGGAGAAGACGAACCATGAAAAAAGCCTCTTTGTTGATCGTATTTTGTCTGGTGCTCCTGCTTGCTGCCTGTGGCGGCACAAAAGCAGGCGACGCTCCTCCCGCGCAGGTCACGCCGAAGACGAATGTAGCTGAACCCGTGCCGGAATCGAAGCCGGATCCCGCCGGTGAACCGGCGACGGACGATGCGCCGGAAGCAGGGCCGAGCCGCGTGTATGCCTCTTTCCTTGAGGGCGACGCTCTGCCGGAGTACTGCGACGTTTTTGTGGCCGACGACGGGGAATACTCCGTGAAGATCGTTTACTCGTCTGACGGACAGGTGACGGATTTCTGCGTTCTCTCCCTCCTCATGAAGGATTTCGTGGACGGCAAGCCCGTCTATGAAGAGACTGAACTCTACCGGCAGGATCTGCTCGCGCCGGACTGCCCTCTCGTGGTCACGCTCACTTTTGCCGGAGATCTGCCGAATAACGGGTTCTCCTATGTCGACTCCACCGGCGAAACGCTGCATTTTTCTATCAGCACCAACGGCAAGGACGGTTCTCTTTTCCTGGAGGAATACTGAGCATGCGCCTGAGCGAGCGGGCAAAAGAGATCCTCTCCACCGTATCCGGCTGGATGACCGACGAGCCGATCGAGACTGCGCGGCTCATGCTTCGGCCTTTTGCTGAGGCGGACTTCCCGGACTACTTCGAGTATGCGGTACAGCCCGAGCAGCAGCGCCTGAGCGGAAATGCGGAAGTTCGCGATGCGGCCGAAGCCCGGGAGGTCTTCGACTCCTTCCTGCAGGAGAATTCACTTCATCCTCCCACGTATTTCGCCATCGTCCTGCGCGAAACGGGCAAGGTGATCGGCAACTTCTCGCTGAGCCTTTACCCTTTCATCGAAGCAGACAAAACGCTCGCGGCCGAGCGCGGCGTGTCCCTCTCCTTCGTGCTGAACGAAAACTATCAGAAGCAGGGGTTCATGACGGAGCTTCTCACCCGTGTGCTTGCCTGTTATCTCGGAGAGCATGATCTGGATTATGTAAACTGCGGCTACTTCGAATTCAATGAAGGCTCGCGGCGGCTGCAGAAGAAGGTCGGCATGCGGTACTACATGGAACATGTCTATCCGAAGGGAAACATCCGGACTGAGGAAATGATCCTCTTTCGCGAGGAATGGAGGCAGCAGCATGACTGTAAACGTCTATGAGCAGTATTTTGCCGCGGACGGTGTGTTTTCCGGCGTGCGCCGGCGCGGCGCGCTGGTGATGCTCACAGCGGATTCCGATGCGGGAAACATACGCTATGAAGCGGCGGTCTCGTTCTTCCCGCACGTCGACGAGGAGGACTTTGCCGTTTCCTATGACGCCTATTTCAGCCGCGTTCTGTATGAGGCGCACGGACGGCGTTCGAAAAAGCGTGAGGCGGCGCTGATGGATCAGCTGCGCGGCACTGTCGATATGCTTGCCGGGGACGCTGGCTGCGCCGTGCTGTGGGATGTGCCGCTGCTTGAGCCTCGTCGGGGCTGAGCATGACCGGAAGAAAGGTGTGAAAGCATGGGACTGTTTTCTTTTCTAAAGCGCAAACGTGAACAGAAGAAAAAGGTGCCGGAGCCGGAGGCGCCAATGGACCTGACCGGTATCGATCTCTCCGGAGCCGAAACGCTCGAAACGCGCTATACGCAGGAGTATCAGGATTTTCTCGCGCGGCAGGAGGCGGAAGCCGCACGCGGCGACGTACAAGGTGAAACGGACAAGCGCGCGACGCCGGTCCCGGAGACGGAAGCCGGAGCCGACGCCGGTGCGGAAGAACTCTGACGAACGCGCCTCCCATATTGCTTTTTGTCAGGCGCACGTGCTATAATACTTGCAGCAATACGGGGCCGTGCCCTTCCGGTGCGGCCGTTTGCCAATTCTGTTTCAGGAGGGATCCTCATGGGAATCATCAACGGCGGTGACGATCTCGTCACAAAGACTCCAAAGGAGCGCAGCCCCGAGGACAAGGCCCGCGTGGAGGCCATGAAGGCGCGTATCGCCGCTGGCGCGAAGCCGCCTGTCGTACCGACGCGCGACGGCAAGACGCCCCCCGCTGCTCCGGCAGCTCCCGCGCCCGGTGCCATGTCTCCGGAAAAGATCCTGGAGATCGCCAAAGAGGTCATTCAGGGCAAGTGGGATGTCGGTCAGGCCCGCATCGATAAACTTAAGGCCGCCGGCTTTGACCCTGAAGCCGTTCAGAAGAAGGTCAACGAGCTGCTCAAGTAATCAGACAGACGACGAAATGGGAGTCCGTGAACCGCGAGCGCAGCGGCTCACGGACTCCCGGCGCTTTTTCGGAGGGAGACATGGACTCGCCGGGCAGGTATACGGACATCAATGCTGCCATCATCGACCGCTGGATCGAGGAGGGCTGGGAATGGGGCGTGCCCGTCAGGCACGAGGACTATCTGCGTGCTCTTCGCGGCGACTGGTCTGTGCTGCTTACGCCGACGAAGCCGGTGCCCGCGCACTGGTTCCCGCCGCTTCGCGGCATGCGCGTGCTGGGTCTTGCCAGCGGCGGTGCGCAGCAGATGCCGCTTTTTGCAGCACAGGGCGCCGTCTGCAGCGTACTGGACTACTCCGTGCGGCAGATTGAGAGCGAGCTGGCAGTTGCCGCACGCGAAGGATATGCCATTGAGGCTGTTCGGGCGGACATGACAAGGCCCTTTCCCTGGCCGGACGCGAGCTTCGATCTGATCTTCCACCCTGTCTCCAACTGCTATGTACGCGAAGTCGAACCGATCTGGCGCGAGTGCGCGCGCGTGCTGCGTCCGGGCGGACTGCTTATGTCCGGACTGGACAACGGTCTCAACTTTCTTTTCGACGAAGACGACGAGGCCCGCATCGTTCACTCCCTGCCCTTCGATCCGCTCGCGGACGAACGGCAGCGGGAGACCCTGCTTGCCGGCGACTACGGCTTTCAGTTCTCACACGGGATAGAAGAACAGGTCGGCGGCCAGCTGCGCGCAGGCTTCCGGCTGCTGGACATATACGAGGACACCAACGGCAGCGGTATGCTGCACGAGCGCGGCGTGCCCTGCTTCTGGGCGACGCTCGCGAGAAAGGAAGGCTGAACTATGCCCCCTCCCGGCGGCCACGGGCCGCGCGGCGGCTACCTCACTGAGGAGGAGAAGGCCGCCCGCCCGAAAGTGACGCGCGCGCTTCTTGGACGTATCTTTTCCTGGCTGAAACCATACTGGAAACAGATCATGCTGGTGCTTCTGTGCATCCTTGTGTCCTCTGTTCTGGGTCTGCTCCCCTCGGTCCTCACCGGACGCATCCTTGATGAGGGCATACTCGGGCGAGACCTGCGCCGGCTAATCTTCCTGATCGTTCTCTCCCTCGTCGTGACGCTCGGCTCCAATCTGATCGGCGTGGCGCAGAACTACCTCAACAACTGGATCGCTCAGCACATCAGCTTCGACATGCGCAACACCATGTACCGCCATCTCCAGCGGATGAGCCAGCGCTTCTTCACATCGAACAACCAGGGAGACATCATAACGCGCATGACCAGCGACATCTCCGGTGTTGAGCGCGTCGTGACAAGCACGTTTACCTCAATCCTCTCCAACATCGTGACACTCGCTGCGGCGGTTGTCATCATGTACCGCCAGAACTGGGTCCTGGCGACGGTCGGGCTTGCCATCATCCCTCTGTTCATTATCCCCACCCGTTACGCCGGCAAGACGCGCTGGGCGCTCACGCGTGAAGCGCAGGCCTGCAACGACGAAATCAACGGCATCCTCAACGAGACGCTCTCCGTCAGCGGGCAGCTGCTCGTCAAGCTCTTCGGCAAAGAAGACGCGGAATACGAAAAATACCGTGACGCAAATCACCGCATGATCCGGCTCAATCTGCGTGAGAGCATGGCCGGCCGCTGGTTCTTCATGTTCCTGACCACCTTCTCGAGCGTCGGGCCGATGCTGCTCTACCTCGTCGGCGGCATCCTCATCATGCGCTACGACTCCTCCCTCTCCGTCGGCGACATCACCGTGATGGTCGCGCTGCTCGGACGCATGTACGGGCCTGTCAACTCTCTGCTGAATATTCAGGTGGAATGGATCCGCTCCATGGCGCTGTTTACGCGTATCTTCGAATACTTCGATATGCCCGTGGAGATCGAAAACGCGCCGGACGCCGTGACCCCAGCATTGGCGGCCGGCAGCGTGGAGTTCGACCACGTCGACTTCTCCTATGACGGCGAACGTCAGATCCTCAAGGACGTATGCTTCCGTCTCGAGAGCGGACGCAGCGTCGCCATCGTCGGCCCCTCCGGTTCCGGCAAGAGTACGATGATCAACCTCATTCCGCGCCTCTATGACGTGACGGGCGGCTGTGTGCGCTTCGACGGCACGGACGTACGCAAACTCGATCTCGCATTTCTGCGCGACAAGGTCGGCATCGTCAGTCAGGAGACATATCTTTTCAACGGAACGATACGGGAAAATCTGCTCTACGCCAAGCCGGACGCAACGGAGGACGAACTGATCGAAGCTTGCAGGAAGGCCAATATTTACGACTTCATCGAGGCGCAGGATCATGGGCTCGACACACTCGTAGGCAACCGCGGACTCAAACTCTCCGGCGGTGAAAAGCAGCGCGTGTCCATTGCCCGTGTGCTGCTCAAAGATCCCGCCCTGCTTATCTTCGATGAGGCAACCGCCTCACTTGACTCCATTTCCGAGAGCCGGATCCAGGAAGCCATTGACCCGATCATCGCCGAGCGCACCAGCATCCTTATCGCGCACCGGCTGTCCACTATCCTCGCTGCGGACGAGATTCTTGTGGTGAAGGACGGCGAGATCGTCGAGCGCGGCACGCATACCGATCTCGTGCGTCTGGGCGGAGTATATACGGAGCTCTACGAGACGCAGTTCAAAAAAGCGCTTGAAGCAGAAAGGACGTAACCCATGCTTTTTGTGGAATATCCGAAGTGCTCGACCTGTCAGAAGGCAAAAAAGTGGCTGGAGGAAAACGGTCTCGCCTTTGAAGACAGAGACATCAAAGAAAACAGACCCACAGCCGAAGAGCTGAGGGTCTGGTATAAGAAAAGCGGCCTTCCGCTCAAGAGGTTCATCAACACGAGCGGCCTCAAGTATAAGGAGCTCGGCCTCTCGGCAAGGCTCCCGAATCTGACCGAAACCGAGCAGATCGATCTGCTGGCCTCGGACGGCATGCTTGTAAAGCGTCCCGTCCTTGTGACTGAGGACTGCGTTCTGATCGGCTTCAGGGAATCCGAGTGGAAAGCCCGGCTTACGCCGGACGCCTGAAGCGCAGACGGATCGCTTCGCTGCCCGCGCGGACGCTTTCAGGCTTGAGCCCGGCCTCGGCTAGCAGTCGGTATTCCGTCTCCGTACCCGGCCCGTGCGGAACGCCCACCGCGCCCGAATCTGAACCGGCGGCGATGCTCGCGCCCCGATCGGCGGCGAATTTCAGCGCGGCCTTCTGTTTTTCAACGGTCTCCCGCGCGACAGACTCATCGAAGCCTTTCCGGCCGATGAAGGCCGCCACCGCAGCAAGAGTCGGCACCCAGACGGTCTCGGACTCCGCGAGCTGTGAAAGAGTTTCTTCCCGCATAAAGTAGCCGTGCTCGATACTGTCCCCGCCCGCGCCGATAACGGCACGGATCGCATCGTCTCCGTTGACGTGCAGCATGACGGCAAAACCCTCGCCGTGGGCTATACGGATGAGCTCAACGATCTCCTCTGCCGGAAGATGCTCGCAGGAGGTCTCGCCGTATGACCGAAACGTGATCATGCCCGAAACCATGATCTTGACGAAATCTCCGCCCGCCTCGCGCAGATCCCTGAGCAGCCCGCGGTAACCGGCCAGGTCCGAATAGCCGCGCCCGACGAGGCCCCCGTACAGGCCTTCACGGTGGATGGCGAAGCCCGGCGTCGCGAATTCGATCCCGTAGTCCGGCGCGAGCCTCCGCCCCAGAAGCGATACGCCCTGGGCATCTCCTCCGTCGCGGTAATATTTCACGCCCCGCGCAGCGAGAGAAGCCAGCTCCTCTTCGACGATCGAGCGGTTCGGTCCGTCAAGGTGTCTGGCACGCGCAGCTTTAAAATCGACTCCGTCCATCAGCAGATGGCCGTGACACTCATACAGTTCTTTTTCCGTTTGCATCGGAGCGACCTCCGTATGTTTCGTTTCTGTCATTATACTACCCGGCAAGCGTTCGGGCAAGGAGGTACCTGTGAAATACGGCGAATCGGCATTTGACATTCTTTATCTTCTGTTTACGATCGTTTCAGGGATCGTGATCCTCCGGCGTCAGACGCGCCCGGCACACCGCCTTATGGGCCTCGCCGCGCTGATACTCGGACTGGGGGACGCGTTTCACCTCGTACCGCGCGTGCTCAACTATTTCGCACCAGGCGACTTTACGGCGGCGCTCGGGCTCGGAAAACTCGTGACCTCTCTGACAATGACAGTCTTCTATGTGCTGCTCTATTACGTCTGGCTGCGTCAGTACGGCGCGCATGAAAACAGGAAGCAGACGTCGGTCGTATGGATACTGGCTGTGCTGCGCGCGGCGCTTTGTCTCTTTCCGCAGAACCGATGGCTGGAAAACGGCGGCGACGTGTTCTGGGGCGTACTGCGCAACATACCCTTTGTCGCGCTTGGCGCGTGCATCGTGGTCCTGTATTACCGCGCCCGTAAACGTTCGGCAGCTCTGTGCCGCGTCTGGATCTATATCACGCTCTCGTTCCTGTTCTACATTCCCGTGGCTGTCGCGGCGAGCCTCGTACCGATGCTCGGCATGCTGATGCTGCCGAAAACGGTCTGTTACGTTCTGATGATTTTTGCCTTTCTGCGGCAGGTCGCCTCGGACAGAAGGGAGCGTCCGGCATGAATCCGAGACTGGAAGCCGTTCTGTCGGCAATGAAGCGCTATAACTGCGGCGTCATGAGCACGGAATGCCTCGGCTTCGATCCTGACGTGACGTACGACGCGCTCGTCCTTGCGCCTGGCTGGAAGCCGACAAAGACCGTGCTGGACCCTGCCGTGCGCGTCACGCAGCTGACGCAGCACGCCTATTTTTCCGGATTTCTTCTGGAAAAAGGCGGATTGAAAGTCGCGTGGGCGCAGACCGCCTCCGGCGCTTGCAACCTGATCGACCACGGTGTCATTTGCGGAGAGCTTCGTTTCAATAAGCTGATCTTCGGCGGTGCGGTCGGCGGGCTGGTCGAGGGCTTCGAGGTCGGCGACCTCTGTACGCCGGAGCTTTGCATTTCCGGCGTATACTCCGATCACTATCTGGACGAAAGGCTCACGCCTTTCACTCCATTCTCCGAGATCCGCCCTCCCGAAGCATCGGTCGAAAAAGCCGTTTCGACCGCAGCGGGGCTCGGCTACGTCATGAAACGCGCCAGGGTTTTCTGCACGGATTCCATTGCCCTGGAATACTCGCATCTGGACGAGATCAGAGCCACCGGCGCGCAGCTGATCGAGATGGAGACCGGGACATTCTTCAAGCTGGCTTCCTTATTCGAGGTTCCCGCGGCTGCGCTGCTGCTCGTTTCCGACAATTCAGCAACCGGCGCGCCTCTGCTCGGCCGCGGCGATGACCCGGACTCGCGCTACAAACGCGTCCGGGGATGGGCGATCCCGGATCTGATCTTTGCTCTCGCCGGCGATAAGAGTTTTTCCGCCTGAAGCCGCCTGTTTCCCATTCCCGTTTCGGAGGTCCTTACCTTGTCCTCTAAAGAATCGTTTTTCACCCGCGACAAGAGCTTTTACAAGGCTCTCTTCCCTATCCTTCTGACGATCGCGCTGCAGAATCTTGTCGCATACAGCGTCAACATGGCTGACAACATCATGCTCGGCAGCTATGATCAGGCGGCTCTCTCCGGCGCGTCCACTGTCAATCAGGTCTTTTTCGTAGTGCAGCAGCTGTCCATCGGCGTGGGCGAGGCGCTGGTCGTGCTCGCCGCGCAGTACTGGGGGCAGAAGCGCCTGAGTCCCATCCGTACGCTCACAGGGATCGCCCTGAAGCTCGCGTTCATGCTGGGTGCGGTCATCGTGCTCGTCTGCGCGCTTTTTCCGCGCCAGCTGATCGGTCTTTTCACTACAGATGCCGAGATTCTCACGGCAGGCTGCGAATACCTGCGCCTGCTCAAGTATACCTTCCTGCTGTTTATGATCACGAGCGTACTCGTCGCCTCGCTTCGCAGCGTCGAGGTCGTACGCATCTCTTTCATCATCTCGATCGTGTCGCTCGTCATCAACGTCGCAATCAACTTTACCCTCATCTACGGCCGTTTCGGCTTTCCGGAGCTGGGCATACGCGGGGCTGCCATCGGCACTCTTACCGCCCGCGCCGCAGAGCTGCTGATCGTACTGTTTTACATGCTGAGGGTGGACAAGCGGCTTCGTCTCTTCTCCGAAAACTTCCTCCGGCCGGACCGGCAGTTGCGGCACGACTACGTGAAGGTCGAGATCCCGGTCATGCTCTCACAGATCCTCTGGGCGGTATCCGTGCCGATGCAGTCAGCCATCATCGGTCACCTCAGTTCGGATGCGATCGCGGCCAACTCTGTATCTTCCACCTTCTATCAGTATCTGAAAGTGATCGTACAGGCAATGAGTTCAGCCTGCGCAGTAATGATCGGCAAGGCAGTCGGATGCGGGGATATGGTCCGCGTCCGCTCGGACGGCCGTACCCTTTCCGTGCTGAGTGTTGCCATCGGAACGGCGCTGGGGCTGCTTCTGCTCGTGCTGCGAACGCCGCTGCTGACGCTCTACCGTCTGACGCCTGAGGCGCTCTCACTTGCGGACACTCTGATCATCGTGATGAGCGTTGTGATGGTAGGGATGAGTTATCAGATGCCCGTCAGCATGGGTGTCATCCGCGGCGGCGGCGACGCAAAATTCACAATGTATATGAATATCATTTCCACCTGGGCGATCGTCATGCCGCTGAGCTTTCTGAGCGCTTTCGTCTGGAAATGGCCGGTCGCGGCGGTCGTGATGGTCATTCAGAGCGACCAGCTCTTCAAGGGCATCCCGACATTCATCCGTTTCCGAAGCTATAAATGGATCAAAAAACTGACCCGCGCGGCAAACGCGGGGCCGGAGGGAGAGAGAGAACAATGACGGAACTGGAAAAGCTGGAAGCAGGCCTCGAATACGACTACACGGCCCCCGAGCTCTCCGCGCGCAAACACCGCGCCGCTGCGCTCTGTGACAGGCTTGAGGCGATTCCCGTGTCGGATAAGGCCGCGCGTGAGGCCGTACTCCGCGAGCTTTTCGGACAGGCTGGCACCGACCCGCGCGTCATGCACGGCTTCCACTGCGACGACGGCAAAAACATCAGCGTCGGCAATAACTTCATGGCAAACTATAACGTGTCCATTCTGGACCGGGCCAAGGTTCGCATCGGCGACAACGCTCTGATCGCGCCGGGCACGGTCATCACGACAGTCAACCACGCATTTACGCCGAAGAGACGCGCCGCAGGCATCTGCACTGCCAGACCCGTCACGATCGGCGACGACGTGTGGATCGGCGCAAATGTGACGATCCTTTCCGGCGTCACGATCGGCGACAATGTCATCATAGCAGCAGGTGCGGTAGTCACCAAGGACGTGCCCTCGGACAGTCTTGTCGGCGGTGTTCCCGCCAAGCTGATCAAGAAGCTCGAGCGCGACTGAGGCTCGGCGATTCGTTGTTTCCGAATTGTCGCCTCACAGGCGACCTTTCCGGAACAAAAACCTCCTATAATGGGCTCACAAGCTCAAAAGGAGGTTTTTTCTTATGGAGAACAACATTACGGAACTGGTCTTCATCCTTGACCGCAGCGGCTCCATGTCGGGGCTGGAGGGCGACACCATCGGCGGCTTCAACTCTATGCTCGCAAAGCAGAAAAAAGAGCCGGGCGAGTGCCTCGTCTCGACGGTTCTCTTCGACAACGAGAGCATGGTGCTGCACGACCGCGTCCCTCTCGACGAGGTGCCGGACATGACTGAGAAGGACTACAGCGTGCGCGGCTGCACGGCGCTTCTCGACGCGCTCGGCGGCGCGATCCACCACATCGGCAACATCCACAAGTACGCCCGGCGGGAGGACGTGCCCGAGCACACGGTCTTCGTCATCACCACGGACGGCATGGAAAACGCCTCCCGCCGCTACAGCGCCGAGCAGGTCAGGAAGATGATCGAACGGCAGAAGGAAAAGTACGGCTGGGAGTTCCTGTTCCTCGCGGCGAACATTGACGCGGTGCAGACAGCGGCGCGATACGGCATCGGCGGAGATCGCGCGGTCAACTATCACGCGGACAGACGGGGCACAGAGCTGGTGTATGAGGCAGTCTCCGCGGCCGTTGGCAGCATCCGCTGCAAACGCGAGCTCGGTGCCGGCTGGGCCAGGCCGGTCAGTGAGGACTTCGAGAGCAGGAAGAAAGGCTGAGTCTTACGCATCTCAGCGGGAGACGCGGCGGAGGGGAAGCGCCGTATGCGTCTCCCGCTTGCATTCGCGTCTTACCTGCCGTATACTTAATGCAGAAACGAAAAGCGAGGTGCTTTTATGCCGCTGCAGATCATCCGACAGGATATCACCAAGATAGAATGTGACGCCATCGTCAACGCGGCCAACAGCAGCCTGCTCGGCGGAGGCGGCGTGGACGGGGCGATCCACCGCGCCGCGGGGCCCGGACTTCTCGCCGAGTGCCGCACGCTCGGCGGCTGCCGCACCGGTGAGGCGAAAGCCACGAAGGGTTACTCACTCCCCTGCAAATATGTCATCCACACCGTAGGCCCGATCTGGAACGGCGGCAGCCATGGAGAACAGGAACTGCTTGCCAACTGCTACCGCAACTCTCTTTCCCTCGCTCTCTCGCTCAACTGTGAGAGCGTGGCTTTTCCGCTCATCTCTTCAGGCGCTTACGGCTATCCGAAAGACCAGGCGATCCGTGTCGCGGTGGACACGATCGGCGCCTTCCTCGCGCAGTGCGAGGCGGATATGCTCGTATACCTCATTGTTTTCGGGCACGGCGCATTCAGGATCGGCAGTAAACTCTTCAGCGGCATTCAAAGTTTCATCGATGAGAACTACGTCGACACACACACAGATCGTCATCGGGAAAGGCTGAGACGGAGGGCTGCCAGAGAATCAGTTTTAAGAGACGAATCGATCGAAACCTATTCCTTTGCCGAATCGTGTCCGTCATCCGGCAATGGAGCCGGAGCACGTCCTGCCCAGGCGCCGAATCCTTCGGATCTTGACGATTTCGTCGGGCAGATCGACGAGAGCTTTCAGCAGATGCTCCTGCGCAAGATCGACGAATCGGGCATGACGGACGCACAGTGCTACAGAAAAGCGAACGTCGACCGCAGGCTGTTCTCGAGGATCCGAAGCAACCCACTTTACAAGCCAAGCAAGCCGACCGCCATCGCCTTTGCCGTCGCTTTGGAACTGCCGCTCACGGAGACGAAAGACATGCTTAAGAAGGCCGGCTTTGCGCTCTCGCACAGCAGCAAGTTTGACCTGATCGTGGAGTATTTCATTCGAAACGGAGTCTACGACGTCCTGCAGATCAACGAGGCTCTGTTCGCATATGACCAGAGTCTGCTCGGGGGACAGTGACATGACTCGCGATGATCTGACAGCCCTTTTCGAACGCTGGTGCGGAAAGTTGCGCATCACCCCTGACTGGGATGTGAAGCTAGAGCTGGTGGATGACCCTGCCTGGCCGAAGACAGGAGATTTCAAGCTTGACTGCGATGACCGCAAGGCGATTCTGCTCCTCAACGCCGCAAATCCGAAGCAGGAAAATCTGGAGGAAGTGATCGTACATGAGCTGCTGCATATCAAGCTCTATCCACTCGACCAGTTCACGGAATCACTGATCCAAAGCGGTTATGAGGAAGGCACGCGGGGACATGATCTGGCTTACCGCACGTTCTTTATGACGCTGGAACAGACAGTGGAGGAACTGGCCAAGTGCTTTCTTCTGGAATTCGGCGAAAACAAAGTTCTCTCCTACGGACGCTGTGATAGGCAGAAATCCTTCAATGAACTGTACGAGGGCCTTGCAAATCTTGAATGATGCGAAACGGAGAGACAGCGCGGCGGTATGACCGATGCGCTGTCTCTCCGTTCTTTTCTCTGCGACGCAGTTCAAATTTTTCCGCCCGGCTTCCGGGGGAAGCCAGCCCGCCGCGGTGAAGATAAGGAAAAGCATTGTCTTGCCGCCGCGCCCGTGGTAAAATATAATGTCAGTACAACAGCGCGGCAACAACGGAAGGAGCGTGTCCCATGCCCAGAGCATACGCGGTGATCAGCCTCTCCGGCGAGAAGAAGCGCATACTCGCCCAAAGCGCAGGTTTCGACCCCTGCGACATAACGAAAAAGGTCACGCTCTCCGACGGCACGGAGCTCTGGATCTCCGGCCGCGATGAGCTGCTGGACGTAAACGCGCAGCTGCAGCGCAGCCTTCAGGAGGCGCAGGCAGCCAATGCCGCCAAGGAGAACTTTCTCAGCAGCATGTCTCACGACATCCGCACGCCAATGAACGCCATCATCGGTATGACCGCTCTCGCCAAAAGCCACATCGATGAAAAATCCCGCGTGGCGGATTCTCTGAGCAAGATCGAGACCGCCAGCGCTCATCTGATGAATCTGATTAACGAGGTCCTGGATATGTCGCGCATCAACTCGGGCAGGCTCGATCTGACCGAGGAGCCGTTCTCGCTGAGCGATCTGCTGCATGACACACTGGTCATCGTACGACCGCAGGCTGCCCAGCGAAAACACGCGTTCCATTTCCAGGTCGGGGAGATCGTCTCTGAGAGCCTGTACGGGGACCCCACGCGTCTGCGGCAGATATTCGTGAATATCATCAGCAACTCCGTCAAGTATACGAACGAAGGCGGACGCATTGATGTCTCCGTCGAACAGCGCAGACTATCCGAGCGCTGCCAGCTCACCTTCCGCTGCCGTGACAACGGCGTAGGCATGGACGAGGAGTTCCTGCGGCGCATCTTCGATCCCTTTGAGCGTGAGAGCACGACGACCCTTTCCGGCGTGGAGGGCACGGGCCTGGGCATGAGCATCGTCAAGAGCCTCATCGACGCCATGACCGGCACGATCGATATAGAAAGCAAGCCCGGCGAGGGAACGCTTGTCACGGTACGCATGCCGCTGCGCTACGAGCCGGACGGAGTGGATGCCGCCGCCCTGCGCGAGCGCCGCTTCCTGATCGTCGAGGCGGATGAGGAACAGCGTGCCGCCTTTATGAGCTGCCTTGATGAGTTTTCTATCCCCTACTCGCTCGTCGGTTCCTCTCCTGAAGCGATCGCCGCGCTCACTGACGCCGAATTCCGCGGTGAGCGCTTTGACGCGGTCATCCTGGGAAAGGAACAGACTGAGTCGGCCGGCGTGTTCGAACTGGCCGAATACATCCACGGCTCGAATCCGCGGCTTCCGATTCTCCTCGCAGGTGAGCAGAACTGGGATGAGATCGAGTATCGCGCCAACCGCTGCGGAATCGAGCGTTTTATCCCGACGCCCTTCTTCCGCAAATCTCTCGTCGATGCCCTCCTCGGCGCCCTGCAGGGCAATGACGGTGAAAACCTCGTTCTTGCCACGCTGGACCTGCGCGGTAAACATTTGCTTCTTGTGGAGGACAACGCAATCAACCGCGAGATTGCCATGGAGCTGCTCAGCGTGACAAACGCCGAAATCGACGCGGCGGAGAACGGGCAGCTTGCGCTCGACAGCTTCTTCGGAAAGCCGGAGGGCTATTACGATCTCATCCTGATGGATGTGCAGATGCCGGTGATGGACGGCTATTCCGCCACGCAGCGCATCCGCGCATCGGACAGAGCGGATGCAAAGACCGTAAAGATCTACGCCATGACTGCCAACGCTTTCGCCGAAGATGTAGCCAAAGCGCGGGAATCGGGCATGGACGGACACATAGCAAAGCCCGTCGATCTTCAGAAGCTGACACAGGTGCTCAGCCGCATCTGAAAACGGCACATTCTTGAGGAAAGGAGGCGCTGAAATGCTGCCTTATCAGGCGCAATACGTGAGCAATACGCGGGAGATCGCGGCGCTGCGGGATTTCTATGCTGTCGACGCCTCCGACTTCGGGAACTGGTACGCACTCCAGCACCGCTCCGCCGACCGCGTCGAGCAGCTGCGGCGGGACAACAACGCGCTTTTGAGCAGTTTCCTGTTTCCGCAGCTGGACGATCTGTTCAACGCCTCGCCGGAGGATATCGCTGCGCTGGTGGCTTTCGGTGACGAACTTCTCGACGGCAAAGTCAATCTCGACTGCGGCGTCTATGTCCTCATCCACGACTCTCTGCTCAGTCTCTGCCGCAGCCGCCGCGACCGTGACGGAGTCATCCGGGAGCTCTACAAGCTCGGCATGGGGCTGTACTATCAGGACCGGATGGTACTGGGCGTCGACGACGAACACGTACGTGCCTTCCGTTTCCGCAACGAGATGGTGTTCACCGAAGCCGGATCCTACCTGAAGTTCTTTGATGAGTTCGATCGCGAGGAGACCAAGGGCTACGTTATCCGCTCGCTTGCCAATGTAGCTATCTGCGCACAGGACAAAAAGCGGCGCATCGCCATCACCTCGCGCATCCTCCGGATCGTGCGCGACGACTATTACCGTTCGCTCGCGCCCGGCCTGCCCTGGGATGCCTTCCTGCAGAAATCCCTGCAGCAGATGTCCTCGAACCGGAGCATCATGTCCAAGGGCGGTCTGAGCAAGGAGGAACTCGCAGCGGTTCTGGACGCCTGTTACGAGGTGTTCAAGCCCGAGCAGAATTCGGCAGAACCCAACGTGCGCTGGCTCTGGCCATACTATGAGATGGAATACACATGCGGCTTTGTAGATCTGCCGACCACACTGGACCGCATGGAGATGCTCATCAGGCGTGCGAAAAGCGATCAGTTTGACGTGTCCGGTCTCTACGCCAACGTGCAGTTGCCTATCTATTACGGCAGGCTTCTCCAGGATAATCCTTTCATGAAGGAGCGCGAGAAGCGTCTTCGTTTCCTTGAGCAAGCCTATGGGAAGATGCTCCGCACGCTCATGAGCTACCCCCTTGACCAGTCCAATGAAGCTTTCCGCTATGACGTTACTCTCGTGTTCTCGGAGTACTACGACTACGATCCGGACGGCGCGCAGAGCTATCGTGCAGTCACCGAACAGCTGATCCGCCGCCTGTTCAGCCGCTACTATATCCGTTCACGCCGTGCGGGAAGGCTCATGACATGCCTGGCGAACGCCATTTTTAAGGACGATCCGGCTTTTTTCGATGACATCGACTTTCTCCGAGTCCTCAAGGAACCGGTCGAAAAGAAAAGGGCCATCCTCGAGTACGCCGACGCCTGTGCCCTTTATTACGACTTTGGTCTGCTCAAGACGGATCTTGAGCATCTGCGCAGCGTACGCGAACTGTTCGAGGCTGAGTCATTGATGATGCGGCTGCATACGGTAGCCGGCCACGACGACCTGGCGCGATGCCCTTCCACCGCGATATACGCGGATATCGCGCTCGGGCACCATGCCCGGTACGGCGGTGCGGGCGGATATCCGTCAGATTACGTGCGTACGGCCTCGCCCTACCGGCAGATGACTGACGTGGCTGCCGTCGCTGCCTATATGATCGATCATTTCAGCGGCAACGCGGAGTCTCTTTTCGACGAGATTGCCGGGCAGGCACGCAGGCACTTCTCCCCTATCGTCACTTCCTATCTGAGCGACAAGATCCTTCGCAGCCAGCTTGCTGAAGTATTATGCGGCAGCGACGAGTCTGACTACCGTGAGATGTATGACCTGATCACGACCCTGCCGGAGACATAGAAATGCAGGAATGATTTCACCCAGAGGCTTTTTGCCTCTGGGTGAAATCTTTATGTGGTTTCTTTATACTTCTCTGCGGAAAGTTACGATAAACGCGCCCTTGATCTGCGAGGACGTAGCCATGTAGTCATAGGTCGCCAGTTCCCATCCCTCAGCCGAACGCTGATTGAGCAGCTCGTCTAACTCGGCAGCATCGCGGCTGTTGGCTTTGTCGGACCAGAACTTTGTACCGACGAAGAGGATTTCAGTCTTATAGATATACATATCGGTTTCCTCCTTCTCATCATTCGCCGTCTGCTGACTCGGGCAGAGGCTCTCTCGCGCCGGTTCCGAGCAGGTCGCCGGCATTGATGAGCAGCCCGCCGCCTTCACCGGTCACGATGCGGGGAAGCTGACCGTTCCAGCTGTTGGCGTAGGTATAGTCGATCAGGTTCTGCGTAAGGGACTCGGAGATCATGCGGTTTGCCTCTGCTTCCGCCTCAGCGCGTGCGAGCACTTCGTAAGCGGCTGCATCGGCATCGATCTTTTTGATCTCGGCAGCCGCCTCACTCTCGATGACGCGCTGCTCGGCTTCAGTCTGTGCTCGCAGCTTATTCTGCTGGGCGACCTGCTTGGCCTCGACAGCGTTGGTGAACACGTCAGTAAAGTCCATATTCTCGATGCTCGTGCCGACCAGTTCGATGTTGTAGACCGCAAGCTTGGCAGAGAGGATGTCTTCGATCTCTCTGGCGAGGCTGTCGCGCATGGCAACCAGCGCCTCCGCGGTGTAGCGGGCCGTAGCGACCTTGACGCTCTCGGCGATGTTCGGGGCGATCACGACATCATAGTAGCTGGTGCCTACCGTGGAGAACAGCGTCATGGCGTCAGCCTTGCGGATCTGATAGTTTACCGTGTAGGAGACGTTGACCTCCTGGATGTCCGAGCTGAAGCAGGGCAGTTCGATGGTATGCTTCTGCACACGGTTGTCCATGCGCACGACCTGTTTCCACGGCGCGACCAGATGTGCGCCGGAGTCAAGTGTATAGTTTTCCACGCGGCCAAAGGTCGTCACGACGCCGGTGTGACCGGCGGGCACTGTGCGCACGCTGCCGAGAAGCAGCAGTGCCACGACGACGATCGCGGTGATGGCGGCAATGAAGCCCTTACGGAGCTTTGCGGCGGTAATGATCCCGCCGATCAAAACGAGTGCTGCAAGAACGACAGCGATCATGGTTTTCTCCTTTCTCTGCGCCTGATGCGCGTGTTGGAAACTGTTTCTTGTTCAGCCGGCTGCTCACTTCGTTCTTCACCTCCCGCATAAAAAAGGAGACCATACCGGCTCAGGTAAAGTCTCGTTGAAATAATCGGTTTATTTCCGCGTTTCCGGGCGGTATCGCATTTTTCTTACCGCCGCTCTGACGGTCCCGCGCCCCCGGGATCCCGGGGGAACGACTCCCTTTCCTTTCGAGACCATCTTAGCATATTGTCAATTAATTGTCAAGAAAAATCGTCAAATAATTAACGCAATTGTCTTCTGCTCTGGTTTTCCGGCAGGCCGGGCGCCAGTTCCCTGTGAGTACGGCTGTGCGCGAAAACGCGCCTCTGCGCGGTTCCGGTACTGCTGTTTATTGTGCGTCTTTCCGTTTCTTTGGCACGGGCAGCGACTCTCCCAGGTATTGAAACAGCGCCTTCAAAGCCTTACGGTCGTCCACATCCTCCACGAGCAGCATCGGCTTTGCGCCCGGGTACGGGATCTCATGAGGTGCGGCAGGCAGTTTTTCCCTCGCGGCAGGGACATCTTTTACAAGGAGGCGGTCGTCATACAGTCCTCCGACGAGCCTGCCGTCCATATAGAGCAGATACTCCCCCATCATAGCCCTGCAGGACACGCCCTCCACCCCGTTGAGCTGGTCGAGAATAAACTGAAGGTATCCCGGATCAGATGCCATCTCGTTCACGCTCCTTCCGTCTCACAGAAACGCAGCCGGCTTCTCGGCCCGACACAGGCTCGGGCACGCTTCCCCATGAGTATTTTTCCCGCTTCCTGTCTCAAAGCGCGTCCGCGGCGGCGTAGAGCATCTCGGCAAGCAGGCGGCGGTAGTCCGCCAGCGCATTGTAGGCTCCGTCCTCGCTGAGCACGCCGCGCCTGAGCTCGGCGGGCAGCTTTCCCGCCTCGTCATCTGCGAGATCCTGACGCCACTCCTCGCTGCCGTAATAGGCGTCCAGTTCACGCATAGGCTCCAGCTGTGCGCGGAAATTCTCAAGCGCATTGTCCATTTCGCCATTGATCAGGATCAGGCGATCAAGCAGCGTCTCAAAGTGTTTGATCCGTTCGATCTGTGTCACTTTTCTTCCTCACTTTCCCGTTCGTCAGGTCGTAGCTGATTTCCAGCAGTTCCAGGATCGTCTCCTCCTCGGCAGTACCGTCGAGGAGCACGCCGATCCAGTTGGTCTTGTTGCAGTGCCAGGCAGGCACGATACCGGGTCTGTCGATGAACGAACCCTTCAGAAGCGGTCCGCATTTGAGGCATACGAAGGGTACGGTATCCTCGCCCTCCAGTCCCAGCTTGCTGCGCGGGACATCCATCCCGATGGCAAACCATTTGCGGTTATGTCCGTGACGGAAAATGAAACCGGCAAAGTCGCCAGAGAAGGGATTCTCAGGCTCGGCGCCGAAACGCCGACGCGCATAGGCCAGAAAATCATGCTTATCCAATCTTGCCCGTCTCCTTTCCGTCCGGCATCACACGGCAGTCTTCCGCGAAGAAATGGCCGAAGCTTTGCCGGCAGGGCCGATGTCCCTGTCGGTCCGTTTTCCGTCATTCAGCGAACAGCGGCGTTGAGAGGTATCGGTCTCCGGTGTCGGGCAGCAATGCAACGATCGTCTTCCCTGCATTCTCCTCCCGCTTTGCCAGTTCCGCAGCCGCCCAGAGCACAGCTCCCGAGGAGATGCCCGCAAGCACGCCCTCCTTCTTCCCCAGCAGGCGGGCCAGTTTGTAGGCATCCTCTTCCGAAACGGGCACGATCTCATCGTACACGGCGGTGTTGAGGACCTCCGGCACGAAGCCCGCGCCAATGCCCTGCAGGCCGTGAGGCCCTGGCTTTCCGCCGGAAAGCACTGCCGAATGCGTCGGCTCGACCGCAACGATCCGCACGCCGGGCTTTTTCTCCTTGAGGTATTCGCCCACGCCTGTGAGCGTGCCTCCGGTGCCGACCCCCGCGACGAAGATGTCCACCTCGCCGTCCGTGTCACGCCAGATCTCCGGGCCGGTGGTCTCGCGATGCGCTGCTGCGTTGGCTGGGTTGACGAACTGTCCGGGAATAAAACTGTGCTCGATGGAGGCGGCCAGCATTTCAGCCTTTTCGATCGCGCCGCTCATGCCTTTTGCGCCATCGGACAGCACCAGCTCCGCGCCATAGGCGGTCATAAGCATGCGACGCTCTACAGACATGGTGTCCGGCATGACAATGATCACGCGGTATCCGCGCGCGGCGGCGACAGAAGCCAGTCCGATGCCTGTATTACCGGAGGTCGGCTCGATGATGACGCTGCCCGGCACGAGCCTTCCGGTCTTTTCCGCGTCGTCCAGCATGGCTTTCGCAACGCGATCCTTCACCGAGCCCGCGGGGTTGAGGTATTCGAGTTTGGCCAGCAGCTGCGCACGCAGCCCCAGCGCGTGTTCCAGGTTGCAGAGCCGGAGCAGAGGCGTGTTGCCGATAAGCTGCTCCGCCGAGGTATAGATCCTTGCCATATCGTTTACTCCTCTCCGTTTTCCCGTCCGATGAGATCCATGACGACCTCCCCGGCAAGGATGAGTCCTGCCACTCCCGGCACGAAAGCGTTCGATGCCGGCACGTCTCTCCGGGGATGGTCTCCGCTTTCTTCCCCGGCTGGGGCAAGCGGCCGAAGGGGCTTCTCGCGCGAGTAGACCACCTTCAGATGCTCGATCCCGCGCTTTTTCAGTTCTTTGCGCATCACGCGCGCGAGCGGGCAGACGCTCGTCTCGGACAGATCCGCAACTTCGAATGCCGCAGGATCTATCTTGTTCCCGGCTCCCATCGCGCAGATGATCGGAACGCCGCTGGCGCTGGCGCGCTCAGCGAGCGCGATCTTCGCTGCAACGGTGTCCACTGCATCCACAATGTAATCGTACTGTTCAAAGTCGAACATTTCAGCCGTCTCCGGCAGAAAAAACATCTTGTATTTCCGCACCCGGCACTCCGGGTTGATACTCAGGACGCGCTGCTCAGCGGCATCGACTTTGGACATTCCGAGCGTATGTTCCGTGGCGAGGATCTGCCGGTTTAAATTCGTGAGGCTCACAGCGTCGTCGTCCACGAGGTCGAGCGCGCCAACGCCGCTGCGTGCAAGCGCCTCCACAGCGTAGCCGCCGACGCCGCCGAGTCCGAACACCGCCACGCGCACGTTTTTCAGCCTGACCATAGCAGCCTTGCCGAAGAGCCGCTCCGTTCTGGAAAAGCGCTCATCCACCACTGTTCCCTCCCTGGTCCTCGATCTCGATGAAATGTGCGTGGCGCAGGCCTTTCAGCGGCAGCCAGACCGGTGAATCCGACCAGCCGTCTGCCAGTCGCAGCAGCGTCTCTCTCTTGCCGGGCGTGAGTCGTGTCTGCGTTCCGTAGCAGAGCAGATGGTGATCTCCGTAGCGCGGATGCCTCCGCAGCTGCACATACAGCACGCTGCCCCGCCCAAGCGCTTCCTCCAGCCTTTTGCCGGTCAGCCGTTCACGCGGATGCACTCTCGCGCCGCCAAGTCCGAATCTCTTCAGTGCAGCGCGCAGATACGCACCCGAAAGCAGGTCGGAGGTACCGCCCCAGCGGCCGAGGAGATCAATGTTGAAATAAAACGCGCGGCGGCGTCCCAGAGCCGCGACCGCGCTGAAGATCTTCGGCGGCGCGGTATCAGGCGTCTCCCCGCGCCGTGCAAGCAGCGTCAGTATAAGATTCGTGATCGCAGTCGGACCGCAGTTACGTCTGTATACGCGGTCGAGAGATCCGAACTGTCCGGTCGTATGATACTGCTCTGCAAGCAGACGCTCCTGTCTCTCCACGGCCGCGCCTCCTTTCTTTTATCTGGTGGAATTATATATCCGCAGGTGCAATTCGTCAACGGATGTGCTACAATGACAGTAAGAGCTGTTTCGGGAGGCGGTTACGTGAATGCTGAAGAACTACTCACGGCGATGCACGTCGCAGAAAGGCTCAAGGACACGACGCGTCACTGTTATACTTCCGGCGGACGTCACGAGAGCGTCGCGGAGCACAGCTGGCGTCTTGCGCTGCTCGCCTTTTTCCTCAAAAGTGAGTTCCCGGAGGCAGATATGGACAGGGTCGTGCAAATGTGTCTGATTCACGACCTTGGAGAAGCCTTTACCGGCGACATTCCCACCTTCGTCAAGACGTTGCAGGACGAAAAGCGCGAGGAGGCTCTGCTGTCGGGATGGATCGCCTCCCTGCCTGATCCGCTTCGCAGCGATCTGTCAGCGCTTTATGCGGAGATGGACGCACGAGAGACTCTCGAGGCAAAAATTTTTAAAGCGCTTGATGGTATCGAGGCGATTGTGCAGCACAACGAGTCCGATCTGTCCACCTGGGAACCGCATGAATATGAGTTGAACCTGCACTATGCGGATGACCGCGTAAGTTTTTCCCCTGTGCTTACCGCTCTGCGAGAATCCGTTCGCGCGGAGACGAAAGAAAAACTACGGCAGGCCGAGCCGGCTCTGCCGCGTTTAGACGGAAAGAAAGAGGTGTCCGAATCATGAGTTCTCCTTTGAAACGAGAGCTGTCACTGTTGCTGGCAGTGCTGCTGCTCGCCGCGCTGCTGGGCGGCTGTGCGGGCGGCGGAGACAAGCCCCCTGCTCAGGTGACCCCTGTTCCGAAGACGAGCACAGTACCTTCTCCGGCACCGGCAGTGACGCCGGACGCGCCGGTGCCGGTCAAGCCCGGTGACCCTGAACCGTCTCCTGAAAGCTCCCCCGTAACGCTTGCATCTCTGGTCGGGGTATGGGAACTGTACAGCACCGAGGTCGAAGGCGATTTCCACCTTGCCGCGGACACGGACGGCAGGAGCTGGCTCGTTGTGCGCGACTGCGCACGTGCCGACCTTGTTGAGATGCGGGATGGATTCGAGACGGTCGAGCAGCTCAACTGCCCGATCACCGAAGAGCCCGGCGGCCTGTTTCTGAATCTCCCGGAAGACGAATATGGAAGAGAGTGTCTCGTTGCGCGCGTCAGCGAAGACGAACTGGAGCTCTCTTTCTCTTTCCAATATCCGGACAGCACGCCCGGAGGCAGCACACAGATCTTCCGCCGTCTGCAGGATCCCGGCGCCGACTTCAACGGAACCGCGCTGTCCGCTCGCGAACTGCGCGCACTGAATGATCGTGTCAACACCGTGGAAGAGAACGGCTTCTTCCAGTGCACTTTCTCACGGCCGCAGCAGATTGACTGGCATGAGGTGCTCTATAACGGGGCCGGCATCGAATGCGAGCCGAGCGAGGAAGCGCTCGAGGAGTTTAACAGGTACATGGATGAGGACTGGGACTGCCCGATCATCTGCATCGCCGATACAGCGGTGCGTGATTTCGTTTGGGAGAAGACGCTCACGAGCTATGCGGAGGCGGAAAACCAGCTTTGGACGACATGGACCGAGGCCGACGGCTATGCGCTCACCTCGCACGGCGACACGAACTTCATGCCCATCGAGCTCACCGGAGCCGAAGCAGACGGGGATATCTACCGGCTGTACTATGAGCGCTCGGACTTTGCCAACCGCGTCTGGGCTCCTGTTCCCTTCGTGATGACGCTGCGAATCCGCGACGGGCAGTGGCAGTACATCTCCAACCTGCGCGCGGACGTGCCTCGTGCGACTCTGCTGACCGTGGACTACTTTCAGGAGAAAACGGATATACCGGACTCTATGGATATCATCGAGTTCGTCGATACGCCGGAAATGCCGTACGACGAGCCGAGCTGGGTGTGGGCGGTTCTGACCGCGCAGGAGGACGGCGTGCGCTATTGCGTCGACCGTGCCGACCGCGACATCGAGGACTCAGACTACTATCTCACGATGTTTCTTGACCGCTATATCGGTGAGAACGTCACTTCCGGCGTGCTGGACAAAGGTGAGCGCGTCGCGGTGAAAGTCAATCTTCCGTGGTATCCTACGATGCGCCTGATGGCCACGAAGGATACGCTCTACGGAGAGCTTTGGGTCGGCGAGAACGGTATGCTGCACATTTTCGACAACGCTGCGCGGCGCTGGGTCGACGGATCCGACGCGGATGCCGAGGGCCGAGGCTGTTACCCGCTCAATGAGGACGAGCTGATCTCCTTCCTTTGCGACGGCGACTGGTTCTGGATCGATCCCGTCACCGAAGAGCCGAGAGCCGTTCTGCGCATCCCCTATGGTCACGACTGTTTCATCGAGTCGAGTGAGACCTATTTCGAGTTTACTTTCGACTACCTCTACGGCGACGGCGAGGTTCCGGACCGGATCTCCATCCGACGGGGTTATTCCGACTACATAGACTGGAGCTTCCTGCCTGCGCGCCTGCTCGAGGGGGACTCGTGCGGCACCTATTACTGGACAGCCTACCAGCTCGACGGTGAACAGATCCTCTATCTGACGCAGGCGGACGACGAGCCCGGCGTGCTGCGCTACCTGCCGCCTCCCAGCTTACAGGACAGCGACACGGAATTCCTGTTCGTGCGCTTCAAAGGCACATTCCCGGAAGAAGGGCAGGGATAAAAAGTGAAAGGACTGACACTGTTCTATCTTGCGCACTGTCCCTACTGTCAGGCGGCAAAGCGCGCGCTCGAGGCCATTGCGGCGGAAAACCCGGACTACGCGCGCGTTCCCATCGAGAGGATCGAGGAGAGCCGTTCGCCGGAGATCGCCGATCGATTCGACTACTACAATGTACCGAGCGTCTTTCTCGGCGACAGGAAACTTTTCGAATGTGCGCCGGGTGACAGCTACGAGGTGATCTATAACAGGCTGCGTGCCGCTCTCGACGAGGCCCTGCAGGCCTGAACCGTACAATAAGAACAGCGCCCCGAAAGCATTTCATTTGCTTTCGGAGCGCTGTTCTGCATGTTCAGCGATATCGCACCGCAGTGCCGTAGGCGACGACCTCGGCCGCCCCCTGCATGATTGCTGACGAGCCGAATCGTACATTTACGACGGCGTCTGCGCCGAGCGACTCGGCCTCATCGACCATACGCTTGGTTGCGATCTGGCGCGCCTCTGTGAGCATCTCGGTGTAACTTTTGATCTCGCCGCCGACAAGGGTCTTCATGCCGGCCATGAAATCCTTCCCGAAGTTTTTCGACTGCACCACGGTACCCTTGACGAGTCCAAGCGCCTCGATCTCTCTGCCAGGGATGTGGTCAATGTTGAGCAGCAGCATTTTTTCTCCTCCGTTCAAATCAGTATTTCTCGGCTTCTTTTGCTTCTCCGCTTTCCAGTTCGCGAAAACGCTGCGCCGCGGCAGCGATAACGCCGATAATCACGGCCAAAACACAGGCTGCGCCAAGTGCGAGCGCGATCCACTCCCCGCCGCGCAGTCCAAGCGCGTCCAGAATCATGGCGAACAGCAGCATGGCGAACAGCAGTGCCGCCGCCGCCGCGCACAACACGGTGTATTTCTTCTCAGTAGTTCTTCGCATCGTCGAGTTCTCCTTTCATGATCTCTCGCAGACGCTGGATCATTGCCAGCACGACGCCCACGGCCACCGCGGAGCAGATGAACACGATTGCGAGCAGCACCCACAGCGGCGGCGCATTCTCCGGCGATGCTGCGTACGCCCACAGCACCAGGCCGCTCATCGCAGCCATCAGCAGTACGAACACGACTGTCACCACGATCGGCGCGACAAAGCGTACGCCTACATCCTTTTTCTGACCGTTGCTGAATACAGTGCCGCCGCGCTCAAGTTCCTCCATGCGGGTGAGCACGGCCTGTGCATCCAGTTCTGCAGCAGGCTTATCGAAGTTTTGCAGCTCACGGCAGAGGGCGGCCGCCTGCTCCAGATTCCGCTGCTCCCGCTCGAGGCTTACAATGTGACGGCGCATAACGTCGCCGACAGTGTGTGAACCGTCTTCGAGCAGACGGATTTCCCCGATAGGGACGCCGAGCTTGCGCAGAAGTTTGATTCGAAGCAGCACGGCCAGTTCCGCCTCGCCGTAGTCACGGTAGCCGTTTGCGGCATCTCGCCGCGGCGAGAGCAGTCCCTGATCCTCATAGAAGCGGATATTCTTTTTCGTGATACCGCTTCTAAGTTCCATCTCATTGATCTTCACGCTCGTCACCTCTTCACGTCAACAGCATAAACCTTCCACAAAGGGGAATGTCAATACTGTTTCCGCTTTTTTTCACTATTTGAGCGAAAAAACATCGATTTCTTTCGAAAAATGTCGTCCTTTTCCCATGGACCTTTATATCCATTTCGCCCCGAATTTTTTCAATTTGCGATTTTTCACTTGACAAGCATGATATGATTTGCTAGAATGACTCTCGCAGTCTGAAAGACGCAAAGGTATGAATCAGTCGAAGATCATTGATGTTGCGGCATTCATCCTTGAAAATTGCATTTGATCTCCTCGCCATCTGGGGGTATAGCTCAGCTGGGAGAGCGCTTGAATGGCATTCAAGAGGTCAGCGGTTCGATCCCGCTTATCTCCACCATCAATCGAGGAGACATGAAAAAGGGGCCGTTGCAAAATGAGAGTTTTGCAGCGGCCTCTTTTTCAGCCATAAAGCGCAAGGAAAGCCGGGAGTGTGTGGAAAAGTTCCACGATACTCCCGGCTTTTTGTATTTTACTGTTAAACTCGGGAGTATACCATCAATCAAACATTTTTCAAAAATCATACTTGCCCATTAACTTGCCCTTTACTATAATAGTGGAAAGCTAATGGGCAAGTTCAACATCGGATCACGGAGGTAATAGCATAGTGCTTTCCGTCAACATCCGTGACCAGATTCATCAGCGCGTTGTGGAGAACACGTTTCTTGAACACGACGAATTATTACCGGCCATCAGACTGTCACAGATGAGTGGGCTCGCCGATGAAAGCAGAACAGCAGAAGGGCAGATTACAATCATGGAACAGATGAAAGTTTACAGCGAATATGTCGAGCGAATGAAGGAGATCCGCTTGCTGTCGACGCCCAATCTGAATGAAGTTGCCGACGCCGAAGAATACAGTCAGGTCCTGATTCGAAATTTCTCTCGAATCGGCGAACTGGCAAGTGAAAACCGCAAAGTCATTGACGCGCTCATCAAACCTGTACTTGCTTCAAAGGAGAAGCTGTCTGAGGAGAAAATCGCACAATTGACCATGTTTGCGGAGCTGCTGGTGCAGGATGCGAATATTGAAGAGGTCGATGCGCATCTCTCGGAGCTGATCAACGACCTGCTGCTGCTGAATGAAGCATGGATCGACGAGAGCATTGATGACAGCGCCCGCGCCATCGCAATGGCCAAGAAGGTCTATCGGGACTACCTCATCATTTCTGGACTGACCCGGTACATCAACGACGATGTCGACAGTGTGCGGGAAAAGGCCCTGGAGAACCGTGATGCACTGGCTGCGTACCTGGACAAAGATGCCTTTGCCGGGCTGAGTGATGAGGCGAAGGGCACCGCCCTGCGGTTTTCCCTGATGGGTGTTCTGCTCTATGAAAACAATCTTACCCCCATGCCGCCTGAGTATTGGGCGCAGCCCATGGAAATACTCAAGCGCGCCGAAGATATTCTGGATGATCCGTTTTACAGAGACCAACTGCCCGATTACGACTGGGAGACCTACGAATTCAGAATTTATTACTATGGCAGCTTTCTGGCCTATTCCATCCTTCCGAAGGAGGTTGCAGTTAATGTATTTGACTACGCGCAAAAGGCGCTAAATTTCCTGAAGCAGTGTACGAATGAGAGCATCCTGAACGCCGTAAATGAGGAGAATGAGCGGGATTTATGCTATTTGGCTTCCGTACAGGCGGGAATCACCCCGGTCCGGGAGGCCTGCGATGCATTCTACAAAGCATATCAGCAGAGAGATGCCGATGACTATTCTGTTACCGGGATCAATACCAATCTTGATACGCCCTCGTCCTATCTGAGCATGGCGAAGACGATGGATCTGCCGCTGACCGAGGAGGACTATGATCGGTATTATGAGATCGAAAAATCGGTGCTCGATTATTTCCATCACATTCCCAAAAGCGGCGATGTGTACCTGAAGTGCGTTACCTGCTTCACGAATCTCCCGATGTATTTCAGAGAGGTTCCCAACGGCATGACTATGGAGGAGTTCTGCGTCAGCGCCTTCGCCGCCATCCACCCGCCCACCTATATTCATATCAACATGGTCGCACGGCTGGCGGAGTGTATGACGCGGCATCTGCTGGACAGCAACCCGGATGTTTTTATCGGTTTTCCCGGCTGCGGGGATGTCAACGAAGTTCTGTCCAACGGGGATCGGATCATTCACTACGCTTATCACGCATCTCTGTGTCATGATATCGGCAAGCTGTTCATCATCGACACCATCTCCATGTACGGCAGGAATCTGCTGGACGACGAGTTCGCCATCATCAAGAATCACCCGGTCATCGGTGCGAAAATAGCGGCGGAACACGAGTCTACCCGGGCGTATTGCGACGTCATCAAGGGCCACCATCTCTGGTACGATTGCTCCAGAGGATACCCGGTTGGCTTCAACACCTTTGAGAGCCCTTACAAAACCATCATAGATATTGTTCTGGCGGCGGATTGCCTGGACGCCGCGACAGATACCGTGGGACGCAGCTACAATCGCGGAAAGGCCTTTGCCGATTATGAGCAGGAAGTGATCGAGGGCGCAGGAACGCATTATGCACCGTTTCTGGTGGAACTCTTCCGCCAGGCGCGTCTTCGCGCGGATATTGAATACCTGCTGAGCGCAGGTCGTCGGCATCTGTACAGCGAGACCTTCCGTCTCCTGAGGAGATATGAAGCATAACGGCGTCGACTGATGGGGATCCGTCAGCAGAAATGGATATCTGACTTGTGAAAGTGACAATTCTGTAATGGACTACTATGGTACCTGGAGTGAAGAAGATTTTCCTGGAACATACAGTATTGGCGCAT
This sequence comes from Oscillospiraceae bacterium, assembly GCA_017539885.1. Next base: position 34,411 of record JAFYCC010000014.1, read on the forward strand.
CACTGAGTAGTTGTAACTGATATGACAATGTGAAACAAATCGGGACCTGACGAGGTAAGATATGAAAACAGTAGAAGAACTGCTTCAATGCCCATACCGGATTATTGACATATTGCCGTCACAAGTGCCTAAAGACAGTCCTGGACAATACTTTGCAGTTGAAGATTATTTCTTGCAAGGCGATCGGGTAGAAGAGATTAAACAAAAGCATATCAACCTAATTCTGAAACTGAATTGCTATAGAGACATATCAATAGGCGATGAAACTGTGGTCAATCCGTTACCGGAGCACATTGCCGACGAGATGAAAAAAAGGTATCTCTATATTATGACAGGCGAAAGCATGATCCTTTCCGAACCTGATGACACGCATTTGACTGTATTTAATCCGGATTCACAACTCATGGAACTAATCAGGCAGATTGCTTTGGGCGAAGGCCTTTTTATTTGGAAGCCAAACTTCTGAGTAAGATGAATAGGACAGATGATATGATGAAAAGAATGAAGAAAAGCCTGCCCCTGATGCTCCTTGCCATGGTTCTCCTGCTTTCTGCCTGCGGACAAAAGCCCGTATTCGGAGTGAGCACAAATGAAGATAACAGCATCAGCATCACTGCAGACCGCGGTCCCAAAGACAGCATGGGCCTTGGTTATCTTACCGTAGGCGAAAACGAGCAGGTCGTAATAGATGCTGCCGGTATGGATAAGGGTGGAAAGCTCTCCCTTCGTTTCATGGCAGGCGTACTGGGCTCAGACGATTTCCCCGAAGAACCTGCCTACGAAACGTCTGTCAGCGGTGGGGACAGCGCAGTCTTTACCGCCGAACCCGGCGAATACACGGTCGAAGTGATCGCGCAGAGCAAAATCACAGGAACGGCACGGATCTGCACGGAGGCAGCGGATGGAACGGTTGCCGCAACTGACGCCGCCGAAGCTGCTCCCGCCACAGCGGCGGAATCCAATTTGGCTCTGCAGCCCGGAAAACACTTTGAGGGAACTGTCCCACTCGAAGGAATGGAACAGACCGTTCATTATGAGGCGATCCGGAACGACGCGCTTGGCTTTGAGATGGGCTACGACTACGAGAATTTAGTACGACACAGTGAAGCGGACTGTGAACGGTTCATCTCGGTCTGGGAAAACCCCGACAATCCCGAGATTTATCTCGAGATTACGCACAGTTCGGATGATGCCGAAACGACGACCGCTTCCATTACTGAGACACTTTCCGCACAATATAATGTCTCTCGCTGGGAATATAC